>JBGVAK010000138.1:0-11947 GCA_045224495.1 Christensenellales bacterium
GTGCCCAGGATGGACACGCCGTGGGTCTTCGCCAGGATGTCCATGGCCTCAGAAAGCTCGGGATCCTGGGCCATGGGGTAGCTCATCTCCTCGGCGGTGGTGATCACGTTCACGCCCCGTTCCACCACGTAGCATACCTTGGGGTACACCTTCTTGGTAAAGGAATCCGTGGCGATGACGCAGATATCGCATTTCTCCCGGTCGATGAGGGCGGCGATGTCGTCGGTGACGCGGGCGTCGGGCCGGTCGCCCTGCTCCACGCCTAAAAGCTCATAGATGCTTTTGCCGATCTTGTTGGGGTCGATGTCGCAGGCGCCGATGACGGTGACGCCTTCCTTCTCGAGCAGCACCTTGGCGATGCCGCTGGCCATGGCCCCAAAGCCCCACAGGGCTACGTTAACGTTCCGCATAGCATTCTCCTCACAGGTTGCCCAGGGTGGCCACCAGCACGGCCTTGATGGTATGGAGCCGGTTCTCGGCCTCGTCGAAGACCTTGCTGTTCTCGGACAGGAACACGTCGTCCGTGACCTCCCGGATGTCGTAGCCCAGCTTCATTTGCTCGCTGGCCATGGTGGTGTTGAAATCGTGGAAGGAGGGGAGGCAGTGGAGGAAGATGCACTTCTTATTGCCGGTCCGCTCCATGAGCTCCTTGGTGACCTTGAAGGGGGTCAGGAGCTTTACACGTTCCGGGATCAGCGCTTCCTCGCCCATAGAGGCCCAAATATCGGTATACAGGGCGTCGGCGCCCTCCACGATGGCGGGATCGTCGCTGATCTCGATGACGGCGCCGCTCTCCTTGGCAGCTTCTGCACAGCGGGCCATGACCTCGGCGGCGGGGTAGAGCTCCTTGGGCCCATAGCCGCAGTAGTGGATGCCCAGCTTGGAGCAGATGTACATGAGGCAGTAGGCCACGTTGTTCCGGGTGTCGCCGCAGAATACCAGCTTGCACTGATTGAGGGGCTTGTCCACGTTCTCTTCCAAAGTGAGGATATCCGCAAGAGCCTGGGTGGGATGGTCCACGTCGGTAAGGCCGTTGTATACGGGCACGCCGGAATACTTCATCAGGTCCTCCACAACCTTCTGGTCGAAGCCGCGGTATTCGATGCCGTCGAACATGCGACCCAACACCTTGGCGGTGTCGGCCAAAGATTCCTTCTTGCCCATCTGGGAGGACTTGGAATCCAGGAACGTGACGCCGGCCCCCTCGTCCATGGCCGCCACTTCGAAGGCGCAGCGGGTGCGGGTGGAGGTCTTTTCAAAGAGCAGGACGATGTTCTTGCCCGAAAGGGTGTCGCCCTTTACGCCGGCTTTCTTCTTGACCTTGAGCTCTTTGGCAAGGTCCAGCATATAGCGGATCTCTTCGGGGGTGAAGTCCATGATGGTGAGGAAGGAACGGCCTTTCAGACTAACTGCCATGTTCGTTTTTTCTCCTTTATATTTTGTGTTTCTTTTTGTCGCGGGATACAACTCATCATACCATCTTTTCCCTCGTCTGACAAGGGTGGGCTTTGAAGCGCAGATGGCCAAAAATGACCAAAAACCGGACATTTTATTGCTAAATGATGAACTATCAGATTTTTTTGAAATAGATTATAAACAAACATCGAAAACCCTGAAAAAAATAAATCCGTATGGTAGCATGCAAAAAAACGGGAAAGGGGAAGGTCCATGAAGCGAGTCAAAAAAGCTGTGGCGTTCCTTCTTTTCGTACTCCTTATATGGACCTCCAACGCCTCCCTGGCCAACGAAGAGAAGGTGGCCGAGGGCGAACGCCAGGAGGCGGAAGAGACCTCCAGCCACGTGAGCGTCAGCAACGATCAGCTGTGTCAACAGATCCGGGACACCTACAAGGCAGCCCGAAAGCGGGCCCACCGCAAATCCTTCAAGGGCTACTGCGGGGCCTACGTAGCCAATCAGCTGGTGGTCCTGGGCATCAACACTTCCTATTTGAGTGCCAGCGGCAAGAACACGTACGACATCTATCGCGGTTTGGATCAGACCACCGGCGGTTACGACGTTTTTACCTACAGCGCCCGGAGCTATTCCCTTTCAGAGGCCCTGCATGCGATCGTTGGAGACGATCCTGCGGCGGAGAACATCCTGGTGGGCTTCCAGCGGGGCGTCAGCTCCTCGGGAAGGAAGTACGGTCACGTTCTGTTCATCCATGGCATCCGGAACGGTCAGGTGTATTTTTCCGACAGCTCTGCCCGGACCGTCGACGACGTGACGTATCAGGAAGGGGAGCCCATCGTGTGCTCCCTCAGCTCCTTTGTGAACCTGTATGCCGAATATAGATTGGACGGAGTGGTCCATTTTGAAAGGTCGGACGCTCACGCCTCCATGACGGAGGAAACGACTGCGGGGAGCTCGGAAAAGAGCATGGCCGTAGGCTGAACGTCCCCCAGGTCCCCGAAGCCCCAGCTGGCGTAGACGAAGGGGATCCCAGCTGCTTGAGCAGCCGCTCGATCCTTGGCGGTGTCGCCTACGTACACCGCTTTTTTGATGCCGTTTCGATTTAGGAGCAGGGCGATGTTCTCCCCCTTGCCGCAGCCTGTCCGGCCCGCCGTCTCGTGATCGTCGAACAGATCGGTGAGCCCGTGGGCGTGGAGGAAGGCAAGGGCGTAGCCCTCCGTACAGTTGCTTACGAGGCCGATGAAGTAGCGGCGCCGCAGCGTCCGCAATGTCTCCCGCACCTTCGGATAGAGCCGTGCGCCATGCTCGTAGAGATAGGGGTCCTCCGATTGCAGGCACCTGTCCGTCAGGGCGTACCGCGCCGCAGGCGGCAGATCGGGGAACTGAACATCGCCGATCTCTCGGGGCGTGAGGCCCATGAGCCGGTCCATTTCCGCCGCGGTGACATGGCAACCCACGGGCGATAGCACCTGGTTCCAGCACAGCAGCACCTCCCGGGCGGAGTTCCACAGCGTCCCGTCCAAATCGAACAATATGGCTTCCTTGTTTGTGCCCATGTGCGCCTCCCGTCTCTTTGTCTACATTGTACCTGCTGAAAAACGGTTTGTCCAGATTGCGGTCTGCAGGGACTTGTGATATACTGCTCTTATTATGGGAAAGATCGCGTACGAACTCATCCGCTCCAGTCGGCGGACCATGAGCGTGGAGGTGGACGCTGAAGGCGGCGTCCTGGTCCGGGCGCCCCGTTTCACGCCCCCGTGGCGCATCGACGCCTTCGTGGCGGAGCGGGCGGATTGGATCGAGGCCGCAAAAGCCCGGCAGGCCCGGCGGCAGGAAAAACTGCCCCATATCCGGGAGGAGGACAAGCCCCTTTACGTGAAGCGGGCCAAAGCCATCCTGCCTGCGAAGATCGATTATTACGCCAAACGCATGGGCGTACAGCCCGCGGGCCTCACCGTGACCTCAGCCAAGACCCGCTTCGGCAGCTGCTCCGGGAAGGACCGGCTGTCCTTCTCCTGGCGGCTCATGGCCTACCCGGAGGCGGCCATCGACTACGTGGTGGTCCACGAGCTGGCCCATATCCGCTACAAGGACCACAGCCGGGCGTTTTACGGGTTCATCGAAAGCGTCCTGCCCGACTATCGGGACAGGATCAAGCTTCTCAAGGGCGTATAGGAGGCATAGCATGAAGAAGGTATACTTTGCCGGTTCCATCCGGGGCGGGCGGCAGGACGCGGCCCTGTACGGGGAGATGATCGCCTTTTTGGAGGACCGGGGCTGCGGGGTATTGACGGAGCACGTGGGCCTCGAATCCCTGCAGGAGGAGGGGGAGCGGACCATGACCGAGGAGGAGATCTTCCAGCGTGACATGGCCTGGCTCACCGAAAGCGATCTCGTGGTGGCCGAGTGCACCACGCCCTCCCACGGGGTGGGGTACGAGCTTGCCCGGGCCCGGGACATGGGGAAGGAGGTCCACATCTTTTACGACCTTACCCGAGGCCGCCTCTCCGCCATGCTGGCGGGGGATCGATACTACATCCTGCATCCCTACGCCACCCATGAGGAACTGTTCGAGGCCCTGGACAGGATCGCGCCGCAGGCCCGTTGAATGGGATGGCGGGATATGGTATACTATATTTCTATGAGATTTTGAGAAGGAGACCGAAAGTATCTTGCGACGGACGGTGAAACACAGCATGGCGTGGCTGCTCCTGCTGCTCCTGTTGGCAGCCTGCACGCCCGCGCCGGCGCCTG
This sequence comes from Christensenellales bacterium, assembly GCA_045224495.1. Taxonomy (GTDB): domain Bacteria; phylum Bacillota; class Clostridia; order Christensenellales; family CAG-138; genus RUG472. The sequence goes on from JBGVAK010000138.1 coordinate 4,168, forward strand.
AGCTGAAGGACACCCGGGAGCGGGTGCCCTCGCCTACGTCCGCCCTTTCGGAGGAAGGATTGGCGCCCGTGTCCCTGTTCGGAGCCTCGTCCGAGGGGATCCAGCTTCAGTTCACCGAGGTCCGCACCTCCGGCGACAAGGCCGGTGCCTATGCGGGCTGTGAGGCTGCGGACTGGTTCGAGCTCTGCAACCTCGGTGCCGCGACCGTGGACCTGGGCCGCCTGTACGTTACGGACAATCCGGAGAAGCCCGACAAGTACCGCCTGCCCCAGGTGGACCTGAGGCCTGGCCAGTATCTGGCCATCTGCTGCTGCGAAAACAGCCACCCCTCCGTGCCCATGGGCATCGCCCGCCGGGGCGAGACGCTGTATCTTTTCGGCGGCGACGGGCGGGAGATTTGCACGGTCACGGTGCCGCCTCTGGAGGCGGACATGAGCTGGGCGTATCTGGACGGGGCCTGGGGCTACTGCACGGAGCCGACTCCCGGCAGCGCCAACGGCAGGATCTTCACTTCCTTGGACCCCGTGAAGGTGGACAGCCTGGGCTTCAGCCTCTCCGAACTGCTGATCGACGGCAAGTATGCCGCTGTGACCCCCGACGGCCAGTACTGCGACTTCGTGGAGTTCCGCAACGACTCTCCGGCCGATATCTCTCTACGGAACTGGTTCCTGTCCGACGGGGAGGACGACCTCGATAAGTGGCCCTTCCCGGACGTGACCGTGCCTGCGGGCGGGTATCTCTTGGTCCTGCTGGGCGGCGACGGCCAGCCCCGGGCGGACGGTCTCCTGCAGGCCGACTTTTCTCTGAACCGGCGGGAGCAGGTGGTCCTCTATGACGCCGATGCCCTTTCCTACACCACCTTTGATCTGCCGCCGGTGATCCGGTCCGACGTGTCCGTAAGCGCCAACGGCGAATACTATTTCGTGCCCACCCCCGGCCGGGAGAACGGACTTCCGTCCTACACCGCCGCGGACAAGGGCTGCTACGACTATACCGGCGTGTTCATCAGCGAGGTCTGCGCCTACGCCGGGGCGGGGAACAACGACTGGATCGAGCTCTATAACGCCACGGACGCTCAGATATCCCTGGAGGGATGGCAGCTGGCCAAGGACAGGGGCGGGGAGAAGGCTATCCCTCTTTCCGGCATCCTGGCACCCGGCGGCTATGCCGTCTTCGAGACCACCTCCCACGCGGAGCGGCAGCAGGGCGGCGTAGGCGATTTCGGCCTGTCCATGGGCGGGGAGACGTTGTACCTGCTGGACGAGACCGGCGCATTGCGGGACCGGTTTTTGACCGGCGCTCTGGAGCCCGATATCAGTTCCGGCCGGGTGGAGGGGAACGGCAGCATCGCCCGAGTCTTCTTCACAAAGCCCACCAAGGGCGGCCGCAACAGCGATCGGTACGCTATGGGCTATGCCAAGGCCCCCGTCTTCTCTAAGACCGATCTATACCAGACCAGCGCCTTTTTGCTGACGCTGACCTCCGGGGAGGACGCCACCATCCGCTACACCACCAACGGCACGGAGCCCAGCGATTCGTCCCCGGTGTACACCGGCCCCATCGAGATCGGCAAGAATACGGTCGTCCGGGCCTTCGCTCAGGAGGACGGGCTCCTGGACAGCGAGATCGTCACCTACACCTTCCTCTTCGAGGAGCCTCATGAGCTCCCCGTGATCTGCCTCTCCTTCGATCCCAAGGACAAGGACGCCCTGTGGTCGGGCCGGTCCAAGGATTCCAGCAGCAAGAAGCAGCGCAAGGGCTACTTCAGCTATTACGAAGGCGGCAAGCTCTCCACGGAGTTCCCGGCGGACTTCAAGACCAAGGGCGCGGGCACCTTGGGCTATGCCCAGGCGTCGCTGTCCATCCACCTCAGGGGCAAGTACGGCATGAGCTCCGTCACCTATCCGTTTTTCAAGGAATACGGCTGGCAGAGCTTCTCCTCCCTGTGCATCCGCAACTCCGGCCAGGACATCAACCAGGCCCGCATCCGGGACTCCTTCGCTGCACGCCTCTGCTTCGGGCTGAATATCGACGTGGCGGCCACCCGGCCCGTGGTGGTGTACATCAACGGCAAATACTACGGCCTCTACGATCTCAACGAGGACCAGAACGACGACTTCCTCCAAAGCCGCTACGACATCGACAAGGACGACGTGGAGATCATCCGCTTCAACACCGTGGTGGTCAAGGGCAGCAACCACGACTGGAAGCGGGTCATCGAGTACGCCAAGAACAAGGATTTCTCCAAGGATTCCGTCTACGAGCAGTTCATCCAATGGGTGGATCCGGACTACTTCATCGACTACCTGGTCTGCTCCACCTATCTCTGCAACAGCGACATGGCCAACCAGAAGTATTGGCACACCACCGACGGCACGGTCCGCTGGCGGGCCATCTTCTACGACTTCGACTACGCCATGGGCTACAACAGCGGCTCCGTGAAGCGGAACATCATTGGCAGCTTCTTCAGCAAGAACGGCACCGCCACGGCCACCTCCCGGGTCTACACCTATATCGCCGCGGCCCTGGTCCACAATCCCGGCTGGCGGCAGCGGTTCATCGAGCGGTACGTGGAGCTGACCGTGACCACCTTCGCACCGGAGCGGGCCACACGCATCCTCAACGAACTGAAGGAGGAGATGGCTCCGGAGATGAAGCGGCACATCGCCCGCTGGAAGAACCCCTCCTCCTACGACAAATGGGTGGCCAACGTGAACGCGGTCCAGCACTGGATGGAGCAGCGGCCCAAATACGCCCTGGACAATCTCAGGTCCTATTTCAAGCTCAGCCAAAGCGAGATCGACGCCCTGATCGAAAAGTACACACCGTGACCGAAGCGGAGGCAGCGCCTCCGCTTTCGTATATCTTCCTTGAGCGGCAAGAAATGGTTGCAAAACGGCCCGGGGGATTGTACAATAAATTTTAGGGCCTGTGCCCGCACAATTTGAAGAAGCGAGGTCAAGGATCATGGATAAAAAGTACAGCAACTCTATCGGCGTTCTCGTCCCGGAGGTCATGCTTCCCCCCAAGGGCACGGATATGATGAAGTGGGCCGTGGTGGCCTGCGACCAGTTCACCTCCCAGAAGGAGTATTGGGAGGAGGCCCGCAGGATCATCGGCGACGCGCCCTCCACCCTGGACCTGATCCTGCCGGAAGCGTACCTGGGCAGCCCGGACGAGCCCGAGCGCATCGCCAGGATCAAGGCCAACATGAAGGAATACCTGAAGAAAGGGATCCTGCAAAAGCAGCCCCAGGGCTTCGTGCTCATCGAGCGGACCGCCAACGGCAACACCCGCCACGGTCTCGTCATGGCCCTGGATCTGGAGGAATACGACTATTCCAAGGGCTCCGGCACCCTGATCCGCGCCACCGAGGGCACCATCGTCTCCCGCATCCCGCCCCGCCTCAAGATCCGGGAGGGCGCTGCGGTGGAGCTGCCTCATATCCTGGTCCTCATCGACGATCCTGACCGCACCGTCATCGAGCCTTTGGTGAAGAAGGCGGCGGAGCTCCCGTGCCTCTACGATACCGACCTCATGCTGGGCGGCGGCCACATCTCCGGCCGTCTGGTGGCGGGGGAGGGGGACGTGAAGAACGTGCTCTCCGCCCTCACGAAGCTGGCTGACAAGGCCGCTTTTGAGAAGAAGTACGGCGATCATCCCGTGCTTCTCTTCGCCATGGGCGACGGCAATCACAGCCTGGCCACCGCCAAGGCCAACTGGGAGAAGATCAAGGCCACCCTGCCGGAAGACCAGCGGGCTGACCATCCCGCCCGGTACGCCCTCATCGAGCTCAACAACGTCCACGACGAAGGCATCGTCTTCGAGCCCATCCACCGCGTGGTCTTCGGCGTGGAGGGAAAGGCCTTCATCGACGCCCTCCAAAAGAAGCTGGCGGAGCAGAACGGGGCCGTGGAGGTCCTGCCCGGGGCCCAAAAGGCCGAGGGCGGCGAGAAGCACGTGATCCCCTTCTTCTACGGCGACACCGAGGGTACCCTGGTGGTCAGCGAGCCCGCGGCTCAGCTGGCCGTCGGCACGCTGCAGAACGCCATCGACGCGGTCCTCAAGAACCTGGGCGGCGAGGTGGACTACATCCACGGCGACGACGTGGTGAAGGACCTCTCCAAGAAGCCCAAGACCGTGGGCTTCCTCCTGCCCACCATGCTCAAGGGCGAGCTCTTCTCCACCGTGGTCTTCGACGGCGCTCTGCCCCGCAAGACCTTCTCCATGGGCGAGGCCGCCGAGAAGCGGTACTACCTGGAGGCCCGGCTGCTGGAGAAGTAAGCCGAACCAAAACGAAAAAGGAACGGGCCCGCGCCCGTTCCTTTTTTCACGCGCCGCGGCGCGTATCACGCGTCGAAGGCGTACACCCCGTTCTCGCTGATCTCCAGCACCTGCTCCCCCTTCTCCAGGGTCAGGCCGGTCAAGGCCTGGGCCGCCGTCCTAACGTCGCCCGCCAGGGCCTCCACCGTCACGGACAAACCGCCCTCCGCCGGGGCCAGGGTGAACAGATAGGTGTCCACGGTCTCCAGATCGGCGAACCACTCGCTCACCTGCGCCATATCGATCACCAGCTTAACGTCTCCGTAGACGAACTCCACCCGGTCCAGGCCCTGCTCCTTCCATTCCTCGAGCGTCGCCGCCGGCAGCGCCAGGCAGTCCGACTTCTCGGCATCCACGGGCGTCAGCGTCAGCACCAGCTTGCCCTCGGGTCGGGTCACGGTGGATTCATAGGACAAAGGCTCACCCGCCTCGTCCGCCAGCAGGCCCACCATCCGGTCCTGATCCCGGTGGTTGTCCCGCCAGATGCGCTTCTCGCACCGGTCACATTGGAGATATACCTGCAGTATGGTGCGGCTGGTCTCCCTATAGTCGTGGCCCAGGGCCGCCGCTTCCTCCTGCTTCGTCAGGACCTCGCCGCAGACGGAGCAGTGCTTCCCCTCCGTGAGGCCGGTCTCCGTGCAGGTGGGCTCCTTGGCGGCGTCGATGACCTCCGTATGCCCCTTGGCGGGGACGGTCTCCTGCTTCACCAGGACCTCGCCGCAGACGGAGCAATGCTTGCCCTCGGTGAGGCCGGTCTCCGTGCAGGTGGGCTCCTTGGCCGCGTCGGTAACCTCCGTATGCCCCTTGGCGGGGACGGTCTCCTGCTTCGTTAGGACCTCGCCGCAGAGGTCGCACCTGCTGCCCTCGGTAAGACCCTCCTCAGTGCAGGTGGGCTTTTTGCCTTCCACGGTCTCGGGGGTGTGCCCGGTGGCCTCGATGGTTTCCTGCTTTACCAACACCTCGCCGCAGGCGGAGCAGTGCTTGCCCTCCGTGAGACCCGTTGCAGTACAGGTGGGGGCCACCGCCTCGTCCGTGACCCAGTCGTGACTGTTCTCAGTGTCGGGCTCACCGTATTCATTTCCGCATATTGCGCATTTGGCCTTCTCGGTGCAGGTAGCCGTGCCGCCGGAATGCGCGGCTTCATCGCTCTTCGCTGTGCAGCCGTCGTTCAGGCACTTGTGGTAATGGCCGTTTTCGTCATAGCTCCAATCGGTGTCCCAGCTGTGGCTCAAAGCGTTGCCGTATTCCTGCCCGCAGATTTCACATTTGGCCTTTGCAGTGCAGGTCGCTGTACCGCCGGAGTGCGTGGCCTCGTCATTCCGCGCTGTGCAGCCGTCATTCAGGCACTTGTGGTAATGGCCGTTTTCGTCATAGGTCCACGCTGTATCCCATACATGGTCAGCTAACTTGCCGTAGGAATTTCCGCATACGGAACAAACGGCCAGGTCGGTACAGGTAGCTTTGCCGCCGGTATGGCCCGCCGGGATTTCTGTCTGCTTCACTGTAAACTCATGGCAGGCGGAGCACATCTTGCCGTCCGTCAGGCCGGTTTCCGTGCAGGTCGCGGCTTTTCCCGCAACATCAATGATGGGGCCTGCGTGATTACTCGGATTCAAGGCATTATTATCAAAAATACGATCCTCGACGTCGCAGTGTGCCGGTGTCGAGCAGGTAGCAGGGTGGAATTTCCCGGGAGCATGATTGTTCAGGTCTACTTCGCCATATTCCTCTTCGCATACTTCACAAATAGCTTTCGCGTTACAGTATGCCGTACCGCCGGAATGCGATTGTGTTTCAGTTGCCTTGCAGTCGCCGCATTCGCGCTGATGCTCCGTCTCGCTGATCTTTTCCCAATTGCTCCAGCTGTGCTTTTGCTCTTCCAACTTCCCGCATTGCGGCTCCCTGCAGACGCGGTAATGGACATTTCCATCTTTATCGTTGATCCATCCGCTCCAGTTGTGGCCCAGGGCGGGGGCGGTGATGGGGTTCACAGGAGTCCCACTATTGTCCGTATACTGGCCGCAGAGCTCGCAGAGGTAGAGCCAACTGTCATAATCGAGCCCCGGCTCCGTGCAGGTGGCCTGGGTGTGCACGTTGAATCCTATCGTTTTTAGATCATGCCACACTTCTTTGCAGCCAGAACATATGCAGTTTTCGTCCAGGGTGTGATCCTCATCTGCTTTATACTTGCAGGAATCGCAGATTAAATTGTGAGAAGATATGCTGCCAATCCCTTTCGCACTTAAAGAACCGTCGCATCCGGGGTTGGGGCAAGGCCTTCCCTCGGCCTTCGCCGTCCGTTCCGGCGTCAGGACCAGGACCATCGCCAGCACCAGCAGCAGAGCAAAAACTCGTTTCGCGTTCATAGGGCTTCCTCCTTTTCGGTCACATGAAAAAGATATACTATACAAAACCAGTATACCATGCCCCGGCCTCCCTGAAAAGCCCCCAAAATGGGTTTTTCGGCCCCAATGGGGTGTTCTGAAATAGCGAAAGGAACGGCGGGGCCGTTCCTTTCGCATGGGAGAGAGGGTATTGGGATAGGAAGCTTTTCTCTGATCGCTCTGTTTGCTATCATACTATCCCGGGAACCTTAAATGAACCTTAAAGGATATATGATTTTCAGCTTCGGGCCGTCAGGATACCCCTAAGGTCGCAGATGGTGTGCCGAGGGCACTTCACCGCGCACATGCCGCAGCAGAGGCACAGCTCCTCGTCAATGGCGGAGAGATTGTCCGTGACCTTGGCCGCCCCGGAGGGGCAGACCTTTTCGCAGATGCCGCAGCCGATGCAGGACACTTCGCAGGCAGCCCGAGCCGCCTTGCCCGGATCCCGGTTGGAGCACTTGACCACCATGGGGTTGGCCCCCTCGTGGAGGCGGATGATCCCCTGGGGGCAGGCGTCCGCGCAGGCGCCGCAGCCCAGACACCTGGTTTCGTCCACCTCCGCCACGCCGTTTTCGGTAAGGGCGATGGCCTCCGCCGGGCAGACGGACACGCAAACGCCGCAGCCGACGCATCCGTAGGAGCAGCTTTCGTTCCGGCAGCCGCCGTGGCAGGCCACCAAAGCGACTTGCTTGACCATATCAACCCCTCCTTTCGTATGGTGTATCGGCAAGGGGCAGCTTCGTCCGCCGCTGCCCGTCCAGCTGGTAGTAGGCCTCCGCGATGGCCGGGGCCGTGGGGATGGAGGTGATCTCCCCGATGCCGATGGCCCCGCACGCCACGTCCAGGCCCGGCTTGTCCACCACGATGGCCTGGATCTCGGGGATCTCGTGGGCCCTAAACAGGCCCAGCTTGCCGAACTTGTCGATGGGCTTGCAGTTGTCGTCGATGGGGTACTGCTCCCGGAGGGCGTAGCCCATGCTCATGACCACGCCGCCCTCGATCTGCCCCTCGCAGGATTTGGGGTTCACGGCCTTGCCCACGTCGTGGACCGCCACCATGGACTCGATCTT
>JBGVAK010000139.1:0-15024 GCA_045224495.1 Christensenellales bacterium
GCTTTTCCGTGGACGAGCCGGAGGCCTTTTGGGATATCCTGTTCCGGTATCTGGACATTGCCCATTCCGTGGGCTACGAGAAGACCGTGGACGACATCCGCAAATTCCCCGGGGCCAAGTGGTTCCCCGGCTGTAAGCTCAACTACGCCGAGAACCTGCTCCGCCACGAGGGGAACGACGAACCCTGCTTGATCTTCCGGGGCGAGGACAAGGTCCGCCGGGTACTCACCTGGAAAGATGTGAAGGAGCAGACCTTCCGTCTGGCCACGGCCCTCCGGGAGCTGGGTGTGGGGGCGGGGGACGCGGTATCGGCGTACCTGCCGAACCTGCCTGAGACCGTTATCGCCATGCTGGCTACGGCGGCGGTGGGCGGCGTTTGGTGCTCCTGCGCCACGGATATCGGCCCCGGCGCGGCCTTCGACCGTCTGGGCCAGGTGTCTCCCAAGGTCCTCTTCACCACGGACGGATACTGGTATAAGGGCAAGGCCTTCGACACCCTGCAGAACGCTGCTCTGGTGGCAGCCCGTATGACCGAGCTCAAGAAGGTAGTCGTCGTCCATTACGCGGGACAGTCGGAAAATATTGGCTCCGTACCCGATGCGGTGCTCTATGATGATTTCCTGGCTGAGCAGGTCCCGGAACCCTTCGTTTACGAGCAGCGGGAATTCAACGACCCCACCGTGGTCATGTTCTCCTCCGGCACCACCGGTAAACCCAAGTGCATGGTCCAGTCCGTGGGCGGGCTTTTGATCAACCAACTCAAGGAGCTGGTGCTCCATCACGACATGAAGCCCTCGGATCGGATGCTGTACATCACTACCTGCAGTTGGATGATGTGGAACTGGCAGGCCGCCACCCTGGGTGCGGGCAGCTCCATCGTCCTCTACGACGGCAACCCGTCCTATCCGGATCTGGACGCCATCTGGAAAGTTTTAGAGGAGGAAGGTGTCACCGTCTTCGGCCTCTCCGCCAGCTATATCCACGCCCTCATGGCTGCCGGCTTCAACCCTCGGGAACACGCGGACCTTGCGAAGCTCCGCATGATCTCCCAGACCGGCTCCGCCCTCAGCGAGGAGGGGTTTAGGTTCGTCTATCGGGAGATCAAGAAGGATCTGCATTTCAACTCCATCGCCGGCGGCACAGATATCAACGGGTGCTTCTGCATCGGGAACCTGCTGAGTCCTGTATATGTGGGTGAGCTGCAGGCGCCTGGCCTGGGCATGAAGATCGAGTGCTACGACGAGAACGGCAAACCCGTCCGGGACACCCAGGGCGAGCTGGTCTGTGAGATCCCGGAGCCCAGCATGCCCATCTGGTTCGCCAACGACCCTGACGGCGAGCGGTATATGAACGCCTACTTCCGCGTGTATCCTGGCATCTGGCATCACGGGGACTACGTCCAGTTCAACAGCGAGACCGGCGGCGTCACCTACTTCGGACGGTCCGATTCCGTGCTGAAGCCATCCGGCGTCCGCATCGGCACGGCGGAGATCTACAACATCGTGGAAAAGCTCCCTGAGGTCCAGGACAGCCTGGCCATTGGCCAGATGTATCATGATGACCAACGCATCCTGCTATTCGTTCAGCTTGCTCCTGGGGCGGAGCTCACGGAGGATCTGAAGAAGACCATCAAGAAGGAGCTCAGGACCAAGGCGTCGCCACGGCATGTGCCGGCCCTCATCTACGCGGTACCGGACCTGCCCAAGACCTTCAACGGCAAAAAAGTGGAATCCGCCGTGACCAACCTGGTGAACGGCCGCAGGATCACTAACCGGGAAGCACTGGGCAACCCCGAATCGCTGGACTACTTCGAGGCGCTGCTCCCTGAACTGCAGAAATAACATATGACCAAGGGCCGCGGCCATGCTGCTGCGGCTCTTTTTGAAAGGAGATATCATGATCCGCATCGGCTGCCATCTTTCCCCGTCCAAGGGCCTCGCGAATATGGGCAAGGACGCCGTCAGCATCGGCGCGACCACCTTCCAGTTTTTCCTGCGCAACCCCAGGGGCAGCAAGGCCAAGGAACTGGATCAAAAGGACGCCGCGGCTCTCATGGACCTGCTCCGAGAGAAGGACATGCTGCCCATCGTGGCCCACGCTCCCTATACGCTCAACCCCTGTGCCGCTGATCCTAGGGTCCAGGAGTTCGCCGCTATGGTCATGGGGGACGATCTTATGCGCATGCGGTCCTTCCCGGGGAATCTGTATAACTTTCATCCCGGCAGTCATGTTGGGCAGGGGGCAAAGGCTGGCGTCGAAAAGGCTGCCGCCCTGCTCAATGCCCTGCTGCAGCCGGATATACCCACCACCGTCCTCATCGAGACCATGGCAGGGCAGGGGAGCGAGATCGGCGGCACCTTCCAGGAGGTCAGCGAGATCCTCCAACGAATAGAGCTGCAGGAAAAGGTGGGCGTGTGTCTCGATACCTGCCACGTGTTTGCGGCGGGGTACGACATCGTGCACGAGTTGGACGGCGTCCTGGAGGACTTCGACCGGCGCATAGGTCTCCATCTGCTCAAGGCCCTACATATCAACGATTCGATGTTCTCTTTGGGCTGCCACAAGGACCGCCACGCCCCCATCGGAAAGGGGTGCATCGGCCTTGACGCCCTGCTGGCGCTGGTGAATCATCCCGTACTGACCAGGCTTCCCATGGTCTTGGAGACGCCTCAGGACGATTTGTCCGGCTATGCCCGGGAAATCAAACTCCTTCGGGGGGAAGCCGTGGACAATTTGTAACAAATCCGGGCGAATCTTGCTTTTACCCCGTAAATTTGCTACTATACACTCAAATACAGCGGAAGGGAGTCGGATCTGAGCATGGCCCAAGATACAGGATATCGTACCGTCAAGGCTCCCTCCAGCGTGGAACTGGTCATACAAAAATCCCGGTTCATCGGGCAGTGCTTTCCCATCGCCTCCGAGGAAGAGGCTCTGGAGCTTTTGACCTCCCTGCGTAAGAAATACTGGGACGCTACCCACAACTGCTACGCCTATTCCGTGGGCCAGAAGGGGGAAATCGCCCGCTTTTCCGACGACGGAGAGCCAGGCGGCACGGCGGGCATGCCCATGATGGATGCCCTTAGAGGCGCTGGCGTGACCAACGTGCTGTGCGTGGTCACCCGGTACTTCGGCGGCATCCTGCTGGGCACAGGCGGCTTGGTGCGGGCCTACTCTCGATCTTGCTCCGAGGCCATACGGGCAGCCGGCGTCGTCCGCATGGCTCTCTGTGACAGTATTGAATACTCCGTACCATACCCCCTGTGGGCCATGTTTCAGGCGGAGGCTCGCAAACAAGGCGCATCACTGATGCCGGAGTATGGGGAGGTAGTCCGCTGCGTGACCGTCATCGAGGCGGAAAAGACCAAGGCTTTTACAGACGCCGTTTTCGATCAGAGTGCGGGCTCGCTGACAGGGACCGTACGGGGCCATGAATATCGGCCTTTGGACGAACATGAGGAATGATAAACGGTCAAAACTGCATATTCTTCTGTTGGCCATAGCCCTGTTGCTGCTGGCTATGCCTGTCCATGCGGAAAATGAAGAGCCCTTGACGCTGACCGTAGAGGCGGATCCCGATTGTCTCTTGAACGAAGCAGGGGACATGACCTGGTTCCGATTCACGGTCATGAATACCTTGGAAGAGGATTACGACCTCGAATACCTGATGCTGCAGGGGGATCTGATCGCCGAACCCAAATTGATCGCGGAGTATATCACCATCCATGCCAAGGACGTGATGGAATTCTCGCTGGAAAACGTGCGCATCGAGGAATTTGAGTTCGATATGGACCTGTCCTTCCAGCTGGCATGGCAGACCACCAGCTATGCGCCGGACGACGAATACCATCAAAATCCCATTGTCACGGAGCACGTGGTGGCGGCAGAACCCTTCCGCATCGAGCGGTTCGTGGAACCGGTCATGACGCTGAACTTTTCGCCGGACGTGATGCTGGCCAGGGAAGGCGATCCCATCACGATCACCTATACCCTGACCAACGAAACCAAGTTCGACATGACCAACATCACCCTGCAGGACGTCGGCATCCCCCAGCAGCCCACTATCCCCATGGAGAAGAACGTGCTGAACGCCGGGGAGACCATGCAGGTCAGCACTACCTTCCCGATGGGCAGCAGTACGGTGGAGCTGAATCCCACAGCCCAGTATACGGTCCGGGGCGTAGAGTCCAAGACCTCTGCCGCGGAGATCGTGACCGTGGAACTGGTGGAGATCGACCTCTCCATGCAGGTGGAGAGTTATCCGGCCACCTCGGAGGGCACCCTGTTCCGCATCACCCTCCTCAATAACGGCTCCCATCCCGTGACCGACATCCGTATCACGGACGAGATCGGGTCTCCTATCGCTTCAGGGATCAATCTGGAGGGCGGTTCGGATCGGACCATTTCCTGCAATGTGCCCTCTGCCGTATCCTCGGGCTCCGTCCGCTATATCGCCTTTGAAGCCACCGGCACCGACTGCCTGGGCGGCACCGTGACCGCTAAGAGCCCTTCGGCCTATGAGCTTTTGCCCTTCGTGGAATCCAATCAGGTGCAGCTGCAGCTCACCGTGACCCTGCAGAACTCCTCCCAAAATGAGGACGGGTCCAACAAGCTCAAGCTTCTCTTCGAGGTGCGGAACGATTCCGAAGTGCCCATCCAGAACGCGGTTATCACGGAGGGCGACTACTTCAAGGGCATCGTCAACGAGTATGCCACCCTGTCTGCGGGCACTACGTCCTTCGAGAAGGAGTTCATCGTCCCGGCGGACACCCGGTCCTTGACCTTCGTGCTGACCGCCATGGATCCGGCTCAGACCCAGTACGCTTCGGCGCCCATCACACTGGATTTATCCCCGTTGACGGCGCCTAAAGCCACAAATCCGCCGGCCATCAAACCGGGAAAGACCGTGGACACCACGGGCACCATCTACGATACGGACCGATATGTCAAGCTGTTCCGCATGATAGCTCTGATCGTGCTGGCGTTGACCCTTGTGTTTCTGTTGTTGTCCATCATCTTCCGAGTGGCGGAGACCAACATTCGCCGCTGGCTTCCTAAGGAGCCCATGATCCGGCCCTTCGGCCCTCGCCGCACGCCCACCGGACCCATCCCTGCCCGGGATACGAACGATCCGGTCCACGACCAGTTCGGGTATATGCAGCCCGCTAAACTTAGATACATGGACCGGACGGACCGAATACCCGCCGTGCAGGAAGAGGAGGAGACTTTCGCGCCGCTGCCGATCACATCGACCCTCAGCAATTCCTCCAAGAGCATCCCTGTGGTGCAGACCACCAACGCCACCCGCAGGAAGGAGGGGGACATCACCGCCGTACCCGTGCGCAAGCCCCGGCGGCCCGTTATGATCTCCTCCGATCAGACCTTACCTTTCGCACCGGTCCACGAGATCCAAGCGGAGGAGGCGGAAGACGAGATCAGGATCTTCAAACCAAAGAAGGCCGAATCGCCCGAACCTGTTTTGGCGCAGAGAACGGCGGCCCCTCAGCCGCGGGAGATCGCAGCGAAGCCCAAGCCCCGGATCGTGCCGCAGCAGAAACTGGAGATCGTCCGCGTCACACCTTCATGATAGAGAATTATATCTTCGACCTGTACGGCACCCTTGTGGATATACATACTGACGAATCCATGCCTTCCTTATGGCAGCGTATGGCGTTATTGATTTCTCTGCAAGGGGCGGCGTATACGCCAAGGGAATTGCAAAGTGCCTATCAAGGAGCGGTGGCGGAGCAGATCGAGCTTTGCAAGGCGAAACGTCCGAATATACGAAAAGAGCATATCGAACCCGATATCATCCAGGTCTTCAAATCTTTATATGTACAAAAAAGCATCACCCCGTCCGACGATAAGATCGACGATATTGCCTTGTTTTTCCGTATGCTGTCCCTCAAGCATCTGCGCCTGTATCCAGGCGTCAAGACTGTATTAGGGACTCTCCGGTCCAGAGGTAAAGGCGTGTATCTTCTGTCCAACGCCCAAGCCGCCTTCACCTTGCCGGAGCTCGAAAAGCTGGGCTTGACGCCCTGCTTCGACGGGATGGTCCTGTCCTCCGACGCAGGCGTCAAAAAACCGGACAAGGCCATTTTCGAATTCATGCTGTCGAAATATGACCTGCGTCCGGAAACCTGTCTGATGATCGGAAACGACCTGGAAGCGGATATGGGCGGCGCGGCCACCGTGGGCATGGCGGGGCGATATATCCATACGTCGCTTTCGCCTGAGTGCCGGGGCCCTCTGCCGCCCCTGTGTCGGGAGATTCAGGACTTAAGAGAGCTGCTGTGATCTCAGTGTCCGCCGGGCGGAACGAGCTTGCCGTCGTATACCGTGGCGAATCGGCCCCAGTCCTTCCAGCCGTTGGCTCCCTCGCTGGTCCAGCACAGGGTCAGCTCATCCACCCCAGTCACGGGGATGGAGAAGGGCAGGGGCGTGGAATCCTGGTCCATGTTTTTGAATTCGGCCAGCAGTTGGCCGTCGCCGTATACCTGAAGCGTCGCGGAGGAGCGATAGAGGTCAGACGATTCGCCCTGCGGGAAGGCCACCGTACCCGTAAAAGATTCGTATCCTCCATGGATGAAGAATGTGACGGAACCCAGATCCGCAAAGAGGCTGTGGGTCGTTTCGTTATGGACGAAGGTGCTTTCCGCCCCGGTCCTGGGATCCGCTGTCTCGTCTCGCAGAATGGGCATATCCGCCAAATAAAAGACCATGGCGGCCCTGATCTCATCATGAAGAGTTCGAATACGCTGTGAATCCAGCCGCGTCAACCCCTCCTCCAACAGGGCACAGGCCCCGGTGGGATCTCCGCCTGCCTGGAGGGACAGGGCTCTGGCGCAGATGTCCTCCTCGTACTGATGGCGGACAAGCTGCTCGATATACTCATATTCATAGGCGTCCGGGGCTTGCTGACGCAGGGAAGCTGCATACTGAAAGGCAGCGTCCGGGCCTTCCTGCTGCAGGAGGCGGCAAGCTTCCTCGACTTGGGCAGCGTATGCAGCGTCCTCCTCCATACGATGCACGTCAGAAAGGGCGCGGGTCAAATCTTCATCCGCCGCAAACAGGGCTAACCCCTCCGTCAGGATCCCTTCCGCCATGGTATACTGTCCGAACGCCATAGCCGATTCCGCCTGAAGGAGGAGGCTGTTTTTGTAGGCGGCCTCCGCCTGCTGCAGCCGGTAGGTGGCGCTATCGTCCGCCATAAGGGATCGCCGGTACAGGGGGATGGCTTGAGCATAGTCGCCGCCGGCAACAAGGGCGTCGGCCCGGGCAAGATCGTTGCGGGCCGTTTCCATAGTCATTACGGCCTGGATGCATCGGTCTATATCCGCCTGTGGAAGCCCGGATCCTGCAAGAGGGGAGAGGACGGCCATGGCTTCGTCATAGGTCAGCTCGCAGCGCAAATACCCCTGCAGCATATTCTCTGCATATCGTTGCAGCTGCGCCTTGGCTTTACTGTCCAGGCGCTCCTTGCCCTGTATAGCGTTGATATACACCGACGAAACCCTGTCAGCTCGGTCCAAGTACAGGTTGGCTGTGAACCGGACCAAGGGGTGCAGAAAAGCCGCTCCCATGAGCAGGAGTGTCAGCAGCCCTATGAGGATGATCCATTTCCATGCTTTCATGACTGTTGTTTGAGTTCGAATACCTGAATGCCGTCCTGATCGTAGAGGACGGTGCCGTTGGCCCTGAAATAGGCCGTATCCACATTATATTTAGATCGTTCGGAGGAACCGATATACACGTACCGTACGCCATATTTCTCGAAGAGAGCCTGGTTCTCACCGGGTTTCTCCAGCATGGCGGTCACGTCCGCCTTCCGCTCGCTCGTGTCGATGCCGTGATAGTAGAGGAACAGGTCCGGTCCGCAGACGATGCTGCGCCCGGTCATGACGGACACGGCGTTGAGATGCCAGCTGTAATCCGTCAGGAACACGCCGTGGGCGTCCGTATTCTCCCGGATATAGTCCGCCGCCAGGATATCGGCGTTTGTAAACATCATGTAGGAGCTGCGCCACTCCCTAAGGATGGTCATGGGCCCGGACAGGAACAGGGAGCAGCCCAGCAGGAAGGAAAGCAGCGCCTTGCAGGCGTAGACGCCCCTGTTTTTGCTGTATTCCTCTCGGGTGGATAGATACAGGGACGCGAAGATAAGGACGATCCCAAGGCCTATGAAGCCCATCAGCAGGACAAAGGGAAGCGGCACGGACAGGGAGCGGGCGCTGCTTTCCTTTATGAGTCGGATCAAAAGGTACAGAGCGACGCCGGAGGAAAGCAAAAACAGGAATCCCGCCCAGGCGTCCCACTCCCTGGAAGCATGCATTTCGTACATCCGAATGCTAAGGTAAATGAGGAAGGCCAGGAGGAACAGCTCCGTATATATGCCGATCACAGGCAGGTCCACGGCGCTGTCATGTATATGGGTAAATGCCGTGAGATAGACGGCGAACCCAAGAAGGGCAGCGACCATGCCCAGGAGGGACAGGGCCGAGCGCCGCGCTTGGGCAGACCCGCTGAATCGGTGATCGAAGCGATGGCGAAGGATCCCCAGGAGCTTTGCGGTCAAGGCGCACAGGCAGAAGAACCAGGCGAACAGGAGTTTGTTGTTGTCGTAGATGTTGGGCTGGAAGACCACCACCTCAGAGACGAGCCATAGGACGAGGAAGCCCAGGGCGATCTGCCGGTCCTTCTTCGAAAGCAGCAAGAGGGCGAAGGGCAACAGGATAAACAGCCACCCCAGATTCTTGATATAGAACCACAGGAAGGAGTCCACCTCGTTGGCCCAGTTGAAGTGGAGCCGGACCATGCTGCTCTCCGACGCCTGCTGAAAGGCAAAGCGAAAGAGCTGCGGCGCAGCGAGGAGCACGACAATGCCGCCATAGCAGGCCCACTGCAGCAGCCTTTTTTTATCATACTGCAACACCAGGTCCTGCATGCAGTAGACTGTGCTGACGATGCCCAGGGCCAGGAAGGAATGGGTGTGGATGAGGGGCAGGCCCCCGGCCAGCAGGATCAGGGGCATGAGAGCTTCTCTGCGCCGCTCGAAGGCGAGCCGCAGCAGCAGATGCAAACAGGGGAACAGGAACGCCCACCCAAAGAGGGTGGCCCGTTGGGGGATCAGCATGTCCACGATGGGGTTGACCCATCGTAAGCCGATCCGGGGCAGGTTGGTGGGGGTCACGTAAAAGTCGTTCAGCAGGTAGGATAGGTTGTTGGCGTACCCGGTTTTGCCGATGAGGGCGCCCACGGTGGAAGCCCCGTTCAACCGGTCGAAGAAATAGAGGAATCCGAAGCCGCCGCCGACGAAAAACAGATAGGTGGCGAAGCGCGCCCTATCCGTCCGCTTGAGCCAGGTCTGAAAGGCGAAGTAGACCCCAAGGATCACCAGGGCATAGGCGTACAGGGCGGGCAGCAAATAGGCCCAGCGGAGACTCGCTCCGAATTGAAACAGGGAGGCACTGGGCACCTCGCAAAGGAAGGGATAGTTCACCGGGTGGCCGGGGAAGATGCTGTACTCCGGGGGGAAGACGCCCTGCTCCGCCAGGCTGGAGATGAAGCCCAGGTGCATGGCGAGGTCCCCGTAGGTGGTCTGGCCCACGTACCAGCCGTCCACCTTGGGCTCCAGGATATGGGTGGAAAAGAGGTACGCGCCGACGAAGAACAGGGGCAGGAGCCAGA
Organism: Christensenellales bacterium; assembly: GCA_045224495.1. Lineage (GTDB taxonomy): Bacteria > Bacillota > Clostridia > Christensenellales > CAG-138 > RUG472. The sequence goes on from JBGVAK010000139.1 coordinate 9,691, forward strand.
GGAGGGGCAGGAGCGATCTCAATTCCTTCGTGGCGGCCATGGGGGCCTTCTTCTTTTGCAGCAGGCACAGTACCGTGAGCACCCCCATAAGGGCCGCGCCCAGGATATGGCTCGTCTGTCCAAACCCCAGCAGGAAAGCGAACAGGCTGGGCAGCCAAATGCTGCCGAACAGGCCTACCGTCAAGCCCAACCATAGGCGACGGGGGAAGGATTCAGTTGAAAACAGGTATCGGCCGATCTCGACGCCCGCTACGGCGTAGAACAGCAGATACAGGATGGACAGGATCATAGGGCCTCCCGATTCATTTGAATGATTATACCATGGGTAGCTCCATTTTGGAAATAGAAAACCCTCCCAAAAGGAGGGTCAGAACGTTGCAAATCTGTAAAACTTTTATTTCGTCATAAACAGCACACCGATGCAGCCCGGGCCACAGTGAGAGGAGATGGTGCAGCCGGCAGTGGTGACGATGATCTCGCCCCAAGGACCGTACTTTTCCACTTCCGCCTTCATCCACTCGACATCCTCGGCGGGGAAGCCGGAATGGGTAATGAAGATGCGGTCTCGCACGATGTCGGTACGGCCGTCCAGCTGGTCGTGGATGTAGGCCAGGATGCACTTTTTCAGCTTTCCAAAGTACTTCTTTCCCACGGTCATGTTGCCGTTCTGGTCGTTGAGCACTCGGATGCTGGGCTTGATGCTCATAAGATTGGCCCCCATGTGGGCAAGGGACGAGCACCTGCCGCCTGCATGCAGGAAGTCCAGGGTGTCCAGGATGAAACTGGCGGAGTTCTTTTGGTTAAGGACTTTCACTTCTTCATAAATCGAAGCGGCGTCCATGCCCTTCTTGACCCGCTCCCCGGCTTCGCACACCAGCAGGCCCGTGCCGGTGGACAGGCAGCAGGAGTCGATCACGTACACGCCCGTGACCTCCTCAGCAGCCATGACCGCGTTCTGATGCGTCACGGACAGGCCTGAACCCAGGGAGATATGGACCACGTCGTAGCCCTGGTCGGTGAACCGCTTGAATACCTCCTCGTATTCGCCCACACTGACTGCGCTGGTCTTAGGCAGGGCACCGGTCTTCTCCCAGTTCTCATAGATCATATCGTTGGTGATGTCGACACCGTCCAGATACTCCCGATCGTTCATGGTGACGTGCAGGGAAATGAGCTCTACGTCGTAGCGCTCCTGCAGCATGGGGCCGATATCGCAGGGGGTGTCCGCGGTGATCTTCACAGGTCTTGACATAGGAAATCCTCCTTATTCGTTGGAAACATACTATCAGATGACGGGGAAAACGTCAATTCTACAAAAACAGCGACAAGTTTTCTATTTCGTATGCACGTATACGCTGCCGCTCATGGCGTCGATATCATACGACGCGTCGCCGTCGCCCAGGGTGATCTTCTTGGAACTTACCGCCTCATCGTTCAGGTAGAGCTTTCCGGACATGGCATCAAGATCGATGGTGCAGGAGGCGTCCTTCGGCAGAGTCAGGTCGGTCTTGCCGGAAGTGGTATCCACCTGCAGCGACTTGGGCGCCTGGGCAAAGTCCAGGGTGACGGAACCCGACATGGTGTTGACGCGAACCTCCTTGCAGCTGTCCAGCGTCAGTTCGACGGCACCGGAGACGGAGGAGGTCTTGACCTTTTTAGCGTCGCCGGTGACGCTGAGCCGCGCGGATACGCTGTTCATGTGCAGGGAATCCACCGAACAATCGCGCAATGTGACATCCCCGGAGACGGTGTCGAACCTGGCTTCCTCCGCTACGACGTCCTGAAAGTCCACCTTGCCGGAGACGGAATCGATCTCCAGCTCGTCCAAATGAAGCTCATAGGCGGAGACGGAAGCGGAAACCGTGTCGATCTCCAGTTCCTTCAGTCCCGCTGCCAGGGAACGGGGGAGGACGATCAGCAGATCCTTCCTGGGGAGCTTGCCCACATAGTTCTTCTTGCAGGCCTGAATGCGCAGCTTATTGCCGCTGACCCCGTAGCGCAGAGCGTCCTTCTCCCGGATCGAAGCGTCAGCCGTTTCCTGGATGCAGACCTTATCTCCGTCCGAAAGCTCGATGGTCACGGAGCCGGAGATCCAGTCGACGGTCAGCTCCTTGAGATCATCCATCTTCTCGACGTAGTAGATGCCCTTCTCGGAAAACTCGTTTTTCAGATCCTTATAGTCCTTGGTGGTGCTGGTGTCCACGCGGGAACTGCCCCAATCTGTGAATATCCTGGACGCCACGCGGCCCGCCAAAAAGATACCGGCACAGATACAAAAGACCAGGCACAGACACACGATCAAAACGATCCATCCGGTCTTGCTCATTGTTCCTTGCTCCATTCGTTCAATCTTAGGTCCGATTATCTCTATATAGACCCGTTATGATTCAGTATACGGGGTTTTTCCGGAAAAAGCAATCCCGAATGGAAGATTCTCTCCGGAAGCCCTTGCAATTTGACGCCAGCTTTAGTAAAATGTTCCCTGCTTTGACAGGAGAGACGATCTATGACCATATTTGAATTGTTCGTTTTGGCGGTGGGCCTGTCCATGGACGCCTTCGCTGTGGCCGTCTGCAAAGGACTGGCCATCGGCCGGATACAGGGGAAGCACGTGCTGATCGTGGGCCTCTGGTTCGGCGGCTTCCAGGCGTTGATGCCCCTCATCGGATATCTCCTGGGCAGCAGCTTCGCCGAATATATCGCCGCCGTGGATCACTGGATCGCCATGATCCTCCTGGTCCTCATTGGCGGGAACATGGTCCGGGAATCCTTGGACAAGGACCCGGAGCACGTGAACCCCTCCCTGGGCTTCAAGATCATGCTGGTCATGGCCGTAGCCACCAGCATCGACGCCCTGGCCGTGGGCGTGACCTTCGCTTTTTTAGAGGTCCGCATCCTGCCCGCCGTCAGCTTTATCGGCGTCATCACCTTCCTGCTCTCCGCTCTGGGCGTGAAGATCGGCAGCATCTTCGGCACCAAATACAAGAGCAAGGCGGAGCTCACCGGCGGCGTCATCCTGATCCTCCTGGGCCTCAAGATCCTCCTGGAGCACCTGGGCTATCTGCCGTTCTGATCACAATATAAAACAAAGGCCGCGTCATGCGGCCTTTTTGCTTATCCAGCGTTTATTCCCTATACCCAAAGTGCAGCAGGGCTTCCAGGACGCCGCCACCCACGGAGAAGGCTTTGTCGGAGGCGCAGCGGCAGTGGTCCGGCCGGCAGCGGGGGTCTACGTCGCCGCTCTTCATGCCCTCATGGACCAGGATGCCTTCCGGCAGGATGCCCCGGAGGGTGCCGCTGATCTGGCAGGTGACAGGCGCATCGTCCACGTAGGCCACGGTCTCGTTAGCCTGCACCTGATCGCCGATGGTGCGGAGGGGATGGAAGACGCCGGATTTGGTGGCACGGATGATCCGCTCCACGGTGTAGCCGCCGATGTTGCCGGGAACGCCCGTGTTGGGGGCGGCGGCGCCTGTGTAGATGGCCCGGCCCAGGTAGTGTCCCCGCTGGGTCTCCACCACGGCGTGGCAATCCACGCCCGCGGTAAACCCGGGGCCCACAGCCACCACGATGGGTGCGTCGCTGATGGAGGTGTCCAAATTGACTTTGGCGAGGCGGGCGTCCACCAAGGCCTCCGGCCGCAGCATGGCCAGGACCGTGCCCTCGTCGTCGGCGAACACGGGGATATGGCCCCGCATAGAGATCGAATCCGCATCCGCCCGGGAGGCGGCCCGCTCCCCCGTGATATCCTCCACGGTGCAGGCGCCCTGCAGGATGGCTTCGGAGAAGCACACCGTCCGCCGGATGGAGGTGGGCTTAGAAAGATCGGTCATGGCCAGCGTCAGCCCGGCCCGATGGAGCCGGACGGCGATGCCGCTGGCGATATCGCCTGCGCCGCGGATCAGGATCATAACAGTACGCTCCCGTTTTTTCTGCCAGTATACTCCCGGATCCTTCTTCCGTCAAATATACCTTACCGATAGAGATCTGAGGACACGTACACCAGCCCTTCGATGGAGGGATAGCTATCCTCGTAGGCTGTCTCCTTTCGAAGGAGCTTGCCGTCGGCGTCGTAGTACTCCTTGTAGGTCACGGAGGTACGACCCCGACGCTCCTTGCGCTCCTCCACCCGGGACCCGGCAGACAAACTCTCGTCCAGCTTCACCTTGGTGCCCTTGGCGGGCAGGGAGCCGGTACGCTTGGAGGTGATCTTGATATGATCGAAGTCGCCACTGTGGATGCCGTAGAGCTGGACGGTGACGGTCTTGGCCTTTTTGTCCAGATGGGCGAAGATGACCAGTTCGCCCGCCGTGGAGTTGACGAACTTAAAATCCTTGTAACCTGTGGCGATGGTGGCGTCTCGACCGATGGGTACGTAGTGCATGGGCCAGCTGTGGTGATGCCGCTCCGTGACGGTCAGATCCGCCATCATGACCGCGTTGAAAAGGGTGGAGGACACCTGACAGACCCCACCGCCGTACTCCTTCTCATAGGTGCCGTTGCGAATAGCTGGCGCGAGAAAGTACCCGTTCTCCTTGGTCCTATCCAAGATGGTCTTGTTCATGCTGAACTCCTCACCAGGGTCCAGGACCACGCCGTTGACGCGTGAGGCTGCCAGTTCCATGTTGTTTACCCGATTCTTTCGTCCCAAAGTGGAACCTTTGAAGGAGGTGGTGAACTCGGAGAGCAGGGTATACTTCTCCTTCAGCTCCTCCGTCGTGACGCTGGCAGCGACGGGCTGCAGGTCCACCGTGATCTCGGTGGCGTCCGTGTCCACCAGCGCCTGGGCCAGGGCGTCCTGGTCTATCCGCTGTCCCTCCGCCTCCGGAACGAAAGTGATAGGCGCAGCGGGATCGTCAGAATAAAGGACCTGGGCGTCTTGAGCCGGTGTACCGTAGAGCTCATTGAGTTTTTTATAGAATGCGGTGAATGTCTTTTGGTCGATGACCAACGCCCCGGCGCTGCCTACGAAGACGCCCATGTCCGACAGGCGATAGCTCACCACGTCGTTGCCCACGCACAGATCCAGCGTCTTTTTCTCAGGGTCCAGGGGCGTGGGGGAGGGCGCGGCGGTTTTGGCGCCGAACAGGGGCTTTTTCGCCCCGTCAGATCCAACATCTGCCTCCTGTTTGGAGCAGCCGCACAGCAAAGCCAGCAGCAATACGAAAACGATCACATGTCTCATAGAGGGTAGTATGCGCGAGAAAAAGAATTTTACGCGAAGGATTGACAAATGCCCCCGGCTCCATTATAATTCTGAATTGCGCGGTGGTGCTGGAATTGGCAGACAGGCACGTTTGAGGTGCGTGTGCTTCGCGCGTACGAGTTCAAGTC
>JBGVAK010000140.1:0-3429 GCA_045224495.1 Christensenellales bacterium
GTCGAAGGGCTCCGTATAGAGGGCCCCGTCCCGCTCCACGAAGACGCGGTTGCGGGAGTTGTCGCTGCGGCCCATGATGAAGTAGGCAGAAACGGCCTGGGTGCCGTAGGGGGTCTTGCCGATGAGGATGCCCCGGCCCACGTAGGGATTGCCGGCGATCAGGGCTGAGATGTCGTGGATGCCATAGATGTCCATAGGTGCCTCCTTAAATTTTCTGTGGTTCAGTTGCGCGCTGAAACGATCTCGCGGCTCACCAGTTCCACGGCCCTTGGCAGGAGCTTCCATTCCGCCTGCTCCATGACCCGCCGCTGCAGGAACTCAGGGGTGTCTCCCGGCCGGACGCAGACGGCCTTCTGGAGCAGGATCTCTCCGCCGTCGGGCACCTCGTTGACGAAATGGACCGTGGCGCCGGTCACCTTCACGCCCTTCTGGAGGGCGGCCTCGTGGACCTTCAGCCCGTAGAAGCCCGCGCCGCAGAAGGCGGGGATCAAGGACGGGTGCACGTTCAGGATGCGCCGGGGCCAGCGGTCCGTGAAATCTTTGCTCAGGATGGACAGGAACCCGGCCAGCACGATGAGCTCGATGCTCCGTGCTGCCAGGGTTTCGTTCAGGGCTGCCTCGAAGGCCGCCGGACCGCCGCAGGCCTTTTTGGTCAGAGTCATGGCCTCCACCCCCGCCGCTTTGGCCCGTTCGAGGGCGTAGGCACCGGTGCGGTCGGAGATCACCAGAGCCACCTCCCCGTGGGGGATGCGGCCCGCCGCCTGAGCGTCCAAAATGGCCTGCAGGTTGGTGCCGCCGCCGGAGACCAGCACGGCGATCCGTGCCTTGGGCTGGGGGCCGTTTCTTTTCAGCATATGGTTACCTTCTCCCCGCTCCGTTCGATGACGCCCATGATATAGGCGTCCTCCCCGTTGTCCTTCAGGATGGACAGAGCTTTCTGCGCGTCCGCCGCGGCCACCACGATGCTCATGCCCACGCCCATGTTGAAGGTGTTGAACATATCCCGCTCAGAGATGTGGCCCCGCTTTTGGAGCAGGTCGAAGATGGGCAGCACCCGTACCTTGGCCCGATCGATCCTGGCGCCCAGGCCCTGGGGGATGCTGCGGGGGATGTTCTCGTAGAAGCCGCCGCCGGTGATGTGGGAGATGCCCTTGACTGGGACCTCCTTCAGGAGGGCCAGCACCGGCTTCACATAGATCTTCGTGGGCGTGAGAAGCGTTTCGCCCAGGGACCTTCCGCCCAGCTCCGCCACGGGGGCGGCAAGGTCGGTGTGCTCCACGTCGAAGACCTTGCGCACCAGGGAAAAGCCGTTGGAGTGGACGCCGCTGGAGGGCAGGGCAATGATCACGTCCCCGGGGGCCATGGTCCTGTTGTCGAGGATCCGGGGCTTGTCCACAATGCCCGTGGTGTAGCCTGCGAGGTCGTACTCGTCCTCCGGGTAGAATCCGGGCATCTCGGCGGTCTCGCCGCCGATGAGGGCCGTCCCCGCCTGGACGCAGCCGTCAGCGACGCCCTTGACGATGTGGGCGATCCTCTCCGGCACGTTCTTGCCGCAGGCGATATAGTCCAGGAAGAACAGGGGCTTGGCCCCGCAGCAGATGATGTCGTTGACGCACATGGCCACGCAGTCGACGCCCACGGTGTCGTGCTTGTCCATAAGGAAGGCCAGCTTCAGCTTGGTGCCCACCCCGTCGGTGCCGGAGACCAGCACGGGGGACTCCATGCCGGCAAGGTCCGGCATGAACAGGCCGCCGAAGCCGCCGATGTCGGAGCAGACGCCTTCCGTAGCGGTGCGGGCGATGTGGCCCTTCATGAGCTCTACGGCCTTGTAGCCGGCGGTGATGTCCACGCCGGCTGCGGCGTAGGCTTCGGACCTTGAATCAGTGATCATCCTTTACTCCTTTCCGTTCCAGCAGTAGGTGCACAGTTCACAGGGATCGAGGCCGATGGCCTTTACCACGCCCTCCAGGGACTGGAAGTCCAGGGAGGCGAAATGGAACTTGTCCGCGATGGCCCGGCGCAGGTTCTTGCCCCGCTCCGTGGTGCCGTCGCTGTATTCATCGAGATGCGCGAAGCCCTCCGCGCCTTCCAGCTCCTGGATCACCCGCCGGGCGATGAGCTCCATGTCGGAGGTGGCGCGGGAGAAGTTCAGATACTTGCAGCCGAAGAGGATGGGCGGGCAGGCGGAGCGCATATGGACGGACCGGGCGCCGTTCTCGTAGAGGAATTCCACGGTCTCCTTGAGCTGGGTGCCGCGGACGATGGAATCGTCCACGAACAGCAGGTCCTTGTCCTGGATGAGCTCGTGGACCGGGATCTGCTTCATCTTGGCGATCCTGTCCCGAGCGGTCTGGGTCTGGGGCATGAAGCTGCGGGACCAGGTAGGGGTGTACTTGATGAAGGCCCGGGCAAACTTCCGGTTGCTCCTGTTGGCGTAGCCGATGGCATGGGGGGTGCCGGAGTCGGGGACGCCGCCCACGTAGTCGATATGGTCCGTGAAGCCGTTGCGCTCGTCCTGCTCTGCCATGGACTCGCCGTTGCGGTAGCGCATGGCCTCTACGTTGACTCCCTCGTAGGTGGAGGTGGGGTAACCGTAGTAGCTCCAGAGGAAGGAGCAGATGCGCTTTTTCTTTCCCGGCGGCACCAGCTGGGTGATCCCCTCGGGCGTGATGTGCACGATCTCTCCGGGGCCCAGTTCCCGCTCGTCCTCGAAGCCCAGCTTCTGGTAGGCGAAGGACTCGAAGGACACGGCATAGCCGTCCTCGCTCCTGCCCACGCGGATGGGCAGGCGGCCTACCTTGTCCCGGGCGGCGATGAGGCTGCCGTCGTCCTTCAATATGAGCACGGAGGCGGTGCCCTCGATCTGGTCCTGGGCGTAGCGGATGCCGTCGGCAAAGTCGGTCCGTTGGCTCATAAGGGCGGAGAAGAGCTGGGTGCTGTTGACCCGGCCGCCGGTCATGGCGTCGAAGTAGCCGCCCTCCTTGGAAAGGCAGCTGTCGATGAGGGCGTCGGCGTTGTTGATGACGCCGATGGTGCAGATGGCGTAGTTGCCCAGTCGGGATTTGACCAGCAGGGGCTGGGGGTCCGTGTCGCTGATGCAGCCGATGGCGCTGGTGCCCCGCATCTCCTGGAAGACGCGCTCGAACTTGGTGCGGAAGGGGGCGTTCTCGATGTTGTGGATCTTGCGCTGCAGGCCGAATTGGGCGTCGTAGGCCGCCAGGCCCCCCCGGCGGGTGCCCAGGTGAGAGTGATAGTCTGTCCCGAAGAACACGTCCATGAGACAGTCCTTCCGGGAGGTGATGCCGAAAAAGCCGCCCATGGGCCTTACGCCTCGGCGAAGAAGAGCTTGGAAAGGGTCATGGGGTCGATATACGCCCCGTCCTTGTAGACCCGCATGTTGCCGGAGGCGATCTCGTCGATGAGCATGAC
>JBGVAK010000141.1:0-13678 GCA_045224495.1 Christensenellales bacterium
GGAGAAGTTGAGGTCGATATCGGGGGTCTTGTCCCCCTTGAAGCCCAGGAAGACCTCGAAGGGGATCTCGAACCCGTCCTTTTTGAGGGGCGCGCCGCAGACCGGGCAGGCTTTGTCCGGCAGATCGACGCCCGTGTTATACTGCAGGGGATCGATGTCAAAATCGCTGTACTTGCAGTTGGGGCAGACGTAATGGGGCGGCAGGGGGTTCACCTCGGTGATACCCGCCATGGTGGCCACAAAGGAGCTGCCCACGGAGCCTCGGGAGCCTACCAGATACCCATCGGAGTTGGACTTGTGGACCAGCCGCTGGGCCATGAGGTACAACGAGGCGAAGTGGTTGCCGATGATGGACTTCAGCTCCTTGTCGAGGCGCTTTTGCACCACGTCTGGCAGGGGATCGCCGTAGATGCTGTGGGCCTTGTCCATGGTCATGCGGGTGAGCTCGTTCTCCGCGTCGGGGATCATGGGCGCGTGGGTGCCGTCGGGGAAGGGCTTCAAGACCTCTATCTCGTCGGCGATGGCGGCGGGGTTGTCGATGACCACTTCCTTGGCCCGGTCGCCCAAATAGGCGAACTCCTCCAACATCTCCTGGGTGGGCTTGAAGTACAGGGGCGCCTGGAAGGCCGCGTCGTCGAAGCCCAGCTTGTAGAGCAGGATCTGCCGATAGATGGCGTCCTCAGGCTCTAAAAAGTGCACGTCGCCGGTGGCCACGGTCCGCTTGCCCAGCTTGTCGCCCAAAGCGAGGATGCGGCGGTTGATGTCGTGGAGAGCCTCCTCATCCTGTAGCCGGCCCTCCCGGACCAGGAAGGCGTTGTTGCCGTCGGGCTGGATCTCCAGATAGTCGTAATAGCCGGCGATCTGCAGCAGCTTTTCCTCCGGCTCCCCGTCCAGGACCGCCCGGTACAGCTCCCCCGCCTCGCAGGCGGAACCCAATATGAGCCCGCCCCGGAAGACGGACAGCATGCTCCGGGGGATCAGGGGCTTGCCGCCCCGCAGATGGTCCAAATTGGAGAAGCTGATGAGCTTATAGAGGTTCTTCATGCCCGGCTGATCCTTGGCGAGGATCACGATATGGTATGTTTTCTGCTTCTCCTTCTTCCTGTGCCTATCCCGCTCCTCGGCGGCGTCGGGCACCACGGGCAGGGTGTGGACGCCCATGGTCTTCAGCTCCTCCGCCATCTTCATGAGGAGCATGGCGCAGGAGTTGGCGTCGTCGTCGGCCCGATGGTGGCTGCCCATGTCGATGCCGTAATGGGCGCAAAGGGTGTCCAGCTTGTGGTTCTCCACGTCGTCGTGGAGGATGTACCGGGAGAGCATGAGGGTGTCCGCGTAGGGCAAGTCGAAGCGGATTCCGAACCGCTCCCCGTGGTGGGTGATGAAGCCGATGTCGAACCGGGCGTTGTGGGCCACCAGGCAGGCGCTGCCGCAGAAATCGCGGAACCGCTTCAGGGCGTCCCGGCTGGAGGGGGCGCCGGCCAGCATGTCCTTGGTGATGCCGGTGAGCTCCGTGATCTTCTTGGGGATGACCACGCCGTCGTCGATAAAGGTGTCGAACCGCTCCGTGACCTTCCCGTCCACCAGGCGGACCGCGCCGATCTCGATGATGTCGCAGGATTCCGCCTTGAGGCCCGTGGTCTCGATATCGAAGGCCACGTACTCCCCCTCCATGGGGAAGTCCACGGTGTCGGGCTGCAGATACCCCTCCACGCCGTAGAGGGCCTTGACGCCGGTGGCCTTCGCTGCCTTGGCCGCCTCCGGGAAGGACTGGACGTTGCCGTGGTCCGTGATGGCCAGGGCCTTGTGGCCCCAGCGGGCGGCGGTCTTGAAAGCCTCGGTCAGGTCCGTGATGCCGTCCATGGTGGACATGCGAGTGTGCAGATGCAACTCCGCCCGTTTCTCCTCGGCGGTGTCCTGCCGCAGGGCCCGGTCCACATAGTTGCAGTCGTTGATATAGAAATTCAGCTCGGGATTGAACTTTCGGCTCTTGCAGGCACCCCGCAGGACAAAGTCCTTCCCCTTCTTATTGGCCGTCTCGATCCAGTATAGAAATCGCTGGGCTTTCCACTCCTCGAAGAAGGTGGCCTCGCAGTAGACGGAATCCGTGAAGTCCGTCACGTTCATCTGCACCCGCCAGCTGCTCTTGCCGTTCTCCTTCTTGTTGCCCCAGCCCTCCCGGAGCGTGGAGGACACCAAGCGGCCCTCGATGGTGTAGAGCCTGTCCCCCTCCATAAGGTCGTGGATGGGGACCCGTTTGCCGCTGGGGATGCGGCTGCCCAGGAGGATGCCGTGCTCCGGCAGGTCCGCTTCGACCACGTTGGTCTTCTTCACCACCACCGCCGCAGAGGGAGGCACGGGGGCCACCGCCGGGGCGACAGGCTGAGGCGCGGGGGCGGGTTCGGCGGCAGGCGCTTCCTCCGGAGGACGGACCGTATAGGCGAAGATCAGGGCATAGCGAGGCAACAAAGCCCTCATGGCGCCCTCGAAGGACCTGAGCCGCTCCTCGGGCAAGGGCGCGCCAAGGACACAGGACATCTCCAGGGTGTCGGTGCTCCGAATAAGGTGCACGTTCTCGATGGTGATCTCCCGCTCCGTGATGCCCGCCTGTTCGTATGCCTGTCGAAGGGGCTGTTCCATGGCTACCTCGATTCATCCCGTCGAAAAACTGCGTTTTTCAACGGGCTGGGCTCCGCCTTCGCTACGCTTCCAGGCCCCGCCTATAAACCTTCGGTTTACCGGGCGGCGGGTCCTGCAAGGAGTGAGATTCACCGCACATGTCGCTGAATCTCACGTATTGAAAGCTGCTCTTTCTTCCTCCGCTTGTTGTATGCACGCGGCTACACCGCGCTTATATTGCTCCGATCAATGGGTAAGCATCTCGTTGGCCTCGCGGACCAGGCGATCCAATATCTCCTGCACGGGGCCCGCGGCCTCCTTCTCGCCATGGCGGAACAGTACCCCGTTCCCCTGGCCGAAGGCGATGCCGATGTCCGCGTCGGAGGCCTCCCCCGGCCCGTTGACGGCGCAGCCCATGACCGCGATCTTGAGATACCCACAGTCATGGCGCACGTGCTCGTCCACATAGGCCGCGATGGCGGGCAGATCCACCCGCGTCCGGCCGCAGGTGGGGCAGGAGATGATCTCCACGTCGTTCTTACGGACGCCGACGGCTGCCAGGATCTTCTTGGCCGCCAGCACCTCCTGCACGGGATCGCCGGTGAGGCTCACCCGGACGGTGTCGCCGATGCCGTCCATGAGAAGGCTCCCGATGCCGGCGGCGGACTTGATGAGGCCCGCCTCGCCGCTGCCCGTCTCGGTGACGCCCACGTGGAGCGGGTAGTCCGTGAGCTCGTGGAGTTTGCGCATGGCTGCCACGGTGTAGCGGACGTTGGAATGCTTCACGGAGATGACCGTGTCGTAGAACCCCTCCGCTTCCAGCAGCCGCACGTGCTCGAGGGCGCTCTCCACCATGGCGACCACGGGGTCGTCGGGGTGGTTGGCGCGGTTGTCCTTGTTGAGGGAGCCGCCGTTGACGCCGATGCGGATGGGGATATGATGCATCTTGCAGCAGTCCACCACGGCCTTGACCCGGTCAGGGGCGCCGATGTTGCCCGGGTTGATACGGAGCTTCCTGCAGCCGTTCTCCACGGCGGCCATGGCCAGCCGGTAATCAAAGTGCACGTCCGCCACCAGAGGGACGGTGATCTCGTCCACGATCTCCCGGAGAGCCCTGGCCGCGTTCATATCGAATACGGCGGAACGGACGATCTCGCAGCCCGCCGCCTCCAGGCGATGGATCTGCGCCACGGTGGCCGCCGCGTCCCGGGTGTCCGTGTTGGTCATGGACTGGATGGTCACGGGGGCGCCGCCGCCTACGGGCACGCTGCCCACAAGCACCTGTCTGGTCATAGCGTTACCCTCGGATGAGCCGCAGCACGTCGTTGAAGGTGACCACCACCACCAGTATGAGCAAGAGGCCGATGCCCACGAGATGGACCATGCCCTCCTTCTCCGGCGGCACGGGCTTGCCCCGGACCCACTCGATGAGGATGAACAGGATCCGGCCGCCGTCCAGACCCGGGATGGGGAACAGGTTGAAGACGCCCAGATTCACGCTGAGCAGGGTGCAGAGGTTCAGCACCATATACCAGCCGGAGTCCGCCGCCTGGCCCAAAAGCTGGATGATGCCCACGGGCCCAGCCATATCCTTCAAGGTGGCCTCCCGGGTGAACAGCATGCCCAGGGATTTGAACACCAGGCCGGCCATCTCCCAGCAGGTGGCCGCACCCTCTCGGATGGCATAGCCAAGGCCCACCTTCTTGACGCCGTAGGCCAACGTCACGCCCATGAAGTTGGCGCCGGTCTCGGGGTTGTAGAGATCGGAAAGGACCAAGGTCTCCTCCCGGCCGTCCCGCAGGACCACCACCTCCATATGGGCGGCGTCCGCTGCGGCCACGGCGCCGGTCAGATCCTCGTAGCTGGCCAGAGTCTTGCCGTCCACGGTGAGGAACCGATCCCCCGCCTGAAGGCCGGCGACCTGAGCGGGGCTGCTGTCGTTGACGCCCTGGATGTAGATCTGGCTCTCGTCGGCCACGCCCCAGCCCAGGAGCAGGATCACGGCCAGCACGAAGGCCAGGACAAAGTTCATGACCGGCCCCGCCAGGATGACGAGGAACCGCTTCCATGCCTTTTGGGCGTTGAAGCAGCGCTCGTCCTTGACCCCGTCGTCCTCGCCGTAGAAGCGGCACATGCCGCCCAGGGGCAGGGCCCGCAGGTTATATTCGATGCCTTTCTTTTTGAAGCCCACGATCTTGGGCCCCATGCCGATGGCGTATTCCAGGATGGTGAAGCCCAGGAGCCGCCCCGCCGTGTAGTGACCCAGCTCGTGGATCATGACCAGGACGGACAGCAGCAGCAGCGCTTCGATGATGCGTACAAACGTCATGCCAAACTCCTCTTGTGTTGAAACTCGTCCACCAGCCGCCGGGCTTCCCCGTCGGCCGCCAGAATATCGTCAAGGCCCTTCATGGGCCGGTTCGTGAAGCGATCGAGGGCGTAGGAAACGCTTTCCTCGATCTCTAAAAAGCCCAGTTGCCCGTCGAAAAACAGCTCCGCCGCCCGCTCGTTGGCCCCGTTGTAGACCACGGGACAGCCGCCGCCCGCCTGTAAACAGTCGTAGGCCATCTGCAGGGCCGGGAACCGGGCCATATCGGGCCTAAAGAAGCTCAGGTCCGGATGCTCCCACAGGTGCAGGGGCGTAGCCGGGGATGGCACCCGCTCGGGCCAGGTCATGGCGTACTGGATGGGCAGGCGCATGTCGGCGTTGCTGAGGTTCGCCATGACGGTGCCGTCCCGGTATGCCACCATGCTGTGGACCACGGACTGGGGGTGAATCAGCACCTCGATCCGCTCCCCGGGAAAGTCGAAGAGCCGCGACGCCTCCATGACCTCCAATCCCTTGTTCATGAGGGTGGCCGAATCCAGAGAGATCTTCCGCCCCATGGACCAGGTGGGATGCTTCACCGCCTCGCTGGGCGTGATGCTTCTGAGTTCCTCCCGGGGCCGCCGGAAGAAGGGGCCGCCGGAGGCCGTCAGGATCAGCTTCTCCACCTCGTCCCGCCGACCGTTCTGCAGGCACTGGAAGATGGCGGACTGCTCGCTGTCCACGGGCAGCAGCTCTCCCCCGCCCGCCTGCAGCGCCTCCTTCACGAGATCGCCGCCGCAGACCAGGGACTCCTTGTTGGCGATGGCCACCCGCTTCCCAGCCCTCAGGGCCGATAGCAGGGGTTTGAGGGCGGCGATGCCGGAGATGGCCAGCACCACCACGTCCACCCGTGGATCCGCTGCCAGGTCATAGAGGGCCTGCTCCCCATGGCGCACGTCCGTGCCGGGGATGGGCCGGGAGAACACGGCCACGGAAGGCCGCTCCGCCTCCATCTGCGCCCGAAAGGCCTGTTCGCTGCTGTGGGCGCTGATGCCGTAGAGCCGAAACAGGTCCGGATGCCGGCGCACCACGTCCAAAGCCTGTTTGCCGATGGAGCCGGTGCTGCCCAGGATCGCCACGTTTTTCATGGTCAAGCTCCTTTCAAGAGAGGGCCAGGATGCAGAAGGCCAGCACCACCGGCGCGCAGAGAAGGACGCTGTCCAGCCGATCCAGGAAGCCGCCATGGCCCGGCAGGGTCTCGGAAAAATCCTTCATATCGGCACCGCGTTTGAGGCAGCTGGCGAACAGATCGCCGAACTGACCCGCCACGCCGCAGATGAATCCCAAGGACAGGAGGGAGATGAGGCCCATGCCCCGCCCCGGCTCCCACAGCCTTTGAGCATAGAAGAGGCCCAGGCCCATGAGCACGGACCCGATCAGGTTGAACACGGCCCCTTCCACGGTCTTCTTGGGGCTGATCTTGGGGGCCAGAGGGGTCTTGCCGAAGGCCCTGCCCCCGAAGTAGGCGAATGTATCCCCCGCCGAGGGGCACAGGATGGCTGCGCAGCAGGCGGTCTTGGCCATCCAGGGCGGCAAGGCGAAATAGATGGCCACCAGGACGCATTCGCTCAAGATGGGGTACACGAAGGGCAGCAGGCAGTAGGCCGCTGTGGAGAAGTCGTCCCGCATGAGCAGGACCTGCCCCACCATGGTGGCCGCCACCATCAGCAGGCCGAAGGCGAAGACCACCGATAGATTATAGGACGTCAAATAGTAAACAATGCCGAAAAAGCCGGCGAAGATATAGGCGGGCGTGATGACGATCTCCTTGCCCATGGCCTTGATGAGGGCGTCCATCTCCTTGATGGTGATGAGATACACCCCGCCGAAGATCAGCAGGAACACGATGTCCCCCAGGTGTAAACACAGCACCAGGAGCCCTATGAGGAATATGCCCGTAAAGACGCGGATCAGCGTTTTTTTCATCACAGACCTCCGAATCGGCGGCCCCGGCTGGCGAAAACCCGAAGAGCCTTTATATACTCGTCCCGGGTGAAGTCGGGCCAGTAGATGGGCGTGAAGTAGAGCTCCGCATAGGCTGCCTGCCAAAGGAGGAAGTTGCTCAAGCGCTCCTCGCCGCTGGTGCGGATCATCAGATCCAGCTCCGGCTGCCCGGCGGAATAGAGCTCGCTTTCAAAGGCCTCGTCCCCGGGGTATTCACCGAGCTCGACAGCCTTCTCGGCGCAGCGGCGCACCGCCCGCAGGATCTCCGCCCGGCTGCCGTAATTGAGGGCGATATTGAGGCGCAGGCCGGTGTTTGCCCGGGTCTTGTCCTCCGCCCGCAACAATGCAGCCCGGACCTTCTCCGGGAAGGGGTCCTTCTCTCCGAAGATGGTGATGCGGACATTGTTCTCGTGGAGCTCGTCGATCTCGCTGTTGAAATACTCGATGAGCAGGGAGAAGAGGACGCTCTTCTCCTCCTCGGGCCGCCGCCAGTTCTCCGTGGAGAAGGCGTAAAGGGTCAGGGCCTTGACGCCCGCGTCGGAGGAGAATCGAATGATTTCCCGAAGGCGCTCCGTCCCCGCCCGATGGCCGAAGCTCCTAGGCAGGCCCCGCTGTTGGGCCCAGCGGCCGTTGCCGTCCATGACGATGGCCACGTGCCGGGGCAGGGTCTCCGGTTTCAGGCCGAGGGTATTCAGTTCTTCCGCAGTCAGTTTGGCCATGGGGCCTCCCTTCATAAATAGGATGCAAAGCGAAAACCGCCTTGCATCGCTATTCGCTTATGCTTTGAAGTTGGACCAGGTGAGACGGCAGACGCCGTCTTCCTCTGTCTGACGTACCACCCGGCGCTGACCGGCGGGCCGTTCCTTCCGGGGCTTGGCTTCATGGAGCTCCACCCGGAATCCCTCCGCCGACAGTCGGGCCACGGCCTCCTCGAGAGGCCAGCAGAGCACGTTCGTCAAACGGACATGATCTCCTTTTCCTTGGCCTGGGCGATGGTGTCGATCTCCTTCACCTTCTCGTCGGTGAGCTTCTGCACCTTCTCTTCCAGCTTCTTCTGGTCGTCCTCGGTGAGCAGGTTGTCCTTCTTCTGCTTCTTGATGTCCTCCATGGCGTCCCGGCGGATGGACCGGACGGCCACCTTGCTCTCCTCCGCCTTCTTGCGGATGACCTTGGCCAGGTCCTTGCGGCGCTCCTCCGTGAGCTCGGGGAAGATGAGGCGGATGACCTTGCCGTCGTTGGCGGGGTTGATGCCCAGATCGGACTTCTGGATGGCCTTCTCCACCGCGGGGATCATCTTGGTATCCCACAGGGCGATGATGAGCATCCGAGGCTCCGGCACGGAGATGTTGCCCATCTGGTTGATGGGCGTGGGCGTGCCGTAGTAATCGGCCATGATGCGGTCCAGAGCCTGGGGGTTGGCCCGGCCGGCCCGGAGGGAGTTATACTCCTGCTTCATGACGCTGATGGTCTTGTTCATTTTTTCGGTGGCGATATCTAAAATTTCCGGCATGGCTTTGGTCCCCTTTCCAGTTCTAACTTGTATATTTTACAATAGGCCGACGGCGAATTCAAGAGGTTTATGAATGAGAGTCGATCAAAGTGCCAACATTTTCACATTCCACCGCCTCTTCGAGCTTGTCCAGGGCGAAGCAGAGGATGGGCAGCTCCTGCTCCCGGCAGAGGGTGATGGCGGTGAGGTCCGTGGCCTTCAGGTTGTCCCGGATGACCTTCTCGTAGGAAAGATGGCTGTAGCGGACGGCGTTGGGATCCTTCTTGGGGTCGGCGGAATAAATCGCATCCACGTTTTTAGCGAGGAGCAGGGCGTCCGCGCCGATCTCCGCCGCCCGCAGGGCAGCCGCCGTGTCCGTGGAGAAGAAGGGGCAGCCGGAGCCGCAGGCGAAGATGACGATGACCTTTTGGCTTAGCAGCTCCTTGGCCTTACGGCTGGAGAAGCTGTCGCAGAACCGGTCCATGTCCACGGCGGAGAGCACCGCCGCCTTTTTGCCCAGGCCCTCGAAGGCGTCCTGCAAAGCGAGGGCGTTGATGGCCGTGGCCAGCATGCCCATGTGGTCCCGCCGGTTGCGATCGTGCTGCCCGGCGTCCCGGCCGCGAATGATGTTGCCGCCGCCCACGACCACGCCCACCTCGATGCCCTTTTCGGCCAAAGCCGCGATGCTCCGGGCGGTCTTTTCCACCTTCTCGAAGCCGATGGGACCGTTATCGCCCATGAGTGCCTCGCCGCTGATCTTCAGCAAAATACGCTTGTACATCCCTTTGCCCTCCAAAATGGTTTTGTTCAGTATAGCACGACTCCGACAAAAAAGGAAGGGCTTACGCCCTACCTTTCTCATCCGATGTGTTCACATGGCAGCCCCCAGCGGAGGGACAGCCGGCACAGCCGCAGGAGCAGCCCTTGCCTTTGCTACGGGCGCGCAGGATGGAGCGCAGAGCCAGCAGGACGGCGACGACGATAAAAGCGCCCAGAAGACAGTCCAGCCACATATCAGGCTACCCCCAGAAGCAGGCCGACAAGGTGCAACAGCAGGGCCACCAGCCAGGCGAGGACGCACTGCCACAGGACTACGGCGGCGGCCCATTTGCCCCCCAGCTCCCGGCGGATGGCGGCCACGGAGGCCACGCAGGGGGTGTACAGCAGGCAGAACACCAGCAAACACCCGGCGGAAAGGGGCGTCAGAGCCGCGCCCACGTTGCCGGAGAAGAGGATGCCCAAGGTGGACACCACGGACTCCTTGGCCAGGAATCCGGTGATGAAAGAGGTGCAGATGCGCCAATCGCCGAGACCCAGGGGCCGGAACACGGGGGCCAGGAGCCCCGCCAGCAGTGCGAGGATGCTGCTGTGGGAATCGGCCACGGGGTTGAGCCTAAGATCGAAGCTCTGGAGGAACCAGACCACCACCGTGGCGATGAGGATCACCGTGAAGGCCCGCTGCAAGAAGTCCTTGGCCTTCTCCCACAGGAGCCGGACCACGTTCTTGGGGCTGGGCAGGCGGTAGTTGGGCAGCTCCATGACGAAGGGGGCCGCCTCGCCCCGAAAGAGGGTGCCCTTGTAGAGGTAGGCGATGAGGACCGCCATGAGCACCCCCAGCAGGTACAGGCCCGTCATGATGAGGCCGCCCCTGCCCGGGAAGAAGGCGCTGACGAAGAAGGCGTAGATGGGGAGCTTGGCGGTGCAGCTCATGAAGGGGGTCAGCAGGATGGTCATCTTCCGATCCCGCTCGCTGGGCAGGGTGCGAGTGGCCATGACCGCGGGGACCGTGCAGCCGAAGCCCACCAACAGGGGCACGATGCTGCGGCCCGAGAGGCCGATGCGCCGGAGGAGCTTATCCATGAAGAAGGCCACCCGGGCGATATAGCCGCTGTCCTCCATGAGGGAGAGAAAGAAGAAGAGGGTGACGATGATGGGCAAAAAGCTCAAGACGCTGCCCACGCCCTCGAAGATGCCCTGGACGATGAGGCTGTGGATGGTGGGGCTGACGCCGGCGGCGGTCAGCGCCCCGTCCACCAGGGCTTTGAGGGCGTCGATGCCCGTCGCCAACAGGTCCTGGAGGAAGGCGCCCACGACGTTGAAGGTGAGAAAGAACACAGCGGCCATGATGAGGACGAAGCAGGGGATGGCCGTATACTTGCCGGTCAGCACCCTGTCGATACGCTCGGACCTGGCGCGCTCCTTACTCTCCTTGGGCCGGATGACCGTGGCCTCACAGACCTTTTCGATGAAGTCGAAGCGCATGTCGGCCATGGCGGCGGCCCGATCCATGCCGCACTCGGACTCCATTTGGACGATGATGTGCTCCAGCATCTCCCATTCGTTCTCGTCCAGAGCCAGCTTATCGAGGACCAGATGGTCCCCCTCCACCGCCTTGCTGGCGGCGAAGCGCACCGGCAGGCCCGCCCGCTCGGCGTGGTCCTCGATGAGGTGGATGACGCCGTGGAGGCACCGGTGGACGGCGCCGTTGTGGTCCCGCTTGTCGCAGAAATCCTGGCGGGTGGGAGGCTCCTGGTATTGGGCGATGTGCAGGGCATGCTTGACGAGCTCGTCCACGCCCGCGTTCTTGGCGGCGGAGATGGGCACCACGGGGACGCCCAGGAGCTTCTCCATGCCGTTCACGTCCACGGAGCCGCCGTTGGCTGTCATCTCGTCCATCATGTTGAGAGCCACCACCATGGGCTTGTGCATCTCCAGCAGCTGAACGGTCAAATAGAGGTTGCGCTCGATGTTGGTGGCGTCCACGATGTTGATGATGGCCGTGGGTTTTTGATCGAGGACGAAGCTTCGGGAGACGATCTCCTCGCTGCTGTAGGGGGACATGGAGTAGATGCCCGGGAGGTCCGTGATGAGGGTGTCTGGATGGCCCTTGATGACGCCGTCCTTCCGATCCACGGTGACGCCCGGGAAGTTGCCCACGTGCTGGTTGGCGCCGGTGAGCTGGTTGAAGAGGGTGGTCTTCCCCGCGTTCTGGTTGCCCACGAGAGCGAAGGTCAGCGTGGTGCCTTCAGGCAGGGGGTCCCCGTCGCCCTTCATATGATACCTGCCGCCCTCGCCCAAGCCCGGGTGCTCGCTCTTTTGGATGCGGGAGATACCCGTGTGAGGGTTGGATCGCTGCGCGATGGGCTCGATCTCGATCTGGGCGGCGTCGGCCATGCGGATGGTCAGCTCGTACCCGTGGACCTGAAGCTCCATGGGGTCCCCCATGGGCGCCAGCTTCACCACCGTGACCTCCGCCCCGGGGATCATGCCCATATCCAGGAAGTGCTGCCGGAGCGCCCCTTCCCCGCCCACGGTGCGGATCACCGCGGACTTGCCCACGGAAAGTTTATCTAACGTCATACTCTATACCTCTCTCCCGCCCCGGGTCGCCAGGGCGTACAGGTTGAAATAAGTATACGTCATTTCGACATAAAGCGCAATGATTAACAAGGGCTGAGTAAAAATATAAAGCAAAAAAGCACAGCTTTGCAACATGGCTGCTGTGCTCCGGACAAGTTATGTGCGTTTTATACGCGGCGGGCCTTGGCGGTGAAGCTGTCCACGTCCACCCGGATGACGGCCACCGATTCCGCCATGGCAGGGGTGAAGGCAAACTCCCGGCCCGTCTGGGTCTTCATCAGGATCTGCAGGGCTTCGATCTTCTGGACGGGATCGTCCAGCAACACCGCCGTACCCTCCCCCATGACGGAGGCGTAAGCCTCGCCGTATTTGCAGGGGATGTCGCCGCCGGAGACCGGACTGACGTCCGTTTCCAGCACGAAGGCCACCCGGTCGTTTTGTTGCAAAACGTCCAGCTTCCGGCCCTCTTTGGCGCCGTGGAGATACAGCGTCAGGCGGCCGTCCGCCAGGGCGTAGCCATAGTTCATCGGCACCACGTAGGGCCGCGCCCCGTCGATCATGGCAAGGTGCAGGACCTTCGCTTTGTCCAGGATGGCACGGATCGATTCGATTTCGGTGATCTGTCTGTCTTTTCTTCTCATACGAATAAAAATATGAGCCGACGGAATACCGCCGGCTCCTGGTTCCTTTTCTTATGCCTTCATCTGGGACATGACTTCCTCAGCGAAGTTGTCCTCCCGCTTCTGCAGGCCCTCGCCCATCTCGTAGCGGACGAAGGTGACCACCTCGGAGGCGTTCTTGGCCTTGAGCATATCCTTCACGGCGATGCCCTGGTCCTTCACGTAGACCTGCTCCAGCAGGCAGACCTCCTTGTAGTACTTGCTCATGCGGCCGTCCACCATCTTCTCCACGATGGCCTGGGGCTTGGGCTTGGCGGCCTGGGCGTTCTCCTCCAGGGCCTTGGCCAGCTGGATCTTGCGCTCATGGTCGATGTAGTCCTGGGGCAGGTCCTTCACGCCCACGCACACGGGGTTGGCCGCGGCGATCTGCAGAGCCACGTCGTGCATGGCTTCCTTGTCGCAGGGAGCGGCGAACTGGACCACGACGCCGATGCGGCCGCCCATGTGGATGTAGGTGTCCACGGCGCCCTCGATGCGGACGAAGCGGCGGACGGAGATCTTCTCACCGATGCCGGCCACGGCGGTGGACACGGCATGCTCCACGGTGTCGCCGTCCATGGTGGTGGCCATGAGGGCGTCCACGTCGGCGGGGTTGGTCTCGGCGATCTGCTTGGCGATCTGCTTCACGAAGGCCAGGAACTTGTCGGTCTTGGCCACGAAGTCGGTCTCACAGTTGACCTCGACCAGCACGGCCACGTCGCCGTCCCGGTAGTCGGCCACTACGCCCTCAGCGGCGATACGGCCGGCCTTCTTGGCGGCAGCCGCCAGGCCCTTCTCCCGCAGGAAGTCGATGGCCTTCTCCACGTCGCCTTCACAGGCCATGAGGGCCTTCTTGCAATCCATCATGCCGGCGCCCGTGCGCTCACGGAGGGCCGCTACGTCTTTCGCAGTGATCGTTGCCATAAATCTATATCCTCCTCGAATTACTCTTCGGTCTCGTCCTTGTCCTCGGCTTCCTCGGCGGCGGCGTCGGTCATCTGCTCGCCCTGCTTGCCCTCGAGGACGGCGTCGGCCATCTTGGAGGTGATGAGGCGGACCGCACGGATGGCGTCGTCGTTGGCGGGGATGGGATAATCCACCTCGTCAGGATCGCAGTTGGTGTCCACGGTGGCCACGATGGGGATACCGAGCTTGCGGGCTTCGGTGACGGCGATGTGCTCCTTGCGGGTGTCGATGACGAACAGGGCGCCGGGGAGCTTCTTCATTTCCTTGATGCCGCCC
>JBGVAK010000142.1:0-14533 GCA_045224495.1 Christensenellales bacterium
GAGCTCGTCCATCTTGTCCTCGTCGGCGGGCAGGAAGATCTCGTCCTCGCCCTCCACGGTGACCTTCATGATATAGACCTCGGTCTCAGCGTCCTCGTCCTGCTCGCTCTCCAGATCGAACAGGATGGCGTACTCCTGGCCCTCGTGCTCGAAGTAGTCCCAGACCTCCATCTGGAATTCGTTGCCTTCCTCGTCGGAAAACGTGACCAGATCCAGCTCGTCGTTGTTTATATTCTCCATGGCGCTTCTCCTTTTCCTCTAAGATGGGGATATTCTACCCCATCCGCCGCCATTTTTCAATAGGCTCTTTCCTATTTTGGCCCTTCGGGAGCAAAAGAGCTCAAATATATCCTGAACACGCCAAATAATAGTTGAAATCTCTCGATTTTTTCTATATCATAACAGTGTCACCAAGAACCCACTCCGAACGCAGAAAGGAAACCGGATATGGATCTCGATTTTTACAGGCGGCTGGCCAAGGCCCTGGCGGCGGAGTTCGGCGAGAACTGCGAGGTACTGGTCCATGACCTGACGGGCGGCGATCCGGAACACACCATCGTCGCCATCGAAAACGGCCACGTGTCCCGCCGGCAGCGGGGCGACGGCCCCTCTCAGGTGGCCCTGGAGGCCATGCAGGAAAAGCACCCGGAGCATCTGCAGGACAGGTCAGGGTATCTCATGAAGACCCACGACGGGCGCATCCTCAAGTCCAGCACCGTCTACATCCGCAACGACGAGGGCGGTATCGACGGCATCTTCTGTGTGAACTACGATATCACCAGCCTGCTCATGGCCCAGAAGGCCGTAAACAGCCTCCTCGCCCAGGGGGAGGACCCCCCCAAGGCTTCCACCAGCATCCCCCAGAACGTGAACGAGCTTTTGGACGACCTGATCGAGCAGAGCGTGGAGAAGGTGGGCAAACCCGTGGCCCTCATGACCAAGGACGACAAGATCGCCGCCATCCAGTTCCTCAACAACGCCGGCGCCTTCCTGGTCACCAAGAGCGGCGACAAGGTCAGCAAATATTTCGGCATCAGCAAATATACCCTGTATTCCTATATCGACGCCAGCAAAAATCTGTAAACTTTTGTTTTGTCCTTTTTTCCCTTTGGACAAAGAGAAAAAAGGGACCGAAAAAAGAGAAACTTAAGAAGGGATATAGCTATACATACGACAGCTATATCCCTTCTTAAGTTCTTTTTGGGCATCTTTTTCTTTCAAGAAAAAGGTGCGAAGCTCCTATTCCTTCCTTATTCCAACCCATCCTCCCGATAATTCAAAAGAAACCGTGCGCTTTTCTTCTCGTACAGCCGCTCCGCCAGGGCGTCGGCGATGGGAATGAGGATGCGCTCGTGCTCGCACTGGACGGGGGCGACTCGGTGCATGTCCCCAGTAAGGCTGAAATTGAGACAGGCGCAGTGATGGCGACACCGGTCCTGGATGGCGCAGCCCTCACAATCCGGCTCCGAAGATAGGGAGGCGGCGTAGACGGTCCGCTGTTTTTCCTTGTCCACGCCAGCGGAAACATGGCCCATGCGGTAGTCAGGAAGATACAGGAACTGGTTGCAGGGATAGATGGCCCCATCCTCCGCCACAGAGGGCTGGCGCATGCCCAGCTTGCATTCGAGGCAGGGCCGGTCGTTGAGATAGGCGGATATCTTGGTGAGGAAAGGCAGGTACAAAAGAGGGCGCGGCTCGTCGAAATGTGCCTCCATCCGCTCCGCCACGGCTGCATACTGCTCCTGCAGCACGGCCAGGGATTCGTCGTCCCAGCCCGCGTCAGGCCGGTAATCGATGACGGAGTTAATCCGGGTGAATCCCCGCTTATAGAGCCATTCTACCGACTCCGCCATACCGTCCACGGTCTCCGGCGTCACGGTTTGCAGCGCTACGGCGCTGGGCTGGTACCGGAGGAGCAGGTCCACCACGGGCTCCAGCTTCTCCCGGGTGGGGCGACCGTCCCGGGTCAGCCGTTGCCGATCCTGCAGCAAGCCGTCGTGGGAGAGAGCGATTTCCAGGTCGTGGGCCTTGGCGAACTTCAAAAAGGCTTCGCCCAACAGCGTCCCGTTGGTGGTCATCTTGAACCGGACGCTGACGCCACGGCGGGCAGCTTCTCCCTTGGCATAGCTGCATACGCGCTCCGCTAGCTCCCGTTCCAACAGCGGTTCGCCCCCGAAGAGGGAAAAACCGTTGGCCTCGTGGCCGTAGGCGAAGACCAGGTCCACCGCCTGTCGAGCCGTATCCCAGGTCATACAGGCCTTGCCGTGGGTCTCGTAGCAGTAACGGCAGCGCAGATTGCAGGCCGCGGTCAAATGTAAGGTCAAGTTCATCTTAGTGCCGGCCGTCGGACGTGGGACTCGGGGTGGCCGAGGCGGGCTCACAGTTGGCCACCTCTCCGTCCAGGACCAACTCCTCTTCCGTGAGCTCAGGGATGGCCACCTCCCCGTCCGTGACCAGCACCTCCTCGGGGAGCTCCGTGACCAGGATCTTGCCCTGCAGCGCCGGTTCCTCCGTGGGCTCCACGATAGATACCAGGCCTTCGGTCTGCACCGGCTCAGACAGCTTCGCCCGGATGCAGCCGGCAGCGCCGGACATTACCACTACAGCGGCCGCCGCTATAGCCGCTCCTCGCACAACTTTTTTGGGATAGTTCGGCACGTAGCCGATAAGCTTTTGCTGTTTCATGAGGTCTTCCTCCTTGGGTCCCTTTGTCTAAAACACCAAGGAGGGATGGGAAAGGTTGCAGGGGATATGTTTTTCGTGCGCTGTCAGACGCATTCAAGTTGACGATTTATCCTTCGGGCAGGAGAGGACCCGCCAATAGGACCAGCGGAGGATCAGCAACGCTGTCACCATCATGCCCGCGATAAGCATATAGGCGGACGTATACTCGCCCGTGCGATCGGCTATGATGCCAGGCACGGCGGAGAAGAGGATGCCGCCCAGGTTGTAGAAGATCTGGAGCCACTTGAGGAGCTTCGGATACCCGGCCCTGTCCGACAGGTCCCCGGCCCACAGCGGCGGGCCTACATTGTACACCGAGGCGCCGAAGCCCATGAAGCACACCGACGCAAAACACCAGAAGAGGTTGATGCCGTCCATGAGCCGGACCAGGGCGCAGCCCAGGATGAACAGGACCATGAGCAGGGACGTGCAGCGCTTGGACCCGAATCGGTCTGCCAGGCCCCCGGACAGGAACTTGCTGCATACCAGCACCATGCCATGCAGGGACACCACCGTGGCCGCCGTTTGGAGGCTGTAGCCGCAGCTTTGGGAAAGGACCGACAGATGGCCCGAGAAGGCCTGACCCGCGCCGCCCACCAGGAGCATCATCATAGCCAGCATCCACAGCACCAGCTTCGGCAGTGCGCTGGGCCCCTCCTGTACCCGGTCCCCGGCGTCGGCTGCGCTGCCCTCGCCATAAGGAGAGAGGCCCTTTTCGGCGGGGTTGTCCCTGAGGAGCAGGAAGACGCCCAGGGCGCACGCCAGCATGAAGGCGGCCTGCAGCAGGAAGGTGGTGCGCAAAGAATACCGCAGGATCAGGGCTGAGACCAGGGGAGAGAAGACCATAGCCGCCACGCCGGAGCCTGCGGAACTGACGCCCAAAGCAAGGCCCCGATGGGAATGGAACCAGTTGGAAAGGAGCAGGGACACCGGATAGATGGCCCCAAGGCCGTAGCAGATGCCGCCCAGGGCCGCGCCGGTGTAGTAGATAAAGGGACTGCCGCCGACGGAATAGACCAGGGCGGAGAGGACCCCCGTGAGGGACGCCAGGAAAATACCCCAGCGCAGGGAAAGCTTCCTATAATACAGCTCCACCAGGAAGGTCACGGCGAAGGAGAAGAGACAGCGGATGGAGAGGATAGCGCTGCCCATGCTGTCGCTGATACCGCCCGCTTCGATGAAGGGCAGGTACACCGACAGGATGTTGCTGCACAACCCCATATTGCACACGAACATCCACAGGCCGCAGAAGCAGACGACCCAGGCATAATGAGGTTTCTTCATGTCGCATCCCCCTTCCGCCACGGACTATACCATAAGAGCCTACGGTTGTCAAAGGCAGCGATGAATCCGGATTGACGAAACGGGTGGTTTTACAGTATACTGACTATGTATACGCGTATTGCTGTAAATTCTGTAAATGCCGACCCTGCGGGGCCGGAAGAAACACGGAGGGTATATGAACAAAACAAGGATCTGGTTGCCGATCGTCGCCGTCCTCGTCCTGCTGGTCTTGTTGGGCGGCATGGTCTACGCCTTTGTTTATCGGCCGGCGGAGGAGATCTATGCCTCTGCTCTGGCAGCCAGCAGCAGAGCGCCTTATGCCGAGGCCAAGGGCATCCTGACCTTCGCTACCAGGCAGCTGGCCCGCAATCCCTTCGGCGCGGAGCGGGCGACCGCCCTGAACCAGCAGCTGGACGAGCTGCTTTTGGCGGAGGCGGACCGGGCGGAAGCGGCGGACGACCTCGCTTATGCGGCTGACCTGCTGGAGCAGCGGGATCCGGACCGGGCCAAGGCCCTGCGCCAGACTCTGGCGGACCGGGAGGCGGCTCTGGCCCAGGCTCAGGCTCTGGCTCAAGCTTATTCCGAAGCAGATATTTTGGAGCAGGCCGGCAAGGACGAGGAGGCTTTGGCCGCCTTCCAGGCCCTGAACGAGTATGAGGATGCCCCTCAGCGGGTGGCGGCCATCCAGGCGCGGCTGGACTATGCCGCGGCCAAGGCCGTGTTCACCGGGACCAACTTTGACGAGGGCATCGCCGCGCTGGCCGTCCTGGGCACCGCCCAGGCGCAGGCGGACGTAGAAACGCTGCAGCAGCAGAAGGTGGCCTGGATCGAAGATCGCCGCCAGCAGTACAAGGCCGCCGCCGTGGATCAGCTTTCCGCCGGCGCCTGGCACACCGCCGTGGCGGGCGACACCCCCTGGATCGCCGGGGACGGACGGTACGCCGACGCCCCGGCCCATGCGGATAAGGTGTTCTCCGGTCCTACCAGTGTGTTCTACCTTTCGGGCGGCCAAATCTATACCACCGGCGAGACCTTCGGCGCCGAGGAGACCCTCTCCTCCCTTATGGGCGTGAAGAAGGTGGCGCCCGGTTTGATCCACGCCCTGATCCTGCAGGACAACGGCCATGTGACCCCCGTGGGCAGCGAGGCTCTGGAGCGGCTGCCCAAGGCCGAGTGGGACGGCATGGCGGACGTGGCTGCCGGGGCCTGGCACTCCGTGGCCCTCCGCGACAACGGCACCGCCGTGGCCTGCGGGCTCAACGACCACGGTCAGTGCGACGTGGACAACTGGACCGACGTGGTCAGCATCAGCGCCGGCCTTTGGCACACGGTGGGCCTTAAAAAGGACGGCACCGTGGTGGCCTGCGGCGACGACACCTATGGACAATGCGACGTGGCCGGGTGGACGGACGTCGTGGCCATCTCCTGCGGCGCCTGCACCACCGTGGGTTTGAAGGCGGACGGCACCGTCGTGGCCTGCGGCGACAACGGCGCAGGCCAGTGCGATGTGGCCGCTTGGACGGACGTGGCCGCCGTGGCTGCGGGCAGCTACCATACCGTGGGATTGCGGCTGGACGGGACCGTGCTGGCGGCGGGCCTGGCCCCTGCAGAGATCCCCGAGACCAAGGTGTTCGTCTCCGACTGGGCGTCCCCCGCCGTGAAGGACACCCCCAAGGCTGAGGCCGTCGCCACGATCTACATCCAGGGGGAGGAGGACGACTTCGGGCCCTGGCTGTACATGGACACCCAGGGCGTGGCCGTGATCTGCATCGACTACTCCGGAGACAGGGAGCTGTTCCGGACCGACATGCTGGCCACCAAAAACGCCCTGCCCAGCGGCCGGGTGACCCTGCCCGAAGCCTCCGGCAACTATATCCAGATGCCCTCGGTCCTCTCTGAGGAGCAGGCCAGGAACCATCACGCCGTGGTAGCCTTCACCGGCGACTTCATCGGCTGGACCAGCAACCGAAAGGCGGTCATGATCCGCAACGGCGTGGTCTACTACGACCGACAGGAGACCACCACCATGGCCCTGCTGCCCGACGGCACCATGGCGTTCTATGCGCCTGAGGAGATAGACGCCGCCCAGCTCCAGGCCATGGGCGTCCGGGACAGCTTCTCCTTCGGGCCCCTGCTGGTGAAGGACGGGAAGGTGTTCTACAAGGACGACGGAAAGGATCTGGCCACGGCCCGGGTGGGCTTCGGGTACTCAGATCCCTTCCATTACATCGCCGTAGTCGCCCTGCGGGAGCGGCAGACGGCCCTGTCCTTTGTTCGGTTGTCGGATATCTTTGTGCGGTTCGGGGCGCGGCTCGCCTACAACATGGACGGGGGCCATTCCACGTCGTTGGTGTTCATGGGCAAGGAGCTGTCCACCGTTTCCACCCGGGGCGGCGGCCGATACGGGAACATCCGGGGCCTGTCGGACATCGTCATGTTCCTGGAGAACGACGCTGTAGGCGCGGAGCCGGAGCCGGAAGCGGAGACAACGGAGGGCGCGAACACCCCCTGATCAGTCCTCCGGCACGAAGGGTTCCACCGCCGTGTTGGTCCGGAACATCTGGATATAGGCGTGGTAGCGGGGATGCTCCCGCCAGCCCATGTAGGTGGAGGACCGGGAAACCAAATCATACTGTGCGTCGGGGAAGGCCGCTTGCAGCGTTGCAAGGCCTTCCTCTCCTATTTGTGCCGTCACGTCCTTGCCGAACCAGATGCGTTCCAGCTTCTTGCAGTTCAGCAGGGGCGTGATGTCCGTGATCTTGGTGAAGCACAGGTTCACGTCCAGCAGGTCGGACAGATTGCCAAGGGGCGTGATATCGTCCACGGAGGTCATGAACAGCTCGATATATTTGAGCTTGGTCAGCGTGCCGATGGCCTCGATGTTTTGGAGTTTGCTGTTGTCCGCCAAAATGAGGACCTGCAGCTTCTTCAAGGGCCGGAGCCACTCGATATCGATGATGTTGTTGTGCCCGAGGTCCAGGGCCACCAGGTCGGTGCAGTACTGGAGCACCTGGGCATGTTCGGATCTGAGTCGGTTGTCGTTGGGGGCCAGCTGCAGCGTGGAAAAGGCCACGGCGTCCGTGCGGACCTTCCATTTGTTGAACTTCACGGTCCAGACCACTTTGGTGGCAGGGTACCGGTCCCGAATGGCGGCCAGTTCCTCGTTGGAGAGGGAGCAGAAATGCATCTCCAGGCGCTTGAGCTTGGGGAAGCAGCCCAGGGCGTCGGAGAAAGCGGCGGCGTCGGGGATCTGGGCCCGGCTCAGGTCCAGCTCCTCCGTGAAGCTGTCCAGGGTCTCGCCGTTCAGGGTGACCATGCGGCGGAAGGCCAGGTTGGGGAAGGCCGCGCACAGAGCGTCGCCCTCCGCCTCCGTCAGCCCAGCGGCCAGAAGATCCACCTCCTGAAGCTGGGGGAAACAGGGGAGGTACGCCCTCACGTCCGCGGCGGCCACGGGCTCCGCAAAGGTCAAGGCCGCAGCGGCGGAGTCGGAGGGGCCGAAGGTCTCATCGAGCCAGCGGACGGAGAGGTCCGGAGCCAGCGTCAGGGCCTGCGCCACGGCAGCCCGCTCCAGGGGAAGGCCGGTCAGGTCCAGGGATACGAGGTTGGGAAAGATGGACAGGATGGCTTCCAACTCCCCAGCGGGCAGAGCCTGGGGGACGAAGTCGGTCACGGCATCGGCCGGCGCACCATGATACAGGTCCTGGAATGTGAAGGCGACGGCGGGGAACTCCGCCGCCAGGGCAGCCCAGGCCTGGACCCAAGGGGCCAGGTCCTTTTCGGGCACGGTCCGCTTCAAGGTCACGGCTTTCAGCCCGGGCAGAGCCCTAAGTCCGTCTCGGATAGCGTCGGGGTAGGCGATCTCTCCGTCCAGGACCGCATCTTCCGTGTCCGCTGCAAAAAGCTGCCCGTTCACCGATACCGGCTCCGGCGTAGGCGTGGGGGTGGGTTCCGGCGTGACCGTGGGTATAGGCGTCGGCGTAGCCGTTGGCGTCGGCTCCAGCGTCGGCGCGTCCGTTGGCGCCGCAGTAGGCTGAGCTACCGCCGTCTTAGGCACCTGAGTGCAGGCCAGCAGCAGGCAGAGACAGATAGCGAATGCGAAGACTTGTTTTTTCATGGGAAAGCACCTTTTAGCGGAAAGAGTAAAAGCACCGCCTTTTCTTGACAGAAAAGGCGAACAAAAGAACTTTTATTGGGAAATGGGGCTTTCGCTGCAGCCCCCGTCATCCCAATCTGCTTCTCTTTTTTCGGTTCCTCTCTTCTCACGAAGGGAAGAAAGGAACACAGAAAACCCTTACAATAAGGATAATAGCACAAACAGCCAGTGGGCCGCAATACCCGCGCAAAAGCCGCCGATGGTATGGCAGAGGATGGACTTGCCCACCAGCTCGTTGGCGTGGAGCATGTCCATCATGGACACGTGGGTGGAAAGGTAGCCGCTCCAGCACATGCACATGCCGGTGAATACGGCGATGTCGTTGGCGCCTGCCGCCCCCTCCCGAAGGAGCTCCGGCACCATGCCCAAGGACGCGCCGGCGGATCCCAGGGCCGTAATGGGCACGGACACGCAGGCGGAGGAGGTGAAGCCAAAGAGGGGCTTGAAGAGGAACTGGAGCTTGTCCCCCAGCAGCGGCAGTATGCGGATGCCTTCGTAGGCCGCGCCGGTGTAGGTGCCGTCCGCCGACGGGCCGTAGGTCAGCATCATGACCACAGTGCAGATGACCAGCACGCCCGGGATGATGCCCAAGCCCAGCTCCACGCCGTTCTTGCCCCCCTGCATGAGGGAGTTGAGGAGCCGCAGCATGAACCCCTGCTTGGGCTTGTTTTCCTCGTCGGTGAGCTGGCCCATCTCCCGGGGGGACAGGGCCAAGGTCTCGGTGCCGTAAACCTTTTTGCTAAAGTGCAGCAGCATTCGGGTGCTGATGACGCTCCCCACCACGGCGCCCAGATTCCCGCAGAGGACCGCCTTGCCGAGGCTCATGCCCGTGACCGCGGACAGACCCGCCATGTAGCTGGTCACGATGAGGCCCATGCCGAAGGCCGTACCCAGGTTCGTCAGGGCCGGGATCTGATACGCCTTGAAGTACCGCCGATACTCCTGCTCCTTAGCAAGGGCCAATATGGACGGGTTGTCGGAAAAATAGGTGGACACCACTCCCAACGCCGCCGCGCCGGGCATGCTGTACAGGGGCTTCATAAGGGGCGAAAGGAGGAAATTGAACAGCTCCAGCACCCCGAACTCCGTCAGCATCTCGGACAGGGCTCCCGCCAGGACCGCGATGGCCATGATATAGAACACCGTGTCCAACAATATCCGATAGGCGGTGTTCATCATGGTGTTGATGGCGTTGGTCATGCCCATGGGCACCATGAACAGGGCCATGAATCCCAGGAAAACCGCTAAGAACAGGGTGCTTTTCAGCAGGTTCTTCCCCGTCACCAGCTTCTGCTGCCGCAGGGCCTCTCGCTTTTCATCGAAGGATGCCATGTTCTCTCCTTTGCTTCAATCAGAATAAACGAACGTCCAGCGCCCGGGACAGGTACTCTAAGAGGGCGACGCCCGCCACGCTGTTCCCCCGGGGATCCAAGGCCGGGCCGAAGACGCCGATGCCCATGCGGTCCACCAGCGCCGAAGCGATGCCGCCGCCTACACCGCTCTTGGAGGGATACCCCACCTTCACGGCGAATTCCCCGGAGCCGTCGTACATGCCGCAGGTCAGCATCAGCGTCCGGATGATCCGGGCGTGGTCCGGCTCCATAAGCTTTTCGCCGGTGACGGGGTCCATGCCCCGGCAGGCCAGCACCAGGGCCAGGTGGGCGATGTCCTCCGCCGTCACGTACAGGGAGCACATGCGGAAATATACGTCCAGATCCTCGGATACGTCCCCCTCCAGCATCTTAGTGGCCTTCAGGTGGTAGGCAAGGGCCCGGTTTTTATCGCCGGTCTCCCGCTCGGAGAGGTACGCCTCCCCGCAGAGGGAGACGGTGTCGGACCCGCAGAGCTTCTTGAAGTATCGCAGCAGCCGCTCGAACTTCTCCGACCCGCTGCGGCCCTTGATGGCTCCCACCACGGCGATAGCTCCGGCGTTGATAAAGGGGTTATAGGGTTTTTTGTCCACCTCCAGGCGGATGATGGAGTTGAAGGGGTCGCCGGTGGGCTCCAGGCCCACCCGACCGGAGAACAGATACTTTTCACCCCGATCCTGCAGGGCCAGGGCCAGAGCCACTACCTTGGCGATGCTCTGGACGGTGAAGGGCGTCCGATACGCCCCGGCGCTCAATCGCCGTCCGTCAGCGGTCTGGACGGACACGCCCAAAAGATCCCGGTCCACCTGGCGAAGATAGGGGATGTACTGGGCGGGCTTGCCCCGTTCAGTGAAGGTGCGCCCGTAAGAAAGGGCGTCCTCCAGCATGGCTTGGGTGATGTCGGGCATGAGGTTACGCGTTGTAATACTTGTCGAACTCGGCGGGATGGGGGATCTTGGCCAGCTCCATGCACTCCTTCCGCTTCTCTTTGATGAAGTTCTGCAGCAGCCGCTCCGGGAACACGCCGCCCCGGGTCAGGTACTCGTGATCCGCCTCCAGAGCGTCCAGGGCCGCGTCCAGGGAGGTGGGCAGGTGGTGGAGCTTGGCTTTCTCCTCGTCGGAGAGGCTGTAGAGGTTCATGTCGTAGGGTCCCCAGCCGTTCTCGTGGGGATCGATCCTGTTCTGGATGCCGTCCAGGCCCGCCATGAGCAACGCCGCGTAGCAGAAATAGGGGTTGCAGGTGGCGTCCGGGTTCCGGATCTCGAAGCGGCGGAGCTTGGGCGACTTGGCGTAGGCGGGGATGCGGATGACCGCGCTCCGGTTGGAGGTGGCGTAGCCCACGGTCACCGGCGCCTCAAAGCCGGGTACCAACCGCTTGAAGGAGTTGGTGCTGGGGTTGGTGATGGCGCAGAGGGACGCGATGTGCTTGAGCAGGCCCCCCATGAACCAGTGGGCCTCGCGGCTCAGATGGGCGTAGCCTTCGTCGTCGGAGAACACCGGCTCCCCGTCCTTGAGGAGCAGCATATGCACGTGCATGCCGCTGCCGGCCTCGCCGTAGACGGGCTTGGGCATGAAGGTGGCGGTCTTGCCGTACTTCATGGCGGTGTTGCGGACGATGTACTTCACCAGCATAGTGGCGTCGGCCATCTTGGACATCTCGCCCAGCTTGGGCTCGATCTCGAACTGGCCGGAGGCGCCCACCTCGGGGTGGTGATACTTCACGGGGATGCCCGCCTCCTGCATCTTGAGGCACATCTCGCTCCGGCACTCGTAGGTACGGTCCAAGGGCTTGGCCACATGGTAGGCCCTCTGGTAGGGGACCACATAGCCCTTGCCGTTGGAAGCGCTGTTCCAGTAACTTTGCTCCGCATCCAGACTCATGCCGATGGACCCGGGCTTCACCTCCCACTTGATCTGGTCGAAGAGGTAGAACTCGAACTCCGGCAGCACCAGCATGGTGTCGGCGATGCCTGTGGAGCGCATATAGTCCTCCGCCGCCCGCACGATGTTCCGGGGGTACTGGTCCAAGGGCCGGTTCTTGGGGTAGTCGATGACCATGGCGTTGCCGGTCATGGACAGGGTCTTCACATCGCAGAAGGGATCCACGTAAGCCGTGTCCAGGTCGGGAATGAAGACCATGTCGCTCTTCTCCACCACCGCGTAGCCGTAGTTGGAGGCGTCGAAGCCCACGCCGTCCGTCATCATGTCCTCGCTGAAGTTTTCCGCGGGGATGGTCACGTGACGGAACTGCCCGTGGATGTCCACCATCTTGAAGTCCACCATCTGGATCTCTTCGTCCCGGATGAGCCGCAGGATGTCCTGCACCGTATTCGCCATGCTTTCGTTCCTCCTGTACACTATATTTTTTTATGCTTGCCGCCCATAGATGCGGGCGTATTTCTCCTGAAGATAGTCGATGTACCGACCGGTGTCCAGTCCCTCGCCCGTGGCGTCCCGCAAGATGTCCCGAGCAGGTTTGAGCGCCCCGAAGCGGTGGATATGCCGGCCGTTCCAAGCCTTCACGGCGGCGAAGTCTCCCCGGCGGACCCGATCGAAGAGATCCGGCAGATCCCGCTCCATGGCGCCAAGGAATTGAGCGGCGTAGAGGTTGCCCAGGGCGTAGCTCTGGAAGTACCCGATATAGCCGCTGAACCAGTGCATGTCCTGGAGCACGCCCTCGCCGTCGTTCCTCGGCCGGACGCCCAGGTACTGTTCCGTCTTCTCGTTCCACGCCTCCGGCAAGTCCCGGAAGCTCAGCGTTCCATCGAACAGCTCCTTCTCCAGCTCATACCGGAGCAGGATGTGGAGGGTGTACGTGAGCTCATCGGCCCCCAGCCGCAGCGGCGAGACGGTAAGGCCGTTGAGCCCCCGCCAGAAGGCCTCGGGATCCTGGCCCGAAAGCGCCGGGAAATACCGGCTGGCCATGGGCAACGCCCACTGCCAGAAGGGGAGGCTGCGGCCCAGCATACATTCGAGGAACCGGGCTTGAGCCTCGTCCAGGGCCAAGGACGCGGATCGATCCAAGCCTGTGCCTGCCAGTTCCTCGCCCAGATTCTGCCAGTAGATGGCGTGACCGCCCTCGTGAAGGCTGGAGCCTACCGCCCGGGTGAAGTCGTCCTCGAAGTAGCGGCAGGTGATGCGCACGTCCCTCCGGTGGTTGAAGGTGGTGTAGGGATGGGCGCTCTCGTCCACCCGGCCCCGGGAAAAGTCGAAGCCCACGGCCTCCAAAACGGCATGGCAGAAGGCCTTCTGTTTCTCCCTGGGGAAGGCGCCCTTGAGGGGTGTCCGATCCGGCTGGGGCAGGTCCCGGAGCTCCTGGAGCAGAGGCACCAAAGCTTCCTTCAGCTGGTCGAAGATGCCGTCCATCTCCTCACGGGTGTCCCCGGCCTCCCACCGGTCCATAAGGCCCGTAAGAGGATCGTCAGCATAGCCGTAGCAGGCGGCCAGCTCCCGCTGATAGGCGAACTCCTGCGCCAACAGGGGACGGATGCTCTCGTAATCGCTGCTCGCCCGGGCTGCGGCCCAGGCATGCTCCGTTCTAAGGTTGTGGGCGGCGTAGGCGGCATAGAGATCCGCCGGCACGTTCTTCAGCCGGTCATAGGTGCGACGAGCCTGCCGGACCGCAGCCTTTAGGATCGGGTCCTCCGGCGCTTCCTGCTCCAGGGACGTCAGCAAGTCCCCCATTTCAGAGGAGGTCTCCAGGGCATGCCGTTTGCCGGCCAGATATCCCATCTCCCGGCTCCGATAGTCGGCGGCGGCCGCGGGCATCGTCACCCGCATGTCCCAGGAAAGGGTCTGGCTGATGTTGTTCAGATACTCGATTTCCTCCAGCAGCGCCCGCAGGCGCGCCTCGTTTTTCTGCCCCATGGCCGGCTTTTCTCCCATGTTCATTGTAGCACGGCTCCCACAAAGCGCAAGGGGGTTTCCCCACGGGAGACGAATATATAAAAAGGGCGCTGCCTCCCCCCTGGAGACACCGCCCGATCGACTGTGCCGATGGCCGTGACCACGAACATACCTGCTGTTCTCCTTTTTCAGAGCTTGACCGGTTGGCCCGGCGAGATCGGCGCGTTCGCCTATACGATCCTGGCGAATCGTTCCTGGGCTTCCTCCAGTTCCTTCCGTTCCCTGTCAGATCCCTTCGTTCGCTATTTCTTGAAAATCAACTCTCCGGTCGCTTCCGTATCGACCCAGACGACGGGTCGCACTCCGTAACCTCGGTTCAGTACCCCGTGCCCCACGCTCACGATCTGGCCGGACGTGCCGACGCAGGCGACGCGGTATGTTATATAGGATTCATCAGCCAGCTGCAACGAATCGCCGTCGGAGTAGACAGGCGTCCGTAGCCACCACAGGCAGGTATGACCGACGCTGCTTCGGTAAGCGCCGAAATCCAGGGCGAACTGGGTGGCGATGCATTTGCGGTCCTCGTCGGTGGCAAAGTAGTGTTCCGCTTCCTGGACGCTCAGCACGTAGACCCGGTCCACGGTATCGCTGGAGCCGTCTGCCTTCTTCACCTTCGTCCGCTCCAGCATCCTCACTTCGCCCGGATCGAAAGCCGTCTCCACGAAGGAGCTGTTCAGCCATTGGCGGAGCAGGCACGTTTTCCACGTCACGGGCGTATGCTCCCGATCGAAGGAGAACCGCATGTACGGAAGGGCATCCAGCACATACTTGCTGATCAGCATCACCTTGCTGCCGTCCCGGTCCAGCACCAGCCATTCGATGGGGTCCTTTTCCTGGGACGTGATGCGGCCCTGGGGATACGCGCCGAAGAAGACGGTGGAGCCCACCTGGGCACCCTGGATCCGTTCCTTGCCGATGCGGAAGATATAGTCGCTGCTGTCCTTATAGTTCATGCCGTGCAGCGTACGGTACGCCTCGTCGTAGGCGCCGGCTTCCATCTGTTCCACACCCCGGCGGTATCGCAGCTCAGGGACGGCGTATTTGTTGTACAGGAACACGCCGGCGAAGCAAGCCGCGGCCACCAGCACCGCCGCCA
>JBGVAK010000143.1:0-17607 GCA_045224495.1 Christensenellales bacterium
CTGGTTTTCAGGAACCATAGAGCTGTTGCGTGCCATTTACGTTTCACCTCCTTTGCTTTGCTTTTCGCGATTACTTTTCCCTGGCAGGCCGGATTTATTACAGGAAAAAACTGCATCTTTTACGGGAAAGGCCCCGAAAATGGAATATGTAAAAGCAACTGTTCACATACTGGACAAATATTTGTTTTTGTGGTACAATGCAATGACTATAAATAGGTGGTAGTATGCCGTGAAGATCGTAAGCGCCTGTTTGGCCGGATTTCCCTGCCGATACGACGGAAAGAGCAGGCTGTGTGCGGAAGCGGTGGAACTGATCCGGGCCGGAAAGGCCATTCCCGTTTGTCCCGAGCAGCTGGGCGGTTTGGCAACGCCCCGTCCTCCCTGCGAGATATTGGCAGGGCGGGTCGTGGACAGGAACGGAGTGGACCGGACGGAGGACTATCGCCGGGGCGCGGCGGCGGTCCTCGAGATCGCGAAGACCTACGGAGCAACGGAGGCGCTGCTTCAGAAGAGGAGCCCATCCTGCGGAGCAGGGTGGATATATGACGGTACGTTTTCCAAGACGCTGGTGCAGGGTGACGGGATCACGGCGCGGCTGCTTCTGGAAAACGGAATACAGGTGATCGGTATAGACTAACAGGAGGTCCTATGGATAACAACACCATTCTCGTGATCGATGACGATAGGAACATTCTTTCCATCATCGAGCTATATTTGAAGAAAGCCGGGTTCAACGTAGCCACCTGCGCCACCGGGTATGACGCCCTGTCCACCTTCCGCAGCGTCAAGCCCACGTTGGTGGTGCTGGACGTGATGCTGCCCGGACGGGATGGCTGGTCCATTCTAGGCGATATCCGGCAGGAGTCTCCCACACCGGTCATCATGCTGACGGCCAAGGGCGACACGGGCGAGCGGGTCCGCGGCTTGGAGCTGGGGGCGGACGACTACATCGCCAAGCCCTTCGACAGCAACGAGCTCATCGCCCGGATCAAGGCGGTCCTGCGCCGCAGCGTTCCCGCCGCAGATCAGGAGAAGGCCATCGTGCTGCCGGATCTGTCCATCTCTCTCGAGAACTATTCCGTGATCCTGGACGGCATCCAGCTGGAGATGCCCCCCAAGGAGATCGAACTCTTATACTTCCTTGCCTCCCATGCGGGGAAGGTGTTCACCCGGGAGCAGCTTTTGGAGCAGGTCTGGGGCTTCGACTTCTTCGGCGACTCCCGCACGGTGGACGTGCATGTGAAGCGTATCCGTGAAAAGCTGGGCGAGCGCCAGAGCTGGCAGCTGAAGACCGTGTGGGGCGTGGGATATAAGTTCGAGATCCATTCCTGACGGTCCATCCCTTTCATGGCCAAAATCCGTTTCAAATCCATATTCGACCGCATGCTGTTTCTGCAGTGCGTGACGGTCCTTTCTCTGTTGCTTATTTTGGGGCTGGGGATCGGATACGTTTCGCGCATGCAGAACCTGAGTGCGGAGAAGGATATGCTGGTGGAGAAGGGCCAGCAGGCGGCAAAGCTCCTGGAAGCAGGCGCTTCGGCCGACGAGCTTCTCCCCCTGGTGACGGAGCGCAAACTTCTCATTCAAGTACTGCGCGCCGATGGAACGGTCAACGCCTATACGGATGAAAAGTGGGCCCCTCTGGCGGAGCTTCCCGCCCAGAAGACCCGGATGGAGGATGTGCTGCGACGCAGCAGCGACATCCCTGAGACCATGGAGCGGTACTTTTCGGGCGCCAAGTTCCCCGCGTATACTCTTTTTGTGCGCCTGGGCGAAGGCAGCGGGGCCCAAGTGCTGCTCCTCCACAGCGACATCAGCCGCTGGAACGAGGCTCTTCGGCAGGTGGCCCTCTGGACGCTGGCCATCTGCGTGGTGGCGGCCTTCGTGGTGCTTTTTTCCTCCTATTTCATCGCCACACGGATCATCAACCCCTTCGTGGATATGAACCACATCGTCCAGTGCTACTCCAAGGGCGACTTCTCCCAGCGCATCCCCGTCCAGGGGAAGGACGAGGCGTCCCAGCTGGGCAAAAGCTTCAACGAGATGGCTGACCAGCTCAAAAATCTGGAGGTCACCCGCCAAAGCTTCGTGGCCAACGTCTCCCACGAGTTACGGTCCCCACTCACCAGCATGAAGGGCTTTTTGGAGGCCATGATGGACGGGACCATCCCGCCCGAGGAGCATGAGCACTACATCGAGATCGTGCTCTCGGAGACGAGGCGCATGACGGCCATGGTCAACGACCTCCTCGACCTTGCTCGGATCGAAAGCGGGATCATCACAGTCAACTATGAGGTCTTCGATATCAACGAGCTCATCAGGCGTACTCTCATCACCTTCGAGGCGCGCATATCGGAGAAGCAGATGGAACTGGACGTGCGTTTTTCCACGGAGCAGACCTACGTGTATGCGGACAGCAACCAGATCTCCCAGGTCCTGCGGAATTTGATCGACAACGCCATCAAGTATTCTCCCGAGGGCCGGACGCTGCTGGTTTCCACCTACACCCTGCGCAAGGAGGTGTACGTCACCATCCGCGACACCGGTGTGGGCATACCGGCGGAGGACGTGCCCCATATCTTCGACCGGTTCTACAAGGTGGAGAAGGCCCACACCCCCTCGCCCCAGGTGGGCTCCGGATTGGGTCTGGCCATCGTAAAAAAGATCATCGAGGCCCACGATCAATCCATCACGGTCAAGAGCGCCCGGGGCAAGGGCACCCAATTCACCTTTACTTTGGAGAAAGCCAACACGCTCAAGCGTGTGACAGACGGAGGCAGAAAAAATGGAACCTGAGAAATTCGTTAGAACCAAGCAGGATCGGGGCATCTCCGCCCTGATCTGGTGCCTTGCCATCCTCCTGTGCGCCCTGTTCGTGGCGTGCGCGGTGATCGGCGTCGGCTTCTTCCGCATCCAGCGGGTCCAGACAGCCATCGCTCAGGCACCCGTACAGGAGCCGGCGGTGGAACGGTCCACTATGCCGCCCAAGGCAAGCCCTGAGCCTACGCCTGAGGCAACACCGGCCGTCGAGGAGCCTACGGCGGCCGTCATTGAGACGACGCCGGTTCCTGCGGCGTCCCCCGAGAGTTCGGAGAGCCTACCTCAGATGGAGTTGAACGTGCAGCAGCCCAACGAGATGCAGATCTTCGCCTCCATTCCCGACGTGGTGGAGGCAGCTTCCGGCTCCGTGGTAGGCATCATCCAGTTCCAGCCTGACGCCCGCACCGGCAAGCTGGAGGAGTACGGCAGCGGATCCGGATTCATCGTTTCGGAGAACGGCTATGTCCTCACCAACGCTCATGTGGTCAGCGGCGCCGCAGCGGTGGAAGTGCTGTTCAGCGACGGGACGCGCATAGACGCCCAGGTGGTGGGCGCCGACGTGACCACGGATATCGCCGTGCTGAAAGTGGAAGGAGAAAACTACCCCGCTCTGCCCATCGGCGATTCCAGCTCCCTCCGGGTGGGCGAGTACGTGATCGCTATCGGCAATCCCCTCAGCTCCTATGAGCTCTACGGCACGGTCACTTTCGGCGTCATCAGCGGCAAGGCCCGGGAGATCAATATCGACGGCTTCGTCAATACCTACCTGCAGACCGACGCTGCCATCAACTTCGGCAACAGCGGCGGACCCCTCATCAATATGGCCGGCCAGGTCATCGGTATGAACAGCGCCAAATCCGTTCGGGCAGGATATGATTCCAACGGAAACGTCATCTCCGCGGAGGGCATCGGCTTTGCCCTGCCCATCCAGAACGTGATCGAGATCGCCAACGTGATCCTGAAGGAAGGCGGCATGGTCCGGCCCGGTATCGGCGTACAGATCCGCACCGTGGACGAGGAGACTGCGGCGGAGAACCAGGTGCCCACGGGCTGCCGGGTGGAGGATGTGACCAAAGGCGCTCCCGCGGATCAGGCCGGGCTGAAGGTGGGCGACATCATCACCAAGGCCGACGACGTGATCGTCAAGGAAAACGACGACGTAGTGGAGTATGTGCGTTCCAAGTTGGTGGGAGATACCATCACCTTCACCGTATTCCGGGAGGGTGAATACCTGCAGATCCAAGTGACCATCGGCGATATGAACCGTTTCAACGATTGACATGATTTCAGACAGGACCATACGGACCCTTGAACTCGATAAGATCCAGACTCTGCTCAGGGCGTACGCCGTCTCCGATTTAGGGAAGGCCACGGTGGACGCGCTCTCTCCTGTCGCGTCCCTGCCGGAGGCGGAGCGGCTGCTGCAGGAGACCACGGAGGCGGAGTCCGTCTTCTGGCGCATGGGCCATACGCCCCTCGATATATTCCCCGACATCCGCGGCACCCTGCGTCGCATGAGCGCGGTGCTGGCCCTGTCCATGGGGGAACTGCTGGCGGCCGAGCGATGCCTCAAGGTGTCCCGACGGACCCGGGAGGCCATCCTGGGCGGCAAGGACCAGGGCGGCGACGGGCTGCTGTGCCTGATCGCTAACCGGCTCACAGCCCAGCCCCACATCGAAAACGAGATCGCTCGCTGCATCCTTTCCGAAGAGGAGATGGCGGACAACGCGTCCCCGGAGCTCGCTCGCATCCGGCGACAGATGAAGCTGACCACGGAGAAGGTCCGGGACAAGCTCAACAGCATCATCCGCAGTGCGGGGGATCAGAAGTACCTGCAGGACAACATCATCACCATGCGCAACGGCCGCTACACCATACCCGTGAAGGCGGAGCATCGGCGACAGATCCCGGGCCTCATACACGATCAGAGCGGCACGGGCCAGACCCTGTTCATCGAGCCTGCGGCGGTGGTGGAGCTGGGAAACGAGTACAAGAAGCTGCTGCTGGATGAACAGAAGGAGATGGAGCGCATTTTGGCGGGTCTCACCGCCCTGCTGCAGCCCTTTGCCGATGAGCTCTACGACAGCCTGATGCTCCTCGGTCGCCTCGACTGCATCTTTGCAAAGGCCATCCTGGCTCGGGAATACGGCGGTATCCGGCCTAAGCTCAACGAGGCGGGCCGTATCCGCCTGGTCAACGCCCGGCACCCTCTCATCGACAAGGAGAAAGTGGTGCCCGTAACTTTGTGGCTGGGGGAGGACTTCGACACCCTCATCATCACCGGCCCCAATACAGGCGGCAAGACCGTGACCTTGAAGACTGTGGGCCTCTTTACCCTCATGGCCATGTGCGGATTGTTCCTGCCGGCAGAGGAGGGGAGCGAGGTCTCCGTCTTCGACCAGGTCTTTGCGGACATCGGCGACGAGCAGTCCATCGAGCAGAGCCTGTCCACCTTCAGCGCCCACATGACCAATCTGGTCTCCATCATCGAGCAGGCGGACGAGCACACCCTGGTGCTCTTAGACGAGCTGGGCGCGGGCACGGACCCTCTGGAGGGCGCGGCTCTCGCGCAGGCCATCCTGGAGCGTCTCCAGCAACAGGGCTGCCGGACCATGGCCACCACCCACTACAGCGAGATCAAGGCCTTCGCCTTGGCCCGGGAGGGCATGCAGAACGCCTCCATGGAGTTCGACGTGGATCGGCTTTGTCCCACCTACAGGCTTTATATCGGCATCCCCGGCAAGTCCAACGCCTTCGAGATCAGCCGGCGGCTGGGCCTTTCCGGCGAGGTCATCGATCGGGCCAGGCAGTTCCTGAAAAAGGAGGACGTGGCCTTCGAGGACGTATTGAGCGGCGCGGAGGAGCAGCGGCGGATCGCCGAGCAGTCCCGCCACGACGCCCAGCTCGCCTTGTGGGAGGCAGAGAAGCTTAAAAGCGACTACGAGAAGGAGAAGCGCAAGCTGGACGAGGAGCGCGTCACCCTGCGCAACAAGGCCCGGGAGGACGCCCGGGACATCGTGCGTCAGACCCGGCGGGAGATGGAGCAGCTCATTACCGAGCTGCGGAACGTCAAGAACATCGACCCTAAGGCCTTGGAGCGGGCCATCCAGCAGGCTCGGGACTCCATGCGCGCCTCGGAGAACGATCTCGTGGACACGGTGCTGCCGGAGGACGATCTGGGCGAAGCGCCCAAGACGGTGAAGCCGGGGGAGAGCTACCAGGTCCTCAGTATCCACAACACCGCCACTGTGCTTAAGGCCCCCGACGCCCGAGGCATGGTGCAGATCCAGGCCGGGGTCATCAAGATGAACGTGCCCCTCTCGGACCTGAGGCCCCTCAACAAGGTCAAGAAAAAGCGGGCCCCCGTCACCGGCAAGCCTATCCTGCAGGATATCCAGCAGGTCAAGATGGATCTGGACCTTCGTGGCATGACCGTGGACGACGGCATGTTGGAAGTGGATCGGTATATCGACCTCTGCGCCCGCAGCGGCCGAAAGGAGTTCAACGTCATCCACGGCAAGGGCACGGGCGCTCTCAGGGCCGGCATCCAGGCGTACCTGAAGAACCACCCTCGGGTCAAATCCTATCGGATCGGGGCCTACGGGGAGGGAGACGCCGGGGTCACGGTGGTCACATTGAAATAATACTAATCTCTGACTAAAAGAAGACATCTTGCCGGCTCTTTTCCGCCCTTCCTTTGGCTCTCTTCGGTCAACGATGCGCCCCGGCATCGATTCCCTGCGTTCGCCTTCGGCAGAACGAAAAATACCTCGGTAATCTTGTCTCCTTTTGATCAGGTCTTAGTATTAGGAAGATCGGCTCAGGAAGCCGTCACGGCGGTGGCGGCTTCCTTTTTGCTGCGCTTTTCGGCGCAGAGGCCTGCGCCCACCAAAAGGATGTACTGGCAGTAGAACAGCCACAGCATGGTCATGGCCAGGGCGGCCATGCTCCCGTAGAGGCTCAGGTCCAGAAAACGCCCGGCATACGGGGAGAAGAGGGCGGAGAAGAAGATCCAGGCGAAAGCGGCCAGAGCAGCGCCTGTCCGGACCTCCTGAAAGGAAAAGCGCTGGCCGGGGATGGACCGGTATAGAAAGACGAACAGGAGCCACAGCAGGGCTGCCATAAAAAAGTATCGGAACCACAGGAACAGCTCCAGCAACCCCTCAGCGCCCGGATAGAGGAGGCTCAACAAGGACACGATCCGCGCCCCGAAGATCAGTATCGCCAGGGACAAGAGCAGCGTCAGGAGCAGGGCTGCGGTCAGCAATATGGCTCGCAGACGTCGCTTGAAATAACCGGTGGTGCGGTGGGGGTCGGTCATGGCGGCCATGCCCTTCAAGAGCTCCGAAAAGGCCTGGGCGGAGGACCATAGCAGCACCACCAGCGACAGGGGCAGGGCGGGGAAGACGTTTTTGTATACGTTGGTCAGGATGAGCCGCAGCACCGCAGCCACGCCCGCCGGGACGATGCCGTCGAAAAAGTGCAGCAATGCCGCCTCGTCGATGCCCATACAGGGTACCAGCGAGGCGGCGAGAGCTGCCATAGGGAACAGAGAAAGGAAGGAATAGAAAGCGCAGGAGGCGGCATAGGTCACGAGCCCCCGATCGCTCAGGGCTCCGGCGAACCTCCTTGCCCGATGGAACAGGGAGCGGATCTCAGCCACGGAGCCGCCGGATCATGTCCGCCGGGTCAGGAGCGGTGAATACAGCGTTGCCCGCCACCAAAACGGTGGCGCCCGCCGCCCGGCACAAAGGCGCTGTATCTGCGTTGACGCCGCCGTCCACTTCGATCTCAAAGGTCAGGCCTCGCGCCGCCTTGATCTCGTTGAGCCGCTGCAGCTTCTTCAGGACCTGGGGAATGAACTTCTGCCCGCCGAAGCCCGGATTCACGGTCATGAGCAGGACCATATCGCAGTCCTCCAGGACCTCTTCACACAGGGAGAGAGGCGTGGCGGGATTCAGCACCACGCCCGCCTGCATGCCGGCGGCGTGGATGGACTGGAGCACCCGATGGATATGGTTCTCAGCCTCCACGTGGAAGGTGAGCATATCTGCCCCCGCGTCCCGGAAGGGGTTCACCCAGTCGGCGGGCCGCGACACCATAAGGTGTACGTCCAGGGGCAGCTTTGTCAAAGGCCG
The DNA here is from genome assembly GCA_045224495.1 of Christensenellales bacterium. GTDB lineage: Bacteria > Bacillota > Clostridia > Christensenellales > CAG-138 > RUG472. The sequence continues at coordinate 7,959 of JBGVAK010000143.1, forward strand.
GATGGCCTTGCACACGGGGGGGCCGAAGGTCAGGTTGGGCACGAAATGGCCGTCCATCACGTCGAAATGGACCCAGTCCGCGCCGCTCTGTTCCAGCATCTGGACGTCCCGCCCAAGATTTGCAAAGTCGGCGGACAGGATGGAGGGGGCGATCTTAGTCATACTGGTGTTTCCTCCTGAAGGTAAAGTCTTTGGCGATCTCCACGTATCGAGCATACCGGGCCGGGGACAGCCGCCCGTCCTGCAGCAGCGCTTTCACGCCGCAGCCAGGCTCGCTGATATGCAAACAGCCCGGGAAATAGCAAGGTTCCGCGTCCTGAAACTCCGGGTAACAGCCCTGCAGCAGCTTTTCGTCGAAGCTCTTCGGCTCGTACAGGGAGAAGCCGGGGGTATCCAGCAGCGCGCCGCCGAAGCAAGGCCAAAGCTGAGCGTGGCGGGTGGTGTGCTTGCCCCGGTCCGTCTTGCGGGTCAGCTCCCCTACGGGCAGATCCAGCTCCGGCAGCAGGGCGTTCATCAGGGACGACTTTCCCACGGCGGACTGGCCCGCGAAGCAGCAGACCTTGCCTGCGATGGCGGCCTCCAGGTCCCGCAGGCCCTCGCCCGACAGGGCGGAGACCACGATCCGGGGGAACAGCCGGTAGTCCCTATCGAAAGCTTCGCGGATGGAGGCTTCGGCCTCGTCCGCCTTGTTGAGGACCATGACCGGCTCGATGTCGTTCAGGGTGGCCTGGACGATCAGCTTGTCGGCAAGGAGCCAGTCCGGCTCCGGAAAATGGGCGGACAGGACGATGAGCAGCCGGTCGATATTGGCCACGGCGGGCCGGATCAGCAGATTCCGGCGGGGCAATATTTCGTCGATCTGGGCGTATCCGGACGCGTGGGCCGTGATGCGGACTCTATCCCCTACCACAGGGGTGATGCCCTCCCGGCGGAAGGTGCCCTTGGCTTTGCTGGTGATGACGCCCTCCTGGGTGGAGACGTAGTAGAACCCGCCCACACCCTTTATGATAGACCCTTCCATGACTTTCTACTCCGAAAATTTCACGTCCTGGGTCCGCACCTCTTCGCCGTTCACCAGGAGATACAGAGTGCGGGTGGCGGGGTCGTTGCTGTAGACCGTGGCGCTGATGGACACCATGGTCTCCTTGGTGCGTACGGCGTCGTAGAGGACCACGGAGTAGTCGATGTTCTCCGTGTTGCTGGTCCGATACACGATCTGGACCCGGGAATCGTTCTCAGGGATATCCAGCATAAAGGCGATGTCCGCCTTGTACTTGCCCCGCTTCTCCAACAGGAGCGTGAGATAGATGGGCTCCTCCGTATTAGGCAGGGTGTTGGCTGGGATGCTCTGCTGGACCACGGTGCCGGCTCTCGGATCGCTGGCACCGTATTCGATGGATACGTAGATATCTGTGAACCCCAGATCGTGCACGGTCTTCAAGGCATCGTCCAGGCGCTGGCCCATGACCGTGGGCATGAGCTTCCCATCGGGCGGCGTCGTGGGCTGGTCTGCCGTGGCCACGGTCACATTGGCGATGGCTGTCTCCAGGCTGGCCGAAGGCAAGGGCGCTGGTTCCGTGGGGTCCTTGCCGGCACACCAGTGGTTCACGAAGCCCAGGTAAGCGAGGAAGATCACCAGGATGGGCGTGAACACGGAGATGGAGATCCAGGCGTACACGGACAGGGACATGCGCCGCCCGGGGGTCTTGGACTCCTTGGACTCCCTGTCCCTGGCGAAGGTGCCGTTGGGGTGGGAGAGGGAACGGATGAGGTCCGAGCGCATGAGCTTGGCGCTGGAATACCGCATGACGGGATCCTTCTCGATGGCCCTGAGCACGATATCGTTGAGGGCGGGAGGTATGGCGGGGTTCAGTTCTCGAGGCGGCGTAGGTGTGGCGGACAGGTGCATGAGGGCCGTAGAGACCGTGGTATCGCCGATGAAGGGAACGGTCCCGGTCAGCATCTCATAGAGGGAGATGCCGGCAGAATAGATATCGCTCTCCTCTGTGGCAGGCTGGCCCTTGGCTTGTTCGGGAGAGATGTAGTGGACGGAGCCGATGACGTTCTTGCCGGAGAAGGTCACGGTGCTGGCGGTGACCTCCCGGGCAATACCGAAGTCGGCCAGCTTCGCCTTGCCTCGCTTGGTGACGATCACGTTCTGAGGCTTCACGTCCCGATGGATGATGCCGTGAGCATGGGCGTAGGAGAGGGCGTCCAGGATCTGGCTGCAGATGCCGATGGCCTGCTGCACAGACAGATGCCCGCCGGGGCTGTCCTGGATCAGATCCTTCAGTGTCTTTCCTTCCACATACTCGAGGACGATATAGGGCACGCCGTTGTCGTCGCCCACGCCGTAGGCGCGGACGATATTGTCGTGAGAAAGCTCCAGACTGGCTCGGGCTTCCCGCTCGAAGCGCCGCAAAAACTCTTTGTCGTTGAGATACTCCTCCTTGAGCATCTTCACGGCTACCACCTTGCGGGAGGACATGTTGATGGCTCGATACACGTGGGCCATGCCGCCGCTGCCCACCTCGCGGATGACGCGATACTTGCCACCGATGATATCAGGCGTCACAGCTCCACACCCCCTTCGTTGCGCACCAGGATGAGGGAGATGTTGTCCGCGCTGCCCCGCTCATAGGCGGTGTCGGCCAACTTTTTGCAGAGGGAGTCCAGGTCAGTTTCGGCTTGGATGATCTCCAGCATATCCGCTTCGGTGAGCACGTCGCAGAGGCCGTCGGAACAGAGGAGCACCAGGTCCTTGGGATTCCAGCGGGTGTAGAACACGTCCGGTTCGAAGGCGGTCTCGGTGCCGATACAGCGGGTGATCACGTTCTTGCGGGGATGGGTCCGTGCCTCCTCCGCCGTGAGGAAACCTCGGCGGACCAGTTCCTGGACATAGGAGTGGTCGAAGGTGACCTGGCGCATCTCGTTCTCAGACACCAGATATAGCCGGGAATCGCCGATGTTGGCGGTAATGAAATGATCGTGATAGAAGATGGCGGCCACCAGCGTAGCACCCATGCCCCGAAGCTTCCGATCCTTTTCGGCAGCGGAGATGACCTGGGCATTGGCGTTGAAGAAGGCATCCACCAGCACGTTTTGCGGCGCGTCAGCAAGCTCCCTGGTCCACGTGTCCAGGGCTTCGATGGAGATGCTGCTGGCCACTTCGCCCGCAGCATGACCGCCCATGCCGTCGGAAACGGCGGCGATCAGGGGATAGCGAGGATCGAAGCGGGTGAACACCACATCCTCGTTGTTGGGGCGACGGCCCTTTTCGGAAAGGCTACTGTATCTCATGGATCACCCTCCTTCTTAACTGTCCGCAAGCGCCGTCGATATCGGCGCCCATCTCTCGACGCACGGTGGCGGAGATATGCTCCTTCTCCAACCATCGGGAAAACTCTTCCGCGTGGGCCCGACTGGCCCCTATGAGCGACCGCTCCTTCACGCTGTTCAGGGGGATCAGGTTCACGTGGCAGACCATGCCCCGCAGGAGCTTAGCCAGGGCCACAGCGTCCTGCCTTGAATCGTTGACGCCCTCCACCAAAGCGTACTCGAAGACCACCCGACGGCCCGTTTTTTCGGCGTAGGCCCTGGCCGCCTCGATGAGGTCCCCGATGGGGTACACGTTGGCGATGGGCATCATGGTCCGGCGGACCTCATCGGAGTGAGCGTGGAGGGAGATGGACAAGGTCACATGGGGCGCGTCCTCCATGAACCGATAGATCTTCGGCACCAGGCCGCAGGTGGACAGGGAGATGTTCCGGGGACTGATGTTCAGCTCCTCCGGGCTGGTGACCCGCTTGAGGAAGGTCACCACGTTGTCGTAGTTGTCCAACGGTTCGCCGCTGCCCATGAGCACGATGTTGGTCACGGACCGGCTCCAACCGGGCCGGGGCGGCTCGTCCCGCTCCATAAGCTTGATGAAGCTCAGCATTTCGCCGGGGCGCAGGTCCCGCACGCAGCCTTCCAAGGTAGAGGCGCAGAATTTGCAGCCCATGCGGCAGCCTACCTGGGTGGAGATGCAGGCGGTGTTCCCGTAGGAGTAGTGCATCAGCACCCCCTCCACCAGGTTTCCGTCCTCCAAAAGAAACAGATATTTGACCGTCCCGTCCTTGGGGGAGATGAGCTTCCGTTCGATGACGCTGCCGCCGTAGGGGAGAGCGGAAAGCTGTTCTCGCAGGGCTTTGGGCAGGTTCGTCATGTCCTCCGGCCGCGCACCGGCATTGAGCCACGCCATGACCTGATCGGTGCGAAAGCGGGGCTGATGCCATTGGTCCATGAGGGCGGCGACACCGGTTTTGTCGAGGTCTGTCAAATACATCGCTTCATCCTTGCCATATAGAATCCGCCGGTCCCGTCCCGCTGGGGCAGGAGCTGGCGTTGATCTTCCAAAGCATATTCGGCATGAGCCGCCAAAAAGGCTGCCACCTGCTGCTCGTTCTCCCGGAGGGAGATGGTGCAGGTGCTGTAGCACAACATACCGCCGGGCCGGACCAGTCGGGCGCAGCTGCTGAGGAGCGCCGCCTGTGTCCGACACAGAGCCTCTATGTCCTGCTCTGTCCGGTGCAGCGTCACGTCCGGCTTCTCCCGTAGGAGCCCCAAGCCTGAGCAGGGCACGTCCAGCAGCACCGTATCGAAGGAGGGTACCGCATCCTCCGGTATCTGCGAGGCGTCCCTGGCCTCGCACCTGGCCTCTACGTGGAGCCGGGCGAAGGTCCGTTCCATGAGCTCTACCCGGTGGGGATGGAGTTCGTAGCAGGTCAGGTCCACGTTCCCCTCCGTCAGAGACCACAGGTAGGCGGATTTCCCGCCGGGGGCGGCGCAGGCGTCCAGGACCTTCTTGCCCCGCACGTCTCCCAGAAAGCGGCAGATGGCCATGGCTCCCTCGCCTTGGATGGCGATCTTCCCCTCTCGAAACAGAGGCAGGGAGGTCACAGGCATACTTTCGCTGAGCCGGAAGCAGTTTTCGTCCACTTTACCCCGGGTATAGTGGACCTGCAGCTGCGTGGAAAGCTCCTCGTCGGTAAACGGCCACTGGGCCCGTATCTCCATAGCAGGCGGTTCCGTGGACAAGAGCTTTTCCGTTTCGTCCTCACCGAACCGATCCAGCCATTCCCGCACGACCCATTCCGGACAGCCGTACTGGATGGACAGCCGCGCCACCGGGTCCGAAGGCAGGGGAGGGAGGCTGTCCCTTTCCCGCAGCATGCGCCGCAGGACCCCGTTGACCAGGCCGGACAGGGCCCCTTTGCCGCATTCCTTCGTCAATGTTACGGCCCCGTTCACGGCAGCATGGTCCGGGGTGTCCATAAAGAACAGCTCCGCCACGCTCAGGCGCAGGATGTTGCGGACCACCTTCTTCTGGGGCTTCACGTAGAAGGACAGCATGTAGTCCGCCCATGGGAGGTGCTCCAAAGCCGTGTACACCAAGGAGCTCACATAGGCCTGCTCCTGGGACGGCCGATGGATCTCCTTCAGCCGAAGGTTGGCGTAGGCGCCGTCCTCTACCACGTCCATGAACGCCTGCAGGGCGTCGCGGCGGGGGCTGTTCATGACAGCACACTCCCAGCGATGTTCCTGCCTCGCAGGAAGGTCTTGCCGTCCAGCTTCTTGCCGCCGGGGGCCTGCAGCTCCGTGATCTCCAACGTGCCGTCCCCGCATCGCAGGAAAAGTCCCCGCTTCTGGTCGCCGAACAGGCCGCCCACGGGCAGCTCAGCCGGCGCCTCTGCGGTAGAAAACACGGTGCGCCACAGCTTCAGCTTCTCCTCGCCCAGCTGGGCATAGGCCCCGGGCCAGGGGTTGGTGCCGCGGATCAAATCATGGATCACCTGTCGGGGAGCGGCAAGGTCGATCCGGCCGCTGTCCCGAGTCAGCATTTTGCAGTAAGTGGCCTTGTCCTCCTCCTGAGGGGTGGACACCAGCTGGCCGTGCTCCAAAGCGTCCAACGTCCGCATGAACAGGTCCGCGCCCATGTCGGCAAGGCGCACCGCCAGTTCCCCGTAGGTCTCGTTCTCGCCCAAAGGCGTCTCCGCTTTCATCAGGATATCCCCGGCGTCCATGCGCTTCACCAGCTTCATGGTGGACACGCCGGCCGTTTTCTGCCCGTCGATCACGGTCTGCTGCATGGGCGACGCGCCTCGGTAGAGGGGCAGGAGGGATCCGTGGACGTTGATGGCTCCCAGGGGCGGGATGGCCAGATTTTCGTCGCTGAACAGCTGGCCGAAAGCCACCACGGCGTAGAGGTCGGGGGCAAAATCGCGGATGGCGGCGCAGCCCTCGGCGCTGCGGATCTTTTCAAACTGATATACCGGCAACCCCAGCTCCAGGGCCGCAGCCTTCACGGGCGGCGGCGTCAAGATGGCCTTGCGGCCCACAGGTCGATCGGGCTGGGTGAATACAGCCAAGGTGTGGCTGGTCTTCGCCAAGGCTCGCAGGGTTGGGACGGCAAATTCCGGTGTGCCGAAGAAAGCGATGCGCATGGACTATTCCTCCGCCTTGAAGTCGGCCGGGGGCTCCTTCACCAGAGGCAGGTACACCTTTCCCTCAAGATGATCGCACTCGTGGAAGACCGCCCGGGCAAAGAGCCCCTCGCCCTCGTATTCATAGAGGTCGCCATGGCGGTCGAAAGCCTCCACCTTCACATAGTTGGGCCGCTCCACGTAGCCGCTTTGGCCGGGGAAGGAGAGACAGCCCTCCATGCCCCCCTGGGTGCCGGAGGATTCCAGGATGTGGGGGTTCACCAACTCTACAGGCGATTTCTCCCCTTCGGGACCGCCCACGTCGATGACAGCGATCCGGCGCAGTACCCCCACCTGGGGTGCGGCCAAGCCCACGCCGTCCGCATCGTACATGGTATCGAACATATCGTCGATGAGCTGGGACAGCCGTTCGTCGAAGTTCACGACCTCCCGGCACTTCTTATACAAGCAAGGGTCCTTTTCCTTGCGGATGGTTCGGATCGCCATGGCATACTCCTCCTATATACATCATGCTATTATACCCTGTCATACCGATTTTGTAAAGAAATCCAGCCGCTTTTACCTGGTTGAGTGTGATTCAACCGCCGGTTGACACGCTTTTTCGGAAAATATCTCATCGGATGATACCGCAACCGTACATTCTGTGGTATCATGAGGCCAACAAAAAACAACAGGAGGTCGCTATGGAATACAAGGAGACCATGGGTAAGCGGATCAGCGAACTGCGTAAACATAAGGGCATGACCCAGGAGCAGCTGGCGCAGAAGGTGGGTGTAACAGCTCAGGCGGTGAGCAAATGGGAGAACGATCTCTCCTGCCCGGACATCTCGATCCTGCCCCAGCTGGCGGAAGCGCTGGGCGTCACCACGGATGAGCTGCTGGGCCGGGCGCCGCTGCAGGAGGTAAAATCAGAGGACGGGGAGACTAAGTCGAAGGCTCACGTGTCCGTAAAGCTCAGGATGAGCAACGTGGAGAAGCTGGTCATGGCGTTGCTGCTTATGGGCATCGGCGTCATCTTCCTATTGAATGCGTTCCACGTGATCACTCTGGGGGAGGGCATCACCTTCTGGAGCGTCCTGTGGCCCTTCCTGGTGGCCTGCATGGGTATCATGGCCTGCAAGTCGGATCTGAGCCCTTTCACCGTGGGCCTGTTCCTGTTCGGCGTGTATATGCTCCTGTTCAACCTGGGCATCATACCCGCTCACTATAAATTCACCTGGGCCATGGCCTGGCCGGTGGCATTGATCCTGATCGGCCTTACTATACTCCTCAAATTCCTGTTCCCCAACTGGAAGCGGAAGGGAGGACTGTTCGAGGTGGAAAAGAGCGACCCGGTCTTCGAGTGCACGGACGAGGACGGCTTTTTACGGATCGAATCCGCTTTTTCCAGCCAGACCAAGAAGCTGGAGCCTGGGACCGTGTTCACGGGTGCCAAGGTGGATTCCTCCTTCGGCAACCTGGTGTTGGACCTCACGGACGCGGAGATCCAGAACGGGGCCCTCATCGACGCGGACGTGTCCTTCGGCGCCTTGACGGTCCAGCTGCCCGCCTCCGTGGGCGTGAAGGCCGACTGCGATTCCTCCTTCGGCAGCTGCGACTGCCCGCCGGGAGACCCCAACGCCCCCATCCAGATCAGCCTGAAGGGCGACGTGTCCTTCGGCAAGATCGAAGTGGAATACGTGTAACGCCCCCAAAAGCAAAAGGAGCGAGGCAACTCGCTCCTTTTTTGTGATTTAGCCTTACTCCATGCCCGCGTCCTTCATGGCGCTGTGGAGGCGCTCCTCGCGGAACTGGTGCTCGTAGAGGTCGTGGTAGTAGCCGCCTAAGGCCAGAAGTTCTTCGTGGGTGCCGCTCTCCTGGATCTTGCCGCCGCGGATGACCAATATCCTATCCGCGTTGCGGATGGTGGAGAGCCGGTGGGCCACCACCAGGCTGGTGCGGCCTTGAAGGACCGTGGTGATGGCCTCCTGCATGAGCTGCTCCGTCTCCGTGTCGATGGAGCTGGTGGCCTCGTCCAGCACGAAGATGCGGGGGTCAGCCAGGATGACCCGGGCAAAGCAGATGAGCTGCTTTTGTCCCGTGGACAGGCGGATGCCGCCTTCGCCCACCTCCGTGTCATAGCCCTTGGTCTGCTCGCGGATGAAGGTGTCCGCGTGGACCAGGCGGGCGGCCTCCCGGACCTCCTCCATGGTGGCGTTGGGACGGCCGTAGCGGATGTTGTCCGCGATGGTGCCGGAGAACAAGTGGGGGGACTGGAGCACGTAGCCAAGGCTGCTCTGGAGCCACAGCTGGGACCGGGTCCGATAGTCCTTGCCGTCGATGTAGATGGTCCCCGCCGTGGGCTCGTAGAACCGGCAGACCAGATTGACGATGGTGCTCTTGCCCGCGCCGGTCTCGCCCACCAGGGCGATGGTCTGGCCCGCCTGGATGTCCAGGTTGAAATCCGTCAACACGGGTTCCTCCGGATTGTAAGCAAAGTTCACGTGCTCAAAGCGGATATCGCCCCGGATGGGTTCCCAGTTATCGCGCTTGGGATCGATGACGTCGCCATACTTCGCCACCACCTCGGGAGCGTCCTGGACCTGTATGGGGGCGTCGATAAGGCCGATGACCCGCTCGGCGGAGGCCTGAGCGCTCTGAAAGTCCGCAAAGATAGAGGCGAACTGCTGGATGGGATCGAAGAGGCTGGCCGCGTAGGTGATGAAGGCCACCAGGGTACCGGCGGAGATCTCGCCTATGAAGGCGTGGCCGGGATCCAGGACCCCCTTGCCGCCAAGATACAGAGCAAGACTGGTGCCGACTGCGCCGAGGGAGATAACCAGTGGGAAGAACGCCGCGTTGATCAGGGCCGCTTTGATAGAGGCCTTGCGCATGCTCCCAGTGATTTCCTTGAACTCCTTGGCGTTATCCTCCTCGTAGACCAGGGTCTTGGTGGTCATGGCGCCCATGATGCCCTCGTTGAAGGCTCCGGTGATGCGGCTGTTGTGCTTGCGCGCCTCCCGCTGATACTTGAGGATCGCCCGCTCCATAAAGAAGGCGACTATGGCCAGCGGCGGCACAACCACCAGCACCAGCAACGCCAGCTTCCAGTTCTTGATGAGCATGATGATGAGGCACAGGAGCGCGTAGCAGGAGGACCAGAGGAGGTCCACCATGCTCCAGGC
>JBGVAK010000144.1:0-5059 GCA_045224495.1 Christensenellales bacterium
AGGATGTGCTGCTTGTTGGCTTTGGCTTTGGCTTTGATGCCTTCGATCAATGATGACATGTCGTTTTAACCCTCCAAAATAAATTTCTATTCGATTCTACCACAATCGGAGAAATAATGGTATACTTATTTTCAGAAAAAGTGCCATATATTTCTTTTGGCGGCAAAGGAGCATTCAAACCATGCGTGTCGTAGGCGTAATCGCGGAGTATAACCCCCTACACAACGGGCATATCTATCATCTGGAACAGGCGAAGCGGAAGACCGGCGCCTCCTACTGTATCGTCGTCATGTCAGGCAACTTCGTCCAGCGAGGCGAACCGGCCTGCACGGACAAGTTCACCCGGGCGGAGTGGGCGCTGCAGGCGGGGGCGGATCTGGTCATCGAGCTCCCCACGGTGTTCGCCAACGCTTCGGCGGAACGGTTCGCCGAGGGCGCCGTCCGGCTCCTGCACGCCACGGGGCTGGTGACGGACCTGGCCTTCGGAGCGGAGCAGGGAGATATCGCAAAGCTGAGCCAGCTGGCGGACTATTTGGCTGAGGAGCCGCCGGAGTTCAAATCCTACCTCCAATACCATCTGAAGATGGGCGAAAGTTTCCCCCGGGCCCGGTACGAAGCGCTGCAGGACATGGGCGCCGACGCGGAGCTCCTCAGTGAGCTGGTGAAGCCCAATAACATCCTGGCCATGGAGTACCTGCGCTCCCTCCGCAAGTACGCCCCCGAAATCTACCCCGTGCCCATCGAACGTATCGGCGGCGGGTACAACGACGACTACCTGACGGGCGATTATTCCTCCGCCACGGCCATCCGCGCCGCCATCCGGGAGGGAAACCACCAGGTCCTGTCCACCATGCCCCTGTTCGTCTCGGGAGCCATGCAGTTCGACCCCCAGTTCCCCCTGACCGTCAACGACGTCAGCGATATGATGCTCTATAAGTTCCGGCTCATGAGCCTGGAGGACGTACAGCGGCTGCCCGACGTGCGGGAGGGGATCGAGCAAAACCTGCTGAAAGCTGCCCGGACCGCCGTAGACGGGGACAGCTTCTTCGAGATGGTGAAGACCAAACGCTACACCATGGCCCGGGTCAAACGCATCGGTATGAGCGCCCTTTTGGACGTCAGTGAAGACCTGGTAGAGGATATGTCCGGCGACGACCGGAACCTGTACTTCAGGGTCCTGGGCCTTAAGCGGGAGGCTCGCTCCCTCCTCTCCGCCATCGCCAGCATCAGCAAGACGCCCCTCATCATGCGCAATTCGGATATCGGCAAGTGCACGGACGTAGCCAGGGAATCCCTGCGGGTGGACGCCCTTTCGACGGACATCCTTTCTTATGCATTGAGAAAGCCTCTCCACCGGGACAGCGAAGCGGCCATACTCGTCTGATTCCTCTATGCCAGCGCCTCCCCTTCCATGGGGAGGCTTTCTTGTTGTTCCAGGGCCGGGGCGTCCATGTCCAGGAGCTCGCGGATGCGGGGCATGGCCTCCAGGGCCTTTTGCCGCCCGGCCTCCACGCTCTCCTCGTAGCCGTTGATCTTCAACAGGCCCATGAAGGAGGCGTCGGGGCGGATGACCACGTCCCCCTTGTCCACCTGCCGGCGAGTCATCTGAGCCTGCATGATATCGGTGGACCGGCGCAGGATATCCACAGGCGAGGGGTGCTCCGGGTCGAAAAAGTTCCGTTTGATGCCCAAATCCGAGGTGATGACCACGTCCGCGCCCCTATCCCGCAGCACGTCCACGGGCAGCTCCTCCAGAACGCCGCCGTCCACATAGTAGTGGTCATCGATCAGAGCTGGGGTGAACACACCGGGGACCGCCATGCTGGCTCGGACCGCCCGATGGAGCTTCCCTTCCTCGAACACCTTCATTTCACCGGAGATGAGGTCCGTGGCCACGCACACGAAAGGTATCCTGGTCTCGTCGAAGGACAGGTCGTGGGTCAACGTCAGGACCACCTCCTCGATCTTGTCCCCGCTCAAGAAGCCGCCCTGGATGGGGATGCCCAGATCGATAATGGTCTTTGCGTCCACGGTCCCCAGATATTTTTCCAGCAGATACAGATTGGTCCCGGCAGCGTAGATGGCGCCGAAGATGGCTCCTGCGCTGCAGCCGGAGACGATGTCGGGCACGATGCCGTTCTCCTCCAATACCTGCAGCACACCCACATGGGCCAGGCCCCTTGCGCCGCCGGAGCCCAGGCAAAGGCCCACTTTCTTTCCGTTTATCATGAATCCTTACGCTCCTTCATCCATACAGTAAAGCATGAAACGCTTGCTGCCCTTTGCGCCGCTGCTCCTTCTGGCCGCGATGCTGCTCTCCCCTGCCGCCGCCCTTGCCGGAGCCAAACAGGGGATCGATATCTGGTGGGACCGCGTGCTGCCGGCCCTGCTGCCCAGCTTCATCTGTGTGCGGCTGGCCCAGGAGCTGGGCCTGCTGCGGTCCGTTCATCGCCATACCAAGGGACAGCTATCTGCAGTGATCGGCTTCTCCCTGTTGTCCGGGGCGCCCAACGGCGCTAAGCTCCTGCACGCTATGGTCCGGGACGGCAGCCTTTCTGAAAGGGAAGCTGTCCGTCTCTTGCCTATGGTCAACAACGTCAGCCCGCCATTCCTGATCTCCATCATAGCATCGGAACTGCTGAAAAACAAGGGCCTGTTCCTGCTCATGGGTTTGGCCTTTTACGGATGCAGTCTGTGCTGTATCGTACCGTTCTTCTTTCACCGCCAGGACGGGGCCAGCGTGTTTGCCAGGACGAAAACCGTTCCCTTTTCGACCGCCCTGATCTCCGTCATCGAGAGCAGCATGCTGGATATGCTGCGCATCGGCGGATGCCTCCTCTTTATCTGCACGCTCCTCTCCCTGTGCCGGTCCCTGATGCCTGGCGACGGAGCATATGCCGCCTTGGCCGGGTGCATGGAGGTGAGCATCGGCACCTCGGTCTTGTCTGAGCTGGCTCTGCCCCTGCGCGTGAAGGTCAGTTTGATGACCGGCGTGGCGGCCTTCGGGGGACTGTCCCTGGCGTTGCAGACCCTATGCTGCTATCCAAAGCTGCCGTTGATCCCCTACCTTGCAAGAAAGCTGCTGCTGGGCATGCTGGTGGGGCTCGTCTGCTATCTCCTGTTCCCCCTGTTCCCCAGCGTCAGCGCTGCCTTCGCCAGCCGGCAGCAGCTCATGGATCGGAGCCTGTCCCTAAGCGCCCTGCTTCTTTCCTCCCTACTCTCCGTCGCTTTCATGGGCGTGCTTTCCTTGATGCTCCCGCAAGCAAAATATAGGAAATGATTTGTCAAATGACGGTTGCCTTTTTCTGCTACACCATGTATACTAAGTCAAATCGATTTGAGGAGGGCAACATGGCTTATTACTTCAGCGAACCGTCCCACACCTTCTCCGAATACCTGCTGGTCCCCGGGTATTCCTCTTCGGCCTGCACGCCCCAGAACGTGTCATTGGTCACCCCGCTCTGCAAGTACAGGATGAACGAGGCCCCTGCCCTGTCCATGAACATCCCTCTGGTCTCCGCTGTGATGCAGTCCGTGTCCGGCGAGAAGCTGGCGGCGGCTCTGGCTCGGGAAGGCGGCGTGTCCTTCATCTTCGTGTCCCAGAGCATCGAGAGCCAGGCGGCCATGGTCCGGGCGGTGAAGAAGTGTAAATCCGGCTTCGTCCGCAGCGATTCCAACGTGACCCCCGATTCCACCCTGGGCGACGTCATCGCCCTCAAGGAGCGTACGGGCCATTCCACCATCGCCGTCACCGAGGACGGCTCTCCCGACGGGAAGCTGGTGGGCATGGTCACCAGTCGGGATTACCGGGTGAGCCGCATGAGCCTGGATACCCCGGTCCGTGAATTCATGACCCCCTTCTCCTCCCTGGTCTACGCCTACGAGGGCGTGAGCCTCAAAGAAGCCAACGATATCATCTGGGAGCACAAGCTCAACACCCTGCCCGTCATCACCCGAGAGGGCTGCATGTCCTCCTTCGTGTTCCGCAAGGACTACGACGCCCATAAGGACAACCCCCTGGAGCTGCTGGACGATCACAAGCGGTACGTGGTTGGCGCGGGCGTCAACACCCGGGATTACGAGCAGCGCATCCCCGCCCTCATTGAGGCCGGAGCGGACATCCTCTGCATCGATTCCTCCGAGGGATTCACCGAGTGGCAGCAGCGTACCATCGACTTCGTCCGCAGAAACTACGGCGACTCCGTGAAGATCGGTGCTGGGAACGTGGTGGACGGGGACGGGTTCCGCTTCCTGGCCGAAGCCGGCGCCGACTTCGTGAAGGTGGGCATCGGCGGTGGGAGCATCTGCATCACCCGAGAGACCAAGGGCATCGGTCGAGGCCAGGCCACCGCTGTCCAAGACGTGGCGGCCGCCCGGGACGAATACCTGAAGAAGACCGGTATCTACGTGCCCGTATGTGCCGACGGCGGCATCGTGCAGGATTATCACGTTACGCTGGCTCTCGCCATGGGCGCGGACTTCTGCATGCTGGGCCGGTACTTCGCCCGGTTCGATGAGAGCCCCACCAACAAGGTGCTCATCAACGGCAGCTACATGAAGGAGTATTGGGGCGAAGGCAGCGCCCGGGCCCGGAACTGGCAACGATATGACAACGGCGGCGACAAGAAGCTGACCTTCGAGGAAGGCGTGGACTCCTACGTGCCCTACGCCGGTCCCCTGCACAACAACGTGGAGACCACCCTCCACAAGGTCCGATCCACCATGTGCAACTGCGGCGCAACCACCATCCCGGAGCTGCGGGAAAAAGCCCGCCTCACCTTGGTCTCCCCTGCCTCCATGGTGGAGGGCGGCGCTCATGACGTACTCCAGAAGGACAGCCGTTACTTCGCTAATTAAACTGCTATTAAAGCTACATACAAAATCGAAGGGCCTTGCGGCCCTTCGATACGTTTTGGCGATATTGTTTCTGCCGTTTATTGGATCATATCGCAGAACGTCTTGATCTGTTCGGCGAGCTCGCCGCGGGTCATGGTAAGATCCGTCTTCTCGTTGGGCGCGTCGGCCTGCAGGGGGATGCCCACCGCAGAGCCGAAGGTCA
>JBGVAK010000145.1:0-5383 GCA_045224495.1 Christensenellales bacterium
TGCTGATGGAGCCTCTGGGCTTCATCCCGGCGGCCATCCTCTACATGCTGTTCAACATGTTCTACATGTGTGAGAAGGCGGCCTGGAAACCCTGGCTCTTCGTGATTGTCGCTGTGGTGGTAGCCGTAGGCGCCTACTTCATTTTCCGCCAGTTCATCTACGTCCGCCTGCCCGCGGGCATTTTGAAGGGGGTGCTTGGCTAATGCTGCTCAACGGATTTACGTCCCTGCTTTCCCTGGAGATGATCCTGCTGATGTTCGGCGGCGTCATCGTGGGCATCATCTTCGGCGCCATCCCCGGCCTTAGCGCCACCATGGCCATCGTCTTGTTCCTCCCCATCACCTTCAACATGGGCACCACCCAGGCCTTCGCCCTGCTGGTGGCTCTGTACATCGGCGGCGTGTCCGGCGGCTTGATCTCAGCCATTCTGATCAACATCCCCGGCTCGGCCATGTCCATCGCCACCTGCTATGACGGTCACCCCATGGCCAACCAGGGTCACGCCCAGCGGGCCTTGGGTATCGGCGTGTTCTTCTCCTTCCTGGGCACCGTGATCTCCCTGGCCATCATGATGGTGGCGGCCCCGGCCCTGGCGAGCATCGCCGTGAAGATGAGCTCCTTCGAGATCTTCTCCATGACCTTCTGCGCCATCGCCCTGGTCACGGGCGTGGGCTCCAAGGATGTGTTGAAAGCCCTGGCCGCCGCCTTCTTCGGCATCGCCTTCTGCCTCATCGGCATGGCCCCCGTGGACGGCGCCACCCGGTACATCTTCGGCAGCAACAAGCTTTTGAGCGGCATCCCCCTCACCAGCGCCGTGGTCGGTATGTTCGCGGTCACCGAGATCCTCAAGACCGTGGGCAAGAAGATCTCCGCCAACAAGCTGGAGCAGCGGCACCGCGAGAAGATCAAGGGCTTCGGCTTCACCTTCAAGGAGTTCGTGGGCCAGATCAAGAACCTGATCATCGCCTCTGTGGTGGGCCTGGGCATCGGCTTTTTGCCCGGCATGGGCGGTTCCCTGGCCAACCAGGTCGCCTACATCGCGGTCCAGAAGGCCTCCAAGTACCCGGATAAGTTCGGCACCGGCATCATGGACGGCATCGTAGCCTCCGAGACCTCCAACAATGCGTCCATCGGCGGCGCCATGATCCCGCTGCTGGCTCTGGGCATCCCCGGTGACGGCCCCACGGCCATGCTGCTCTCGGCCTTCACCATCCACGGCATCGTGGCGGGCCCCTTGCTCTTCAAGACCAGCGGTCCCCTGGTGTATACCGTGTTCGCGGCCATGATCGTCTGTTCCATCATCATGCTGGTCGTTGAGTTCTTCGGCATCCCCGTGTTTGCCAAGGTCATCGACGTGCCCCGGCAGATCCTCTTCCCGGTGGTGCTGGTCATCTGCGTGGTGGCGGCCTTCTCCAACAACAAGATCATGTTCGACTGCTGGATGCTGCTGTTCTTCGGCATCATGGGCGTGGTCCTGGGCAAGTTCAACTTCCCGCGGACGCCCATGATCCTGGGGCTGGTCCTGGGTCAGAACCTGGAGACCAACCTGCGGCGCGCCCTGCAGCTGTCCCGCGGCAGCTTTGCCCCCTTCTTCACTCGCCCTGTGAGCTGCATCCTGCTGTGCCTGGGCCTGTTCTTCATCATCAGCGCTATCGTTCGCCAGTTCATCGATCTGGCCAAGGGCAAGAAGATCAAGGAGAACGAAGCCTGACGCACCGTCTCTGCCCGCCCCGTGCGGGCGGAGGACCCCAAAGATCGACAATTTGCTGGAGGAATACGTATGAGCATGAATGCCCTTGAGGAGCGTTTGCAGGGCTGGTTCCGGGCGCCCTGGACCATCTACCACAAGCCCTTCGAGATCGTGGATCACGTCTACTTTGTTGGCAACACCTGGGTATCCGCATTCCTGCTGGATACGGACGAGGGCCTGGTCCTCATCGACTGCGCCATCCAGGAGACCCTGTACCAGATGATCGACAGCTTCTATCAGCTGGGGTTCGACCCCCATGACCTGAAAAAAATCCTGCTGACCCACGGCCATTTCGACCACTGCGGGGCTGCCGGCAGCCTCCAGAAGATGAGCGGCTGCGAGGTCTGGGTCGGCGAAGGGGACGGCAACTTCTTCACGGAGCATCGGGAGTGGATCGCCCACGAGGACCGCTGCCCCGAGTTCGAGGTCACGGGCTACTACGACTATACGAAGCCCATCGACCTCGGTAACTTCCAGCTGGAAGTCGTCCACTGCCCCGGCCACACGGAGGGGACCTCGTCCTTCTTCTTCGAGGCCGACTACCGGGGCGAGCGGGTCAACTGCGCCATCCACGGCGGCCTGGGCGCGGGGGTCCTGTCGGACCAGTGCATCCTGGAGATGGGGCTAAGGAAGTCCCTGCGGGACGACTACCTCGTCAGCATCGACAAGGTGCTGGACCGCCCCGTGGACGTGGTCCTGCCCTCCCATGCGGGCCATCCCGTGGGCTACGATTTCCTGGGCATCGCCGACGGCAAGCCCGGCGCCGGAGACACCTTCGTGGATCGGGGCGCCTGGAAGCGGATGCTCATGAGCAAGCGGGCTGAGATCGTCAAGCTCACCGAGAACAGCACACTGTAAGCATGCACGCTGCCCGGTCGGGATCGACCTTTCCCGACTGGGCATTTCCATTTCCTATTTGAGAGAGAGGAACTGACACATCATGTATCAGCTGATCATCCGAAACGGGCGGGTCCTGGACCCGGCCAACCACGTGGACCGGGTGGCCAACGTGGCCATCGAGAACGGCCGCATCGTGGGCATCAACGGCTTCGATGGGGCGGACGCCCTACAGGTGGTGGACGCCACGGGCTGCATCGTGACCCCGGGCCTCATCGACCACCACGCCCATCTCTATCCCCTGGCGGCCATCGGTCTGCCCGCCGAGGCGGTGTGCTTCGCTTCCGGCGTGACCACCGCCGTGGACGCGGGCAGCACGGGCTGCGACACCTTTGCCGACTACGAGACTTTCCTGAGCCAAAGCAAGCTCCGCATCCGGGCGTACCTTAACGTATGCTCCATCGGCCTTGCGTCCCTCCCTCACCGCATGGAGGACGTGGACCCGGCCCACTTCGACGAGAAGGCCATCCGGGACACCTTCGACCACTTCGGTGACCGGCTGTTGGGCTTGAAGCTCCGCACCAGCCAGGAGATCGTGGGCGAGCTGGGCTACGAGCCCTTGAAGGCCACAGTGGCCCTCGCTGACAAGCTGGGGGTGCCGGTCATGGTCCACTGCACCAACCCGCCGGGCAGCATCCCGGAGCTTTTATCCATCCTGCGGCCCGGGGACGTCATGACCCACATGTTCATGAACAAGGGCCAGACCCTGCTGGACGGGGGCAAGGCCGTCTGTGAGGCGGCGTACAAGGCCAGGGAGAGGGGCGTCCTCTTCGAGGCGTCGGACGCCCGGGCCCACTTCTCCTTCGAGGTCAGCGAGCCCGCCATTCGG
The DNA here is from genome assembly GCA_045224495.1 of Christensenellales bacterium. Taxonomy (GTDB): domain Bacteria; phylum Bacillota; class Clostridia; order Christensenellales; family CAG-138; genus RUG472. The sequence goes on from JBGVAK010000145.1 coordinate 3,477, forward strand.
GAGAGGTTCTACCCCGACATCATCGCCACGGATCTCACCAAGTTCAGCATGCATTTTCGACCCACAGCCTTCAACCTTGCCAACCAGGTAGCAAAGTATACGCAGCTGGGCATCCCCTTCGAGCAGGTCATCGCCTGCTGCACCAGCCGTCCAGCGGAGGACATGGGCCTTGCGGGGGAGATCGGGTGTCTCAGCCCCGGCGCCTGCGCCGACATCGCCGTGTTCCGGCAGGAGCCCTGTGCCATCGAATTCGGGGATCGGCCCTACGGCGACCCGGACTGCGTGACGCGTCCCTGCAGCTGGCGGCTTAGGACCATGCTCACCGTCCGCAACGGCGAGATGGTCTACCGCGACCAGATGATCTAAGTCTGCCCATCGTTTCAGCAGCCCGTCGAGACGCTCGACGGGCTGCTTGTATATCACGATAGAACAAGGCCCGCCGTTCATCCCTGCGGCGGGCCCTGTTCATTCAGGAGAGATCTATATGAAGTAAGTCGGTTGTCAGTCGTTGGTGGGGCGGATGGCTTCGATGATCTCCGCATAGCCCTGGGGCTTGGAGGCCACGTACTTCTCCGCGAACTTGTAGGGGGCCAGCGCCTCATGGACGTGCTTGGCGGCTGCGGACATCTCGGGGGCCAGGTGGCTTTCCTCTTGCATGGCGATGGAGCCCTTCAGCTCCGCGGCCCGGCGGGTGCAGTGGATGGCGGTGCCGGTGACCAGGCGATCGAGGTGCTTGGTGAAGGGGATGCCGTCCAGGGACTTAGAGAGGGACGCCACGATCTCCTCGGACACGTCGTAAGCGTCGGCGGCCTGCATGGTCTCGATCATGAGGGAGGCGATGCCCTTCATGAAGATGGACCGGACCAGCTTGATGGCGGAGGCGGAACCCGCCTTGTCGCCGGCCAGGGTGATCCGCATGCCCAGGGGCTCCATGACCTCCTTGAACTTCTCGGCGCCGTTGCCGGAAGCGGTGATGGGCACCCGGTGCTTGTCCTGGGGCAAGGAACCCAGCATGGCCGCGTCAGCGAACAGCACGCCGGTGTCCTTGATCTTGTCCCAGATGGCGATCTTGGTGGCGGGGGTGGAGGCGCTCACGTCCGCGTAGATCTGGCCGGGGCGCAGCTCGTCCTTCACGGTGTTGCACACGTCCATGGTGAAGGAGGAGGGAACCGCCGCGAACAACACGTCCGCCCAGCGGGCCACTTCCTTGGGGTCCTCCACCAGCTCCACCTGGGCCTCAGCGGCCCGGGCGTGGACCTGCTGGCCCATGACGGGGTGGTTCATCATGGCGTCGTTGGCACGGATGCCGGTGGTGCCGTTCTGGGAGAAACCCAGGGCGATGCAGTATGCCGCTTCGCCGAATCCGATAAATCCGATGTTCATGTATGTACCTCCCTTACGGCTCGTAGACGTCGTCGATGATCTCGAAGCCCTTCTCATTCAGGGACTTCTCCACCCAGGCCCTATTGGCGGTGCCGTTGCGGGCCGCGATCAGCTTCTTCTCATCCGCCTCCTGGAACTTGCGGGCCTCCACCAGGATGGAAGCGGCGTCCTTGCGGGGGATGCAGATGATGCCGTCGGGGTCGGCCAGGATGATGTCGCCGGGGTTCACACTGATGCCGCCGCAGGAGATGGGCACGTTGATCTCACCGGGGCCTTCCTTGTAGGGGCCGCCGGGGGTGGTGCCGGTGCAGTACACGGGGAAATCCCACTTGCCGATCTCATCGATGTCGCGGATGGGACCATCCAGGATGATGCCGGCCACCTTCTTGGTGAGATACAGGTAGGCCATCATGACCTCGCCCATAAGGGCGCGGGTGTCATCCTCTTCGTTGGAGACCACCAGCACGTCGCCTTCGTTGCAGAAATTGAGGGCCGCATGGAGGGTCAAATTATCGCCGGCGCGG
>JBGVAK010000146.1:0-10489 GCA_045224495.1 Christensenellales bacterium
CCTTGGCTGGTGCATCGAGGTCACACTGAAGTACTTTCAGTTTCACCGTTTCATCAACCGCGGCTTTCTGACCGGCCCGTGGCTCCCAATCTACGGCTCCGGTGCGGCGCTAATCACCGTCGTGATAAAGGGGCTTGCTCCGTTGGAATTTTCCGTCGGTACGACTTTCATCGTATCGTTCCTTCTATGTGGCGTTCTGGAATACATGACGAGCTATGTTCTGGAGAAACGCTTCCATGCTCGTTGGTGGGATTATAGCCAGAAGCCCATGAATCTACATGGCAGAGTCTGGATCGGAAACCTGATTCTGTTCGGGCTTGGCGGAGTGGTGATCGTGGAGCTGATCAATCCGTTGTTGCTCCGTCTTTCCGAACATGTTAGCCTTACTGTGCGAGAGATTATGGCGCTCTCCCTGACCACGATCTTTATCGCAGACAATGTGATGTCTCACTTTGTGCTGAAACTGGTCAAAACGGGCGTTGAAAGCAGTCAGGCAGACGAAACAGAAGCCATAAGCAAAGAGGTTCGGCTGCTGCTCAGCAACCGCTCCGTTTTCTACCGCCGCTTTGCAGAGGCTTATCCCGAGGTCATTTTTAAGACGGAACGCATCACCAAACGCATGGAGGAAATCCGGATAGAGACGGAAAGATTGCGTCAGGAGGCAGAAGAGCGTGTTGTTCAGATGCGGCTGGAGGTTGCAGAGAACCTGGAACCCACAAGAAGCGTGAAAAACGAGATCATCGAAAAACAAGACGCCTTGATCGGTCTGCTTTACCGGGAAGAAGACGCTAGTCCGGAGATCCGGAAATTGAAGCGGGAAGTCGAAACGAAAAAAGCTGTGCTGCAGAAGCGGCGTGCGCGGTTTCCAAAGTTGTAAACGGCATGGTTGACGGACACCTGCCTGGACGGACAGGATTCTTTTGTCCGGCTTTTCGATATGCTGGGGATCCCGCATCCCTGATGACCGAGGTTCCAATTATGATAAATTGACTGCACTTTTGACTGCATTTTGACTGTACTTTGCATGAGCATGCTATCTTAGAGTGATTTGAATGAGCATAGTAAACAATGCCGATTTTTCCCTAAATTACTGGCTTTTTGAGTTTTATCCAGACGCCGTCTAGCTTTAAGAGCCATGCGTAGTTGCAGTTCTCCTAAGCGGGACGCCGCGCGTTCGAATCGCGCCGGGGACGCCAATCCCCCGAAAACACTGCGTTTTCGGGGGATTACTTTTCCTAAAACTTCTCCTGTCGAATTGCGCTTCATCATTCCATGCAATGCATACTAAGGTGCTCTTCTGATGTGTTCATCAAAACATCAGGAGCAATCACACGTTCAAATGCTGCGTGATCTAAGAATTCTTGTACTGGATCAGGCATTTTTCATTCCTCCCACATAGATTTGTATATATCAATGACATTTACTTTCGTTTTTGTCGTTCCAGTTCCCGCCCCACCAGCAGATCGCTGAAGGTAGAATATGCGAGAAATACGGTATCCCGCTTGAAATAATGATGATTATTTGGACAGCCATCGAATCATAGTTCGAGCTGCTCTACCACATTTCTACTACACACCGGTGTGAGGAATGTACTATTGAACTCGGTTTAGGGATATATGTAACAAAGACAATTGATGGAAAAAAGCCCAGAAATCGGCGAATTCCCTTATTTATCTGCATCTTTGAGTACCCTGTCTGGTCGGCTCCGACTCTAAAGGCCGCACGTTCGAACCGTGTCAGGCACGCCAAACAAATACCCCCACCATCCGGTGGGGGTATTTGTTTGATGCGCTCCTTGAGCGCATAGTTCGAACGTAGTTCGCATAGGCGGCCCGCCAGGGCCGCCTCCCGGCGCTGCTACCTTGTTAAAGGTCATTCAAAGCAGCGCCGTACCGTGTCAGGCACGCTATTCGAACGCGTTCACATAGGTGTATCGTCAGTCGGCATAGCCCGTGAGCCCCCGCACCGACGCCTCGCCGGAGCGAACGAGGGCCTCCCGGCCGTCCGGATAGCGGACCCGCAGGCCCAAGGCCTCGTCCACGTCCAGGGCGTGGGCCGGAGTGCTGACGCCGTTCTGCAGGAGCAGCACGTCCTTGTGGAGGGTCAGGCAGTGGGCTCGGTAGGCAGCAAGGTAGGGCTCGGTGTCGCCCGAAAGCAGGGCGGCATACAGGTCGTCCAGCGCGCCGATCATGGCGGCGGTCAGGGGGGCAAGATCGAAGGCGCGGCCCAGCTCCGTCTTCAGGGACCCGGCCATGGTCTGGAGCTCCGGGGGGAAATCTGTGAGGTCATAGTTCACGTTGAGTCCGACGCCCACCACCACGTATCGGAGCCGCCCGCCCGCCGAAAAGGCGCTTTCCGTCAGGATGCCGCAGATCTTTCGGCCGTTCAGGACCAGGTCGTTGACCCACTTGATCCGGGCCTCGGCCCCCGTGGCAGCCTCTACGGCCCGGACCATGGCTTCGGCGGTGAAGCCCATGAGGGGCAGCAGCGCCGTCGGGGGCAGGTCCGGCCGCAGCAGGGCGGAGAGATATATCCCCTTCCCCGCGGCGGAGGTGAAGCTTCGGCCCAGGCGGCCCTTGCCCCGGGTCTGTTCCCCGGCCACCAGCACGGTGCCCTCCGGCGCCCCCTCCTCGGCCATGGCCTTCAAAAGGTCGTTGGTGGAGGAGCAGGTGGGGAGGTAGGATATCCGCTGCCCGATGCGGGCTACAGGGGGGAGAGCGGAGAGAATGGCGTGTTGCATATGGGTTTCCTTTCTGCGTCTACCGGCATAAAAGCGGGAGGGGCAAGCCCCTCCCTTACGGCGATTTATGCTCGCCCTGCGATCATGCGATACGATAAAGCCCTCACTTCGTCGGCACCTTGCCGCTGACCTTCACCAGGTCCGCCTTGATATACCCCTTGGTCTTGCCGACGGCCACGTAGTACCAGGACTTGCCGTCCTTGCCTTTGGTCTTGTAATAGACCGTGACCTTGGTGCCGCTCTTAAGCTCCTTGAGGCACTTGGAGTCCTTGTCGGCGCTCTTGCGCAGGGCGGCGATGGACCGGGTGGTGACGGTGCCGGAGAAGGACTTGCCGTCCCCGTCGTCGTCCTTGTCCTTGTTCTCGGCGCTCTTAGGCGGCTTGCCCTGGGAGACGTAGTCCGATTTCACGTAGCCGTAGTGGCTGCCGCACTTCAGGAACCACCAGCCGTCCTGGAGCACGTACAGGGTCACGGCGGTGTTCTGCTCGATCTTCTTGCCCACGGTCTTATAGCTGGTGCCGGGGCCCGAACGCAGGTTCACCTTGTCCTTGTTGACGTAACCGCTCTTGGCGTTCTTCTTCATGGTGCTGGTGGGCGAGGTGTAGACCGTGGCCGTAGGCGCCGGCGTAGCCGTGCCTGCCGGGGTCGCCGCCACCGGCTCGCCGTCGCCGTCTCCATCGCCGCCGTCAGGTTCCGTATCCCCGTCGCTGCCCGTAGGCGCGGCGGCCACCGTGAAGCGATAGGTCCCCCGCTGCTCCATCAGGGGCGACAGGTCCGTGCCCGTGTTGGAGAGGGGCGTGGCGGACACCTTGAAAGCCACCTCACTGGGATCCGTGATGCCCCGGCCGCTGATCTCCGCCGAGGGGATGGTCAGCGTGGCGTACCGGCGTATGCCCGCCGCCACCACGGCGTCGCTGGAGGCGCTGACGGGGGTATCGTTCACCGTCACGTCGGACCAGCCGAAGCTCAAGAAGCGATCGGTCTTGTTCTCCAAATAGGAGCTGATCACGAGATCGTCGTAGTCGTTCCGCTCAGCGCTCAGGATCACCATGGTGCCGAAGCCGTTGTCAAAGAAGGTCTGCTCCGTGGTGGTCTTCTGCCGCAGAGGATAGATCACCGTCCCGTGGGTGTGTCCCGTGGGGAAGAAGCTGAAGGCGCCGTCCACCACGTCCCCGGTGCCCATGGGCACCGCGTCGTCGTAGATGAGGGGATAGAGGATCAGCTCGTCCACCGAGGACACGCCGGAAGCGCGCAGCTCATCGGCAGCGATCGATATCTCGCCCAGGACGCTCTGGCCCGCCGGCACCCGCATCTCATAGTCCCCGGCCTGCATATAGCCGTTGACGGACAGGTGGTTCAAGGACACCACGAAATCCCGGTCAGTGGCCTTGTTGGTGGACGTGAACTTCAGCGTGAGGCCCGTGAGGGGGTCGAAGTCGGCCTCCGACAGGATAAAGGAGAACAGGGTGCTCTCCGGGATGGTCTCCTTGCCCACGGTACAGATCCTGTCACCCAGGGGCGTCAGGGGCACTGGGGTCCCTTGAGGCGTGGTTTCCGCCGCAGCCGTAGAGTCGGGCAGCTTCAGCACGGAGGGGTTGCTTTTCCCGCAGCCCGCCAGCGACGTGAACAGCAGGGCTGCCGCCAGCAGCACCAGACCGGTCCGCTTCATCTTTCCTTTCATATTACCTCCTAACGGCGGGGCACGGCCCACGCCTTCGCGTATTCGATATCTCTACAAATATGATATATCACATCTTGCGGTCCCTGTCAAACGACTGCCAGCTTTTCCCTGCTTTCTTCACGCTGAGGACGTTTTTTAGGGGCGCTGGAGAGATGCGCCGGCATTCGTTGTAAAGAGTCTTTTAACCTTCGCCCCGTTTTGTTGACAGGGAACGGACCCGGGGATATAGTGGGGACAAACTGGAGGTATATGCGGATATGAAGGATTTGAAGACGAAAGACGTAGCGCTGGTGGGACTGTTCGCGGCGCTGATGGTGATCTGTGCCTGGATCAGCATCCCCCTGGGGCCGGTGCCCGTGACGCTGCAGACCTTCGCCGTGTTCCTGGCGGCGGCGCTCCTGGGGTCCAAGCGCGGCACCCTGGCCGTGGGCGTGTACATCCTTTTGGGTGTGGTGGGCCTGCCCGTGTTCTCCGGGTTCAAGGGATTGAATCCCCTGACCTTCGGGTATGTGCTGGGGTTCCTGCCCCTGGGCATGCTGACGGCGGCGTCGGACAAACTGTTTCCCGGCAAAAAGCTGGCCCTGCCCCTGGGCATGGTCATGGGCCTTTTGGTGTGCTACCTCATCGGCACGGTCTGGTTCTACTACGTGATGCATTTTCGCGGCACGGAGTACGGCTTCGGGAAGATCCTCTCCCTGTGCGTGGTGCCCTTCATCCTGCCGGACCTCATCAAGCTGGGCCTGGCGTGGTTCCTGTCGCTGAAGCTGAAAAAGTTTGTGAAATAGGCCATTGTTCATACTCCTGCAACGTTTTGGACGCATCCGGGGTGTATAGTGGAAAAAAGAGAAAGGGGGCCATGCCCATGAAGAGATCGTTCGTTCTGCTGCTGGGAGGGCTGCTCCTGCTCCTGACCGGATGCGCGAAAGCCTCGGTGGAGACCACGCCGACGGCCACCGCTGCGCCTGTGCCGGCGGTATCGGCAGCGCCTGTGACCGCCGCCCCCACGGCTGAACCTACGGCAGCGCCCGTGCAGGTCCCGGCGGACCGGCAGGCGGGCCCGAAGGAAGAGCGCATCCTAAGCCACTGCCTCAGCATTTTGGACCAGCTCCCCTATTCGGTGGACCTGGACGGGGACGGCCAAAACGAGGTGGTGGATCTGGTGACCTACACCCCCGCCGACGGGTACCCCTGCTGGGCCGTGACCGTACATAGGGGCGGCGAGGTAATCCGGGCCGAGACCGAGATCCCCGACGACATGGAGCACGATCTGTGGACGGGCGATATTGACGAGGACGGCCGCTATGAGCTTTTCTTCCACGGGGATATGGCCTCCGCCGACTACGTCATCTACGCCTGGCGCTGTGACCTTTCCCCCATCCCCTTCGACCCCGACGATCGGCTGGTCCGCTGGAACGAGGAGAACGAGGACGAAAGCAACGTCTTTGCCGGGTACGTGGACGGCTTCGAGGACGGTCATATCGTCATCGAGGGCGTGGTGGATATGCTGGGCACCCACTGGGGCGTCCGCAACTTCGCCATCGGCCAGGACGGGACCATCGGCCCTGTGAGCACCGTCTGGTCCTTCGACGAGGAAGAGGACCGGGCGCTGACGGTGACCCGGGAACTGACCGCCTACCGGGCCGCCACCCGCAAGGACCCCGGGGAGGCCTTCACCCTGACGCCCGGAGAGAAGATCGTGGTGACCGCCAGCGACGGCTGCGAGCGCATGTGGTTCGAGACGGACGAGGGCAAGAGCGGCGTGCTGCTCCTGACCCCGGACAGGGACGATATGTGGCTCATCGACGGCGTCCCGGAGGCGGACTATTTTGAATCATTGCCCTATTCGGGATAAGGGGAGAGAGATATGAAGACCTTTTTGAAAGTACTGCTGACGCTGCTGATCCTGGGCGGCCTGAGCTATGGCGGCTATTACGCCTATACCCGCTACTTCGCGGAGGTGCCCCAGGAGGGCACGGTCTACGTCCAGTCCGTCTCCACCATCACGGGCGTGGGCCCGGCGGGGAGCCGCAGCCGGTACTCCGGCGTGGTGGAGGCGAAAAATGTGGTCAAGGTGGACCCGGACAAGGATCTGACTGTGAAGGAGTGCTTCGTGTCCGCCGGGGACAAGGTGAAGAAGGGGGCGCCCCTCTTCAGCTACGACGTGGAAAGCATGCAGATCGCCTTCGAGCAACTGCAGCTGGACATCATGGGGCTCGAAAACGGGATCCAGACGGGCTTGGAGAAGGCGGAGCGCCTAAAAACCAAGCTGGACCGGGCGGCGGAGTACAAGAAATACGAGATCCAGATGGATATCCAGACCCAGGAGTTGGATATTCGCAAGAAGGAATATGAGCTCACTGGCAAGCGCAAGCAAGCCGCGAACATGGAAGCAGCCCTTCAAAACGCCACGGTCCGCTCCCCCGTCACCGGCACGGTCCGCTCCGTCAAATCCACCCAGGGCGGCGGGCAGGACTACGGCTACGGGGACGGATCCCAGGACACCGCCTACATCACCATTGTGGCCGGCAACGACTACTGCGTCAAGGGCACGGTCTCCGAGCAAACCATCCACACCCTCCAGGAGGGTATGGACGTGCGCATTCTCAGCCGGATCAACGACGACGTGTGGCCGGGCCGCATCTATAAGATCAATACCGAGGAGACCAAGCAGAATTCCAACCGCTACTACTATTCCGACGGCGGTTCCGGGGAGCAGGCCAGCAAGTATGAGTTCTTCGTGGAGCTGGACAGCAGCGAGGGCCTACTCATGGGCCAGCACGTGTATATCGAGCTGGGTGCCGACTCACCCCAGGTAGCAGACGCTCTGCTTCTGCCTGGCTACTATGTGGTGGAGACCGAGGACAAGCCCTTCGTCTACGCCGCGAACGAGAACAGCCGCATCGAGAAGCGGGCCGTGGTCCTGGGCGATCGGGACGAGGACAACGGCACCGTGGCCATTTTGGAGGGATTGAGCTACCTCGACCGCATCGCTTTCCCCGACGAGAGCGTCCAGGTGGGCATGCTCGCCTCCGAGACCGCCTACGTGCCGGAGGATATGGGCCTCATGGAGCCTGGCATGGATATGGGCATCATGAACGGCGAGATGCCTGAGGGCGAATTCATCATGGACGGCATGGACCTGGGCGAAATCGCGACGGAGCCATTGCCCGAGGCCCAGACGGATATCCCTGAGGGAGGCCCCATCGGATGATCATCGAGCTCGAACACATCGAAAAGACCTACGGCATGGGAGCCAACAAGGTCCCGGTCCTCCACGACGTGAATCTCAAGGTGGAGGCCGGGGAATACATCGCCATCATGGGCCCCTCCGGCTCCGGCAAGAGCACCCTGATGAATATCCTGGGCTATCTGGACGTACCCACCGGCGGGGTCTATCGCTTCGACGGCCAGGACAACGCCAAGGCCGGAGACGCCCGCATGGCCCGCATCCGCAACGAAAAGATCGGTTTCGTGTTCCAGAGCTTCCATCTGATGCAGCGGCGACGGGCCTGGGAGAACGTAGCTCTGCCCCTCATGTACGGGAACGTGAAGCGCAGCGAGCGCAAGCGGCGAGCCGAGGAGGCCCTGAATCAGGTGGGCCTGGGGGATCGGATCAACTTCTACCCCAACCAGCTCTCCGGTGGCCAGTGCCAGCGGGTGGCCATCGCCCGGGCCATCTGCACCCGCCCCAGGCTCCTGCTGGCCGACGAGCCCACGGGCGCTCTCGATTCCAAGGCCGGACAACAGATCATGGACATCTTCGACGAGCTCCACGACCAGGGCATGACCATCGTCATGATCACTCACGAGCACGCCGTAGCGGAGCGGGCCCGAAAGATGCTTTTTATTTACGACGGGTGGCTGAGAGAGGGGGCGGGTGCATGAAGACCCTGCTGAAGACCCTGCTGATCCTGCTCATCATCGCCGGTTTGGTGGCCGGAGGCATCTACGGCTACAGCCGCTACACCATGAGCCAGCCTGTGAAGGTGCAGCCCGTGAGCAACTGGCTCCTCGAGTACGCACCCAATCAGACCTACCTGGGCGGCAGCGTCACCTCCGGTACCAGCTTCGTCCTCTATGGCGAGAAAGATCGGACGCCCCTGGAGGTCTTCGTGACGGAGGGCCAGGCCGTCCGGGCGGGCGATCCCCTCCTGCGGTACGACACCACCAAGGATTCCATCGATATGGACGAAAAGATCCTGGAACGGCAGAAGCTGTACGACGATCTGCAATCGCTCTACAAGGAATATAAACGGTACGCCTCCGAACCCTACGAGCGGACCATCCCCACGGCTACGCCCAGTCCCTCCCCTACCCCCTGGGGATACAAAGGCGCCAGCGTGGGCGGGCGGGCGGTCTTCTCCTCCAAAAGGCTGTTTGTTCCGGTGATGCGTGCGCTGCAGCCGCCTGTCGGACAAGGGACCCCGGAGGATCCCTATATGTACAAAATTGCCGGCGGCGACCCGGTTCCCGAGGCCTTGCTGCAGGATCTGCGCGCTCAGGCCAATCGACAGCGTCAGGCCGTCTACGCGGTCTTTACCACCGAAGTGGGGACTCTGGATATGCGCTTTCTTCCTCCCGACGCGGAATCGCCCCAGGGCAGCATGGTCCTCACCGCCTTTGTGGAGCCTTGGACGGCTCCTCGAACGGCCTCCAGCACGGCGCTGCTGCTGGATGTCGCCCCCACCGGCGAAGGAACGCTGGAGAGCCCCCTTCTCTATCCCTATACGGAGGGGACGGAGGTCTCCTGGGCGTTTATCAGCTATTGCTGCCGCCGGGCCGCCAGCCAAGGGCGGTATCTATATGTGCAGCTGGTGGGCGCCAAGGCGGACGATCTTCTCGTTTCCCTGGATTGCACCAGCATGGGGACCTGTATCCTGCGACTGGGCAAGACCCCGACCTGCACTGTTACCTTTGACTCCAACGGGGGCGACGACGTGCCTTCCGCTGTCCTGGTCTATGGCAGCGCCTACGGAAAACTCCCCACCCCCACCCGGGAGGAATATACCTTCTCAGGCTGGTGGACTACCCGGGATTCCGGCGGCACTCAGATCAGCGCCAAGACCCCGGTGACCAAGACGCATACCGTCTATGCCCGATGGACGCTCATCCCCACGCCTACGCCAAACGAATCCGGCGGCACGCTGGAGCCCACCCCGACGCCCTATGTCCCGTCCTACGGCGGTATGTCCCGGGGACAGCGTCAGGCGTACGTGGAGGAGCTGGTTCAGCAGATCCGGGACGGCGAGCACAAATACAAGCAACTGGAGCACGACATCGCCCTGCTTTCCGTCACCGCCGCCAACGGCACCGTGTCCAGCACCATCGACGGCGTGGTGTCCAAGCTGGATCCCGCCGCCCGAGCCGGGGATACGCTGCTGGAGATCCGGGGCGGCAGCGGCAAGAGCGTCATCTCCTGCCTGCTGGGAGAGACAGAGCTGACGAAATACCCCCTGGGCACGGAGCTCACGGGCTTCTCCTACGAGATCGGCGACAACGTGACGGCCAAAGTGACCTACGTGAGCCCTATGCCCGTGACCGACAGCTATTCTAACGGCGGCAACCCCAACTCCTCGGGCTATACCATGCTCTTAGAGGTGGTGGGGGACGTGGAGCTGCCCCTCTACAGCTACGTGGAGTTCACCTCCTTCGAGCCGCTGTCCAAGTCCGGCGCCATCTACCTCTACGAGGCCTTCGTCCGGGAGATCGACGGCCAGGACTGTATCTTCGTGGCCCGGGACGGCGTGCTCCGCAAGGTCCAGGTCCACACGGGCCGCCGGACCATGGAGTATATCGAACTGGTGGGCAGCGACCTTACCCGAGAGGACTATATCGCTTTCCCCTACGACAAGAACGTCCGGGACGGGGCCACGGTGGAGATCACCGATGGCGGCTGGTGAGAAGGGAGGCGGAGAGCTTTGTTAGAGAATTTCAGAGAGGCCTTTGACGGCATCTGGTCCCATAAGCTGCGCAGCGCCCTCACCATGCTGGGCATCATCATCGGCATCGCCTCCATCATCGCCATCTCCTCCACCATCATGGGCACCAACGAGCAGATCAAGCAGAAC
>JBGVAK010000147.1:0-3118 GCA_045224495.1 Christensenellales bacterium
ACCGCCGCCGACAACATCAGCACCTTCCGCATGGCGGTGAAGACCATCGCCCAGGCCCACGGCCTCCACGCCACCTTCATGCCCAAGCCCGTCTTCGGCATCAACGGCAGCGGCATGCACGTGAACATGTCCCTCAGCAAGGACGGCAAGAACACCTTCTTCGATCCCCAGGGGGAGCGGGGCCTTTCCAAGGAGGCCTACAGCTTCATCGCGGGCGTCCTCGAGCATGTGCGCCACTTCGCCGCCATCACCAATCCTCTGGTGAACTCCTATAAGCGGCTGGTGCCGGGCTACGAGGCCCCCTGCTATCTTGCCTGGAGCGCGTCCAACCGCTCCGCCCTCATCCGTATCCCGGCGGCAAGAGGCAACAGCACTCGGGTGGAGCTCCGCTGCCCCGATCCGGCCTGCAACCCGTACCTCGCTTTGGCCGTATGTCTGACGGCGGGCCTCGACGGCATCGAGAAGGGGCTCACGCCCCCGGCCGAGATCACGGAGAACATCTACACCATGACCGATAAGGAGCGAAAAGCCCACGGCATCGCCAGTCTCCCCGGGAACCTGCTGGAAGCGGTGGAGCTGCTGGAGGAGGATCAGCTCATCACGGACGCCCTGGGCGAGCACGTGTTCAAGAGCTACGTCTCCGGCAAGCGGGCCGAGTGGGACGAATACAGGACCCGGGTCACCGATTGGGAGACCAAACGCTACATGATCGTGTACTGACGACCACCCGAACGAACGGAGGGAAGAGCCATGCGGTTCATCAAGATGCAAGGCCTGGGCAACGATTTTTTGCTCGTCTACGGCCAGATCCCCGAGGAGGTGGCGTCCCTGTGCCGGCGGCTATGCGACCGCCACTTCGGCGTGGGGGCGGACGGCGTGATCTATGTCTCTCCCTCCTGGATCGCCGACGGCCGCATGCGCATCTTCAATGCCGACGGCAGCGAAGCCAAGATGTGCGGCAACGGCATCCGCTGCGTGGGCAAATATCTCTTTGACCGGGGCCTGGTCCGAAAGGACAGCATGACCATCGAGACCCTTTCCGGCGTCAAGGCCCTGACCCTGACGGTGGAGAACGACCGGGTCAGCCGGGTGGCCGTGGACATGGGCCGGGCCGTTTTGGAGGAAACGGACGTCGCCCTGCCGGAGGGCATGGGCGCGGGGACCCTGGTGAGCACGGGGAATCCCCATCTGGTGGTCTTTTCCGAACATGTGGAGGACCTGCCCCTCTGGGGACCTCGGATCCAGCAGGATCCCCGGTTCCCGGACGGCGTCAACGTGGAGTTCGTCCAGGTCCTCTCCCCCGCCAGGCTCCGCATGCGGGTCTGGGAACGGGGCTGCGGCGTCACGATGGCCTGCGGCACGGGAGCCTGCGCCTCCGTCTTCGCCGCGGTGCAGCTGGGCTTCTGTCCCGCGGGCGCGCCTGTGGAGGTCGATTTGGACGGGGGTCCCCTGTCCGTCACCGTGGACACTGCGGGCCACGTGTCCATGGAGGGGCCTGCCGTGACCGTATTCGAGGGGGAGATCCCGCTATGATGATCAATTCCGCCTATAGGACGCTGCCCCCGGCCTTCTTCTTCACCCGCATCATCGACACCGTCAACGCCTACCAGGCCGCCCATCCCCGCCAACGCCTGTTGAAGCTGGGCGTGGGGGACGTGCGGGGGCCCCTTTCGCCTGCGGTCATGGAGGCCCTGCGCCGGGCCGTCGGCGAGCAGGGGCGGGAAGAGACCTTCCACGGGTATATGCCGGAGACCGGCACCGATTGTATGAAGGCGGCCGTGGTGAACTACTACGGCCAGCGGGGCGCGGACCTGTCCCCCGCAGAAATATTCATTTCCAGCGGCGCCGCGGACGATCTGGGCGCCCTGGGCAACCTCTTTTCCCCCGCCGCCCGGGTGCTGGTGGTGGAGCCCGCCTACCCCGCCTACGTGGACACCAGTCGCATGGCGGGCCGGGAGATCCGGCACCTGTTGGGGACCCGGGAGAACGGCTTTTTGCCCTTGCCGACTGCTGAGCTGAACGCGGATCTCGTCTACCTCTGCTCCCCCAACAACCCCACAGGCACGGCCTACACCCGGTCCCAGCTCCAGCAATGGGTGGATTGGGCCAACGAGCGCCAGGCGGTGATCCTCTTCGACGCCGCCTACGAAGCCTTCGTCCAGGACGGGGACGTGCCCCACAGCATCTACGAGCTGAACGGAGCCAAAAGGTGCGCCATCGAGATCTGCTCCCTGTCCAAGACGGCGGGGTTCACGGGCATGCGCCTGGGCTACACTGTGGTGCCGGAAGCCCTGGTACGGGAGGACTGCTCCCTCCGTGACATGTGGACGCAGGATCGGACCACCCGGACCAACGGCGTGAGCTACGTCCTGCAGCGGGCGGGCGCGGCGGCCCTGTCTCCGGTGGGCCAGCGGCAGAACCGGCAGGCCGTGGCCGTCTATCAGGAGAACGGTCGCATCCTGGCTGACGCCCTAAGGACGGCAGGAGTCTATTTCACCGGCGGCCGCAACGCCCCCTACCTGTGGCTCCCCTGCCCGGAGGGCTTGAGCGGCTGGGATTTCTTCGATCGTCTCCTGGAAAAAGCCCAGATCGTGGTCACCCCCGGGGAGGGCTTCGGCGCAGGCGGCGCGGGCCATGTGCGCCTCTCCTGCTTCGGCAGCCGGGCGGACACGGAGGAGGCGGCCCAAAGGCTTTTGACATTTTTCCAAAAAGAGTTATAGTATACCCCTGGATACATCGGAAGGAGTTTCATTGCCATGTGCGGTATCGTTGGATTCACCGGTCATAGGGCGGCGGCGCCCATTCTGCTCAACGGATTGAGCATGCTGGAGTACCGAGGATATGACTCCGCGGGCCTGGCGGTGCGGGACGGGACGGAGCCCACGCGGGTGGTGAAGACCACGGGAAAGCTGAAAAACCTCATAGAAAAGACGGAAGCCGGGCGGACCATGCCCGGCTGCTGCGGCATCGGTCACACCCGCTGGGCCACCCACGGCCAGCCCAACGAGACCAACGCCCATCCCCATATCAGCGCCAACGACATGGACGAGATGGGCTCCGAGGTGGTGGGCGTCCACAACGGCATCATCGAGAACTACGCCGAGATCAAGCAGAAGCT
>JBGVAK010000148.1:0-14062 GCA_045224495.1 Christensenellales bacterium
TCGTCATGGGCATCATCATCGGCGTGATCGACTTCGGCGCCGGCGAGCTGGTCAATCTGATCACGAAGCTCTGACGATCGGGGATACGGATATGTCTGAAAACGCGGATATCAAATGGTATGTTGTGCATACCTATTCCGGCTATGAAAACAAGGTGCGCGACAGCCTGCTGAAGGCCGTTGAGAACAACGGCATGCAGGACAAGATCGTGGACGTGCGCGTCCCGGTCGAGGAAGCCATCGAGATCAAGAACAACAAGCGGCGCGTGGTGCAGCGCAAGCTGCTGCCCAGCTACGTGATCGTCAAGATGGAGATGACCAACGAGACGTGGTATCTGGTCAGGAACACCCGCGGCGTAACGGGATTCGTGGGCTCCGGCAACAAGCCGACCCCCCTCTCCGAGACGGACTTCGCCTCCATATTCGACCAGCCCCAGCAGACGCGGCTGGACATCATGGTGGGCGACGAGGTTCGCATACTTTCGGGCCTTTTCGAGAACTTCACCGGCAAGGTGACGGCCATCGACAAGGCCACCCAGAAGTTAAGCGTCGTCGTGCCGATGCTAAAGCGCGAGACGACGGTGGAGCTTCAGTATGACGAGGTCGTCCGGGAGGAATAGGCTCTGACTGCGACCCCCAGCGGGTTTCAGGGAGTGGGAGGGACATTGCGGTGTCCCGCTTCACCACATACATGTTAAGGAGGATACCCCTATGGCAAAGAAAGTTACTGGTCTGATCAAGCTCCAGGTGCCCGCCGCAAAGGCGACGCCCCCGCCGCCCATCGGACCCGCGCTGGGCCAGCATGGCGTGAACATCCCCGGCTTCTGCAAGGAATTCAACGACCGCACCGCGAAGCAGGCCGGCCTGATCATTCCCGTGGTCATCACCGTTTATCAGGACCGCTCCTTCACGTTCATCACCAAGACGCCTCCGGCTGCCGTGCTGATCAAGAAGGCCTGCGGCCTCGAGCACGCGTCCGGCCGTCCCAACCGGGACAAGGTGGCCAATATCACCAAGGCCCAGATCAAGGAGATCGCCGAGCTGAAAATGCCCGACCTGAACGCCGCTTCCCTGGAAGCCGCCATGAGCATGGTCGAGGGCACCGCCCGTTCCATGGGCGTCACCATCGTGGACTAAGAGGAGGGCAACAACATGAAGCACGGAAAGAAGTACGTTGAAAGCGCTGCCCTCGTCGATCGTATGAAGCAGTACGATCCCCTGGAGAGCATGGAGCTGGTCTGCAAGACCGCCAAGGCCAAGTTCGATGAGACCGTGGAAGTCTCCGTCCGTCTGGGCGTCGACTCCCGTCACGCTGACCAGCAGGTCCGTGGCGCCGTGGTCCTGCCCCACGGCACCGGCAAGACCGTCCGCGTGTTGGTCTTTGCTAAGGGCGACAAGGCCCACGAGGCCGAGGAAGCCGGCGCGGATTACATCGGCGACGAGGCCACCGTCCAGAAGATCCAGAAGGAGAACTGGTTCGAGTTCGACGTGTGCGTGGCTACCCCCGACATGATGGGCGTGGTCGGCCGCATCGGCCGTATCCTGGGCCCCAAGGGCTTGATGCCCAACCCCAAGTCCGGCACCGTGACCATGGACGTCGCCAAGGCCATCAAGGACATCAAAGCCGGTAAGGTGGAGTATCGTGTGGACAAGACCAACATCTGCCACTGCCCCATCGGCAAGGTTTCCTTCGGCCCCGAGAAGCTGACCGAGAATTTGACCACCCTCATGGAGGCGATCATCAAGGCCAAGCCCGCCGCCGCCAAGGGCACCTACATCAAGAGCCTGGTGGCTTCCACCACCATGGGCCCCGGCGTCAAGGTCAACGCCCAGAAGTTCTAAGCCAAAAACAACCCAAAAGCGCGAGAGGAAACTCCCGCGCTTTTTGCATCAGGAGAGAAACATGATCCGCACCATCCGATCCTGGGAACCCTATGGGTCCTTTCTAAAAGCATATCCGCAGGATGCGGCCTGCTTGGCCGAAGCCTTTGCCCGGAAGGGGGCGCTGGCTTTCGGCGCCTTCGAGGGGGAGGAGATGACGGGGCTGTTTTTGTTCAGTCCTCTGGAGGAAGGGTATCTGGTAACGAGCCGTTGGCTCACCCGGTCCGAGGCGGCGGGACGGGAGATGCTGGCGTATATCAAACGGGCGTATCCGGGCTATTGGGTGGAATTCACCTTTCGGTCGGCGGATGCGCTGCTCAAAAAGCTTCTATTGGAGGCGGGAGCCACCGTGTTCCCCGAGCAGCGGGACATGGAGCGGCGGGGATCGGCACCATTCGTAGACACAGCGGGCGTGGGACCCCTGTCGAAAACGTATGAATCAGCCTACTTCGCCCTGCACCGGGACAGCGACCCGGCGGGGGAGAGCTACTGGACCGGGGAGATGGTGGCGGCGGACCCGGCGGGCTTTCTCGTGCTGTTAGCCATGGCGGACGGTGTAGCGGTGGGTTATCTCGATCTTGGCTTGGGCGAAGCGGGCAACAACGTAGCCGATCTGTATGTGGACAAGGCCCATCGCTGGCAGGGGTGGGGGCGAAAGCTTCTCGCAAAGGCCGTTGAGATGACGGGTGCCAAGCCCTTGACGCTGCAGGTGGACGTGGACAACGAGGCTGCCATCGCCTTGTATGCGGGCTTGGGCTTCCAACCTGTACCCAACAGCAGCCGGATAGACGCCATCTGGCGCATGGACGGCTGATCGTCATAGCTTGTTCCGAAAAATGTCGCTTTTCACCCATTGCATTTTATATATAAATGAGCTATACTAACGGTAGAACTCAAAGGAGGCATATGATCGATGGGCAAATTTGTGATGAAAACCAACGAGAAGGGCTCCCGCTTCGTGCTCAAGGCCGGCAACGGGGAGATCATCGGCATCAGCGAGACCTATTCCAATGAATCCGCCTGCAAGAACGGCATCGAGAGCGTCCGCAAGAACGCCGTGGCCGCCGGGCTGGAGGACCAGACGGTGGAGGGCAACAGTTGCAAGAACCCCAAGTTCGAGGTCTACAAGGACAAGGCGGGCGAGTTCCGCTTCCGCCTGAAGGCCGCCAACGGCGAGATCATCCTCACCGGCGAAAGCTACAAGGCCAAGGCCGGCTGCCTCAAGGGCATCGAGAGCATCCGCAAGAACGCCGCCGAGTCCCCGGTGGTGGCGGAGTAAACCAAGGGAAGACGAATAAAAGAGGAACGGGCATGTCCCGTTCCTCTTTTGTGTGTCCAAACCGATCAACCCAAGGCGTTCGTCAGCTCCGGGTGGTTCAGGACCACGGCCACCAGCACCATGAGCAGGCCGCTGAGGATCAGGAACAGGATCATGCCCGCGTTCCCGAACATGGCCCCGCCCACGCCGGGCACGGCGTTGCGTTCCACGTGGATATTCTTCCTGTTCAGAATAAAGAGCACTACGCCCGCAATGGCCACCAGCACCGCCACGAAAGAGGCGGCGGGCACCAGCACGGGCAGCACGCCGCCCAGGAAGTTGATGCAGGCGTGGATGCCGATGGTGTACAGGACGTTCCCCGTGCGGATGTACACGTAGGCCAGGATCATACCCAGCAGCGCCGCATAGAAGAACTGGGTCAAATTCCCGTGGAACAGGCCGAAGGTGATGCCGGAGAAAAGGATGGCGGGCCACTCCCCATAGGGCAGCACCCGGTCCACCAGGACCTTACGGAACACCAGTTCCTCGAACACCGGCGCCAGCACCACGAAGGCGATGACCATCTCCACGGAGGCGCCGGCGGCGGTGGCCAGCTGGCTGATCAGGTCCACGGAGCCGGGGGAGAGGAGGCTGTTCACGCCGATGCCCACCAAATTCCCCACGATCATGCTGGCGTAGCAGATGCACACCAGCGCCAGGAACCCGCCCACACGCAGATCGTTCTTCTCCGGTCGGCGGGCAGGCAACCTTTTGCCCAGCAGCACCATCAGCGGCAGGGTGAAGCATCCCGTGCACAGGCCCCCCACCAGGAAGGCGTGGGCCTGGGCGTCGAAATCCGGCAGGACGGCGGCCAGGACGCTGGGCACCAGCTCGCTCACCAGCAACCCCAGGCACAGACCCAGGGCCAGGCGGCTGAAGACGCGGCGCATCTCGCCCTTGGACGGTCCCGCCGCCGGTCCGGGCACGTCGGCGATGGGTTCAACGGGGTATTCGATCCTTTCTTCCATGGGTTTTCCTCCTGTTCGATGCTCCCTACGATACCAAATATCCGTTCGTTTGTCAAAACAAGTTCCTGATTTGGCATAATTCGCCGGAAAAAGAAAGCAAAACGGGAAAGCGTCTTCTTCCCCGACGTGACGAACGCTGTCCTCCGGCGTATGTACAAGGGGCGGGGCTCCTGCTTTGTTGTTTCCGCAGGCTTGGTCGCATATCCTTACTATATGAGGAAAGATTTGTGGCAGAAGACGCTCCGGCTGCTGGACCTGCCGGAGGATATGGATGCGAGGGTGCCCCGGATCACGGTCCTGGGCCGGGAGAAGATGCTGGTGGAGAACGTGGCCGGCGTGCGGCGATGCACCCAGGAGGAGGTGCTGCTCCTGACGGGCTGCGGGACGGTGCGTGTGACCGGGGAAGGGCTGCAGGTGAAGGAGCTGGGGGAGAGCCAGGCCCTGATCGTGGGGCGGCTGGAGCGATGGGCCTATGAGGAATAAGAAAAAGTGGCATTTTCCAAACGGGTATGTTATAATCCAAATTGAAGGAGTATATCCCGAGCGCCTCCCGTCCCTTTTGGAGGTCCAGGGCGTGCCCATATGGGACCTGCATCGGCCCGACGGGCGCACCCTGGTCTGCTCCCTGCCCGCCCGGGACTTTGTTCGGCTGCGCGAGCTCAACCGCCGCTGCCGCTGCCGGGTGCATATCCGGAAAAAGGGCGGCGGCCTCTACCGGCTCCGGGGCCTGTGGCGGCGGAAGGTGCTGATCCTGGGCATGGCCTGCACCCTGCTTTTGACCTGGTGGGCCTCCCAGCGGATCTGGTTCGTGGACGTGCAGGGCTGTGAGCGCATGGACGAGGCGGTGCTGCGCCAAGCGCTGCGGGAACAGGGCCTGTGCCCCGGCCGGAAGGTGCGGCGGATGCCCCTCTCCGACGTAGCCGACATCGTGGCCGCCCAGTACGAGGAGCTGGCCTTCCTGGAAATACACGTGGACGGGGTTTTCCTCCGGGTCCGGGCCCGGGAGGCCTTGGCCGAGGGGGAGCGGCTGGATCTGACGGAGCCCTGCGACGTAGTCTCCACCCGGGATGGCATCGTCACCAAGATCAGCGCCTACGGCGGCCGCGCCCAGGTGCGGGTGGGGGACAAGGTGAAGAAGGGCCAGCTGCTGATCGCGGGGCACGTCACCGCTCGGGACGGGAGCCTGACCTACACCACCCACGCCTATGGGGAGGTGCTGGCGGCTGTCCTCTACAAGGCTCAGGTGGAGGCCCCGCAAACCCAGGTGGAATGGGCTGAAACGGGGAACGAACGCCCCTATGGCGCCCTGTACCTGGGCCCCTGGAAGGTCCTGGAGCGGGCCTGTCCCTTCGAGGACGGGACGCTGACGGACGGAGTCGAGGAGCTTTCCCTATATCCCTGGCCCATCCGCATATGCCGGGGGACCTGGCGGGAGAAGGTAAAGCAGGAGCGGCCCCTGACCGACGGGGAGCGGAGGGAGGCGGCCCTCTTCGAGGCGGAGCGCATGGCCCTGCTGCAGGTGCCACGACAGGCGAAGATCCTCATGATCGACCGCTATACCAAGGAAAAGAACGGAAAACTGTACGGCGTGTGCGCCGTGACCACAGAGGAAAATATCGGATACACAAAGGAGATCTCGTAGACACAGAATGGAAATCAAAACGGAACGGATCGAACTGGACAGCATGGAGGACGCCGCGGGGCTCTTCGGCGTCCTGGACGAAAACATCTCCGTCTTCGAGCAGGAGACGGGCACCCTCATCACCGTGAACGGGGACGGCATCGCCATCGAGGGGGAGGCGGAGAACGCCGCTCTCTGCCGGACCGTCCTCGAAAAGCTCCTGTCCATGCAGCGCAAGGGGGAGCCCATCAATCGCAGCCGCATCCGCTACGCAGTGGACCTTGCCCGGGAGGGGAACGCGGAACTCATCTCCGAGATCATGGGCGACGTGGTGGCCCTCACCGCCCGGGGCAAGCAGATCAAGTGCAAGACCCTGGGGCAGAAGAAGTACGTCCAGGCCCTCAAGGAGCACGAGCTGGTCTTCGGCGTGGGCCCCGCGGGCACGGGCAAGACCTATTTGGCCGTGGCCATGGCGGTGCTGGCCTTCAAGAACAAGGAAGTGGACAAGATCATCCTGACCCGGCCCGCGGTGGAGGCGGGGGAAAAGCTGGGCTTCCTCCCCGGCGACCTGCAGAACAAGGTGGACCCGTACCTTCGCCCCCTCTACGACGCCCTGCAGGAGTTCTTCGGCATGGAGACCTATCGGAACCTCATGGAGCGGGGAGCCATCGAGGTGGCGCCGCTCGCCTACATGCGGGGCCGGACATTGAACAACGCCTACATCATCCTGGACGAGGCGCAGAACTGCTCCATCGAGCAGATGAAGATGTTCCTGACCCGCTTGGGCGAGGGGAGCCGGGCCATCATCACCGGCGACATCACCCAGATCGACCTGCCGCGGGAGAAGAAAAGCGGCCTTATCCATGCCATCGGCATCCTCCGGGACGTGGAGGGCATCAGGGTCATCCAGCTCACCCACAAGGACGTGGTGCGTCACGAGCTGGTCCAGCGGATCATACAGGCCTACGAAAGAAGCGAAAAGCAAAACAACTGATCGAAGAAGCGGGGGGAAGCTATGGACGGGCAAAGAACGACCAAAAAGCGCGGGCTGGGGCGAGCTGTGGGGCTGCCGCTGCTGCTGTTGGTGTGCCTTTTGAACCTGTTGTTCATGTGCCTGCGCTACCCCGACGTGCGGCTGGACCTGCGCGCCGGGGACGTGCTCACGGAGGACGTGCTCTATCCCTACTCTGTGACCGACGCCTTTCGGACGGACGAGCTTCGCCAGGCCGCCCGGGATCGGGTGGAGCCGGTCTATCGCCTGGACGATGGCATCGTGGCCGCCCAGGGACAGGCCCTGGACGCCTGGTTCGCTCAGTACGACCTGTTTTTGAAGGAGATGGTCCAGCGCTGGGAGGAGAGCGCCCAGGACTACAACGGCTTCCTCTTCAACCAGACCGACTGGAGCATTTTGGTGAAGGAAACGGAGCTGCAGTCCAAGCTCAACGAGTATGGCCTCAGCAACGCTCTGGACGCGGTCATGGCCTACTCCCTCCTCAACACCTATCTCCCCCGCAGCAGCCTCCATGCCGTAGGCAGCCTGCCCGACACGGAGCCTCTGAAGACCGCCGTGAAGGATGCCATCCTGAGCGGCATGGGGAGCGGCGTCCGGGAAAGCGAGCTGGAGACGGCCCGGTACCGTGCGAAGGAGCAGCTCAAGCAGACCAGCCTGCCCGCCGTGGGCAAGACGGAGCTGGCGGGGAACCTGATCGACCGGTTTTACGTGGCGTCTGCCGTGGTGGACGAGGTGGAGACCGAGAAGGCCCGGGCCGCCGCCGCCAGCGACGTGACGCCCGTGTCCGTCCGCAAGGGGGAGGTCCTGTTCCGCAAGGGGACTACCCTGACCCAGAAGGACCTGGTCCACCTGGTGTCATTGGATATGTTGAAGGGAGAGTCGGACCGCAGCTCCTTTGGGAGCTTCCTGCTATACCTGCTGCCCGTCTACCTGGTCTACGGCCTGTATCTGCTGCTCTTTGAACAGGAGACCGCCCTGTTGCCCCTGGTCATGCTGCGGCTGAGCCTGCTGTTCATGGTGAACCTGGCCGTGATGTGGGTCTTCACCCTCTTTGAGAGCCGCATCGCCCCGGTCCTACTGGGCGCGCTCATGATCGCCGCTACCCACGAGAAGCGGACGGCTCTGGGCGCCAGCGTGCTCATCGCTCTGACGAACAGCCTGCTGCTGCCGGAGTCGGGCATACTGTCCGGGGAGACCTTCGCCCTGATGGCGGGGACGCTCCTTTCCGGCGTGGTGGCCGTCTGCATCCTGACGGTGGACGGGAAGCGGACCGCCTTCGTCCCGGCGGCCATCATCGGCGGCGGCGTGGGCGGCCTGTTGCCCGCGGTGCCTAAGCTTCTTGCTGGGGAGGGATGGCTGGTCAGCGTCACCGCCTTCGGCCTCTTCTTCGTGGGCGCCATCATTGCCCTGGTGCTGGGCATGGGCCTCACGGCCATCTGGGAGCTTCTGTTCGACCTGCCCTCGCCCACCCGGCTCAACGAGCTGTTGAACATGGACCATCCGCTCCAACGGCGGCTCATGAGCAACGCCCCCGGCACCTATCACCATTGCCAGATGGCCGCCCTGCTGGCGGAGAACGGGGCCCAGAGCATCGGCGCCAACGCCCTCTTAGCCAAGGCTGCTGCCGCCGTCCATGACGCAGGCAAGCTCAAGAATCCCCGTAACTTCGCGGAAAATCAGGCCAATGGCGTCAATCCCCACGACGAGATGCTGCCCGTGGAGAGCTCAAAGATCATCATCGCCCACGTGGCGGACGGGGATGCCATCCTGCAGCGGTACAAGGTGCCCGCCGCCGTGCGCAGCATCGTGCGGGAGCACCACGGCACCACCATGACTGCCTACTTCTACGTGAAGGCCAAGAAGATGGACCCGGACGTGCGGGAGGCGGACTTCCGGTACCCGGGACCCAAACCCAGCAGCAAGGAGAGCGCCATCGTCATGCTGGCGGACAGCTGTGAGGCGGCGGTCCGGTCATTGGGCGGGCCCAGCCCCGAGCAGGTGCGGGACATGGTCCATCGGGTCATCCGCGGCAAGATGGAGGACGGGCAGATGGTCAACTGCGACTTGACCCTCAGCGAACTCAACCGGGTGGAGGAAAGCTTTTTGCAGACCTTCGCGGGCATCCTCCACGACCGCATCACCTACCCCAAGGAGGACGCATGATCGAAGTATATTCGGAAGACGAAGCCCTGACCCCCGAGGAGGAGGCGGGCATCCGCACCGCCTGCGAGATGGCCCTCAGCATGGAGGGCGCGGCGGGGGACATCACCGTGCTGGTGGCGGGGCCGGAACATATCCGGCAGCTGAACCGTGACTTTCGGAATGTGAATCGGGTCACGGACGTGCTCACCTTCCCCAGCCGGGAGGGGGAAGCCCTTCTGGGTTCCCCCGACGGGTATCTGGGCGACATCATGATCTGCCGCAGCCGGGCCGTGGAGCAGGCGGCGGAATACGGCCACAGCCTGAGCCGGGAGCTGGCCTTTTTGGCGGTCCACGGCACCCTGCATATCCTGGGGTACGACCACATGAACGAGGCGGAGGAGCAGGTCATGCGCGGCCGCCAGCGGACTATTTTGGAAAGGATCGGTGAAACGAGATGAACCAACTGACGCAAGCGGAGATCGATCTGCTGCTGGACAAGGCCCAGGAGGCCCGGGACCATTCCTACGCCCCCTACTCCCACTACCACGTGGGCGCGGCCCTGCTGACCGCGGACGGAAGGATCTATCAGGGCTGCAACATCGAGAACGCCGGCTTCACCCCCACCATCTGTGCCGAGCGCACGGCCTTCTTTAAGGCGGTCTACGACGGACACCGGGCCTTCCGGGCCATCGCCGTCATCGCCACGGGGGAGGAGATGGGCTTCCCCTGCGGGGTCTGCCGCCAGGTCATGGCAGAGTTCTGCGACAAGGATTTCATCATCGTCACCGCCAATCGAGACAGGACCAAGGTGGACGTGTCCGACTTTCAGACGCTCCTCCCGCATTCCTTCGGGCCCAAGGACCTGGACGTGTGATATGGCCTATAAAAGCGGTTTTTTCAGCCTCATCGGCTGCCCCAACGTGGGCAAATCCACCCTCATCAACGCCCTGGTGGGCCAGAAGATCTCCATCGTCACGGACCGGGCTCAGACCACCCGCAACCGCATCACCGGCGTTCTCACACGGGACGAGTATCAGATGATCTTTCTGGACACTCCCGGCATGACCACCCCCAAAAACAAGCTGGGGGAGTACATGCAGAAGACCGCGGGGGACTGCCTCATGGACGTGGAGGCCATCCTCTTTCTGGTGGACGCCCGCAAGGGCGTGGGGGAGCGGGACCAACAGATCATGGCGCGGCTCAAGCAGGCCAAATGCCCCGTGGTGGTCCTCCTCAACAAGTGCGACATCGCCACGAAGCTGCAGGTGGACGAATGCGAAGAATCCTTGCGTTCCGAGGGTTTTTCCCAGATCCACCGCATCTCCGCCTTCAAGGGGACGGGCCTTCAGGAGCTGGAGCAGCTGCTCCTCGGCTACCTCACCGAGGGCCCCCAGTACTATCCCCCGGACATGGTCACGGACCAGCCGGAGCGCCTCATCTGCGCGGAGATGATCCGGGAGAAGGCCTTGGAGCTCCTCAAGGACGAGGTGCCCCACGGCATCGGCGTCAGTATGGACAAAATGGAGCTTCGGTCTGACGGTCAGCTCATGGACTGCTACGCCACCATCCTCTGTGAGCGGGACAGCCACAAGGGTATCATCATCGGCCGGGGTGGGTCTATGCTGAAGAAGATCGGCTCCGCTGCCCGGGAGGACATGGAGTGGCTGTTGGGCGTGAAGGTGAACCTGCAGCTCTGGGTGAAGATCAAGGACGACTGGCGCAACCGACAGTCCGTATTGAACGAACTGGGATATGAAGGCTGAATAGGATAACCTCCTTCCGGTCCATACTGACCCTGGAAAGGAGGCGTCCTGTGACAATGCCTGCGACAGAAGAAGAACGAAAAGCCTTTCAGACGTTTTACGAGAGCGGACGGGTGGAAGCGTACCTCCAATACGCCCGGCTGCGGGAGAAAGACCATGGCGGACCTGACCCTCAAGGGCATGGTGATCCGGACGGTGGATTACCGGGACAACGATAGGATACTGACCCTGTTCACGGCGGAGCAGGGCCGGGTGGACGCGAAGGCGCGGAACTGCCGCAAGGCCACGTCGCCGCTGCTAGCATGCACCCAGCCCTTCACCTACGGGGAGTATCAGCTCTTCTACCACAAGAACAAGTATATCGTGGACCAGGGGGAGGTGCTGGAAAGCTTCTACCCCCTTCGGGAGGACGTGGGGCGTTTCGCCGCGGCCTCCCTGTGCGCGTCCCTGTGCCTCGAGGGCGTCCAGGCGGAGGAGGGCAGCGCGGAGATCTTTTCCCTCCTGTACCACACCCTGTCCTTCCTCACCTACGGGGACAACGACCCCGGGGATCTGACCGCCTGCTTTTTGATCCGCTGCCTGTCCCTCCTGGGCTTTCGCCCCGCCATCACCCACTGCGCCGTCTGCGGCCGGGATCTGCGGGAGGACCCCGTCATCCGTTTTCTGCCCGACAAGGGCGGGGCGGTGTGCGCCGCCTGCTCCCCCGTAGGCCGAAAGATCGGCAAAACGGCCCTGGAGGCCATGCGGCGGATGCTCCTTTTGGACGATGACCAGCTGGGCCGGGTGAAGATGAAGGAGCCCCTGCGGGCAGAGGTCCTCTCGCGGCTCCTGCCCTATGCGACGCTGTACCTGCCCGGCATCGAGAAGGCCGCGGCCCTGTTCACTTCGCTGCACATGCCGCCTGAGGCGGGGGAAGGGGAGTAGCCCATGGAACTGCTGACCAACACCTTTTTAGCCCTCTTTCCCCTGTATTTCTACATGGCCGTCGGCGCCGTGCTGAGGAAGATGAGGATACTGAAGATCGAGGACCTGCCCAAGATGAACGCCCTGCTGTTTAGGTCCTTCCTGTTCTTCAGCCTCTTCAACAACGTGCGTAGCGCCGACTTTTCCGGGACGGACAGCGGCAGGCTCATGCTCTTCGGCGCCGGGGCTGCCCTGTTCCTCTTCACCCTCTATTTGCTGACGGTGCCCCGTTTCCTCCGGGACTATCGCCAATCCTCCGTGGCCGTCCAGGCCATGTACCGGAGCAACTTCGTCCTTTTGGGCATGGCCTACGCCGAGCAGCTCTGCGGGCCGGAGAACGTAGGCCCCGTGAGCCTCCTCATCTCCATCATGGTGCCCCTGTTCAACCTCCTGGCCGTCTTCACCTTCGAGTTTCTCAGGGGCGGCAAGGTGGACCTTTGGCAGGTGCTGTGGAAGATCGTCAAGAACCCCCTGATCATCGCCTCGGCCCTGGGCGCCCTCTGCGCCCTTATGAAGGTACAGTTCCCCGAATACCTGGACAAGCCCATGAAGGCCCTGGGCAGCGCCGCCACCCCCTTCGCCATGGTGCTGGTGGGCGCGTCCCTGACCTTGAAGTCCATGGCGAAGAACCGGAAGCTGGTTTTGATCGTGTCCGCGGTGCGCCTCATACTGTCGCCCCTGCTGGTGGTCCCGGCGGCGGTGCTCCTGGGCTTTCGGGACGCGGCGCTGGTGGGCATCATGGCGGCCACAGCCGCTCCCACGGCGGTAGCCTCCGTAGCCATGAGCTACGAGCTGGGCGGCGACGGGGAGCTGGCGGCGGAGATCGTAGCCACCACCAGCCTCCTGTCTCTTTTCACCATGTTCCTCTGGGTCCTGCTCCTGCGGGGCATGGGGTACTGCTGACGGCGGGAGACGGGGAAGCACGGCTTACCGTTTTTTATGAATTATTTCCTGCAGAAAAGGTGCAAACTGATGAAAAAACCTTGCAATCCTGTC
This sequence comes from Christensenellales bacterium, assembly GCA_045224495.1. Classification (GTDB taxonomy): domain Bacteria; phylum Bacillota; class Clostridia; order Christensenellales; family CAG-138; genus RUG472. Next base: position 12,664 of record JBGVAK010000148.1, read on the forward strand.
GGAGGATTGCTATAATAAATCGTTCCAAACCAAATCTTGAACGGGAGGAAAAGAACTTGGCACACAAATATGTTTACCTGTTTTCCGAAGGCTCCAAGGACATGCGCAACCTCTTGGGCGGCAAGGGCGCGAACCTGGCCGAGATGACCAACCTGGGCATGCCCGTGCCCCAGGGCTTCACCATCACCACCGAGGCCTGCATCAAGTTCTATGATGACGGCGAGAAGATCAACGACGAGATCCTGGCCGAGATCGACGAGTACGTGGAAAAGCTCCAGAAGATGAGCGGCAAGAAGTTCGGCGACCTCAACAACCCCCTGCTGGTCTCCGTCCGTTCCGGCGCCCGCGCCTCCATGCCCGGCATGATGGACACCATCCTGAACCTGGGTCTCAACGACACCGTGGTGGAAGCCTTTGCCCGGAAGACCGGCAATCCCCGCTTCGCCTATGACTCCTATCGTCGGTTCATCCAGATGTATTCCGACGTGGTCATGGAGGTGGGCAAGAAGTACTTCGAGGAGCTCATCGATAAGATGAAGGCCGAGAAGGGTGTGAAGCTGGACACCGAGCTCACCGCCGAGGATCTCAAGAAGCTGGCCGAGCAGTTCAAGGCCGAATATAAGGCCAAGATCGGCGTGGACTTCCCCTCCGATCCCAAGGAGCAGCTGCTGGGCGCCATCAAGGCCGTGTTCCGCTCCTGGAACAACCCCCGCGCCATCTACTATCGCCGCATGAACGACATCCCCGGCGACTGGGGCACCGCCGTCAACGTGCAGATGATGGTCTTCGGCAACACCGGCAACGATTCCGGCACCGGCGTGGCCTTCACCCGTGACCCCGCCACCGGCGAGAAGCACCTCTTCGGCGAGTTCCTCATGAACGCCCAGGGCGAGGACGTGGTGGCCGGCGTGCGCACGCCGCAAACCATCGACCAGCTCAAGGAGGTCATCCCCGAAGCTTACGAGCAGTTCGTGGACATCTGCGGCAAGCTGGAAGCCCACTATCACGACATGCAGGACATGGAGTTCACCATCGAGGATAAAAAGCTCTACATGCTCCAGACCCGCAACGGCAAGCGCACCGCCAAGGCCGCGCTGAAGATCGCCTGCGACCTGGTGGACGAGGGCCTCATCACCGTGGACGACGCCCTGCTCATGGTGGACCCCAAGCAGCTGGACGCTTTGCTCCATCCCCAGTTCGACGCTGCCGCTTTGAAGGCTGCCAAGCCCGTGGCCCACGCCCTGCCCGCCTCTCCCGGCGCCGCCTGCGGCCAGATCGTCTTCAACGCCGAGGACGCCACCAACTGGGCCAAGGCCGGTCATAAGGTGGTCCTGGTGCGCCTCGAGACCAGCCCCGAGGACATCGAGGGCATGAACCACTCCCAGGGCATCCTGACCGT
>JBGVAK010000149.1:0-3406 GCA_045224495.1 Christensenellales bacterium
CAGGGAATATCGGCTATATGCGGCGGCACACCATGGCTGCGGTGCATCGATGTATATGACCGGTCGATCCGCTTGTGCCGCTACTACCGCCTGCATCCATGGTGTCCACCTCTCTTTCTGAAATGATCTTGTGGCGAATTTCCACGCCTTAGAAATTTTACAACCTGTGCTCACCACTTGTCAACCAAAAAAGAACGAAAAAGGACGGCAAATCTGCCGCCCTTTTGTTCATTTCTTATCACGGATGGCCAGGGCCTTGTCGGGGTAGTTGGTGATGACGCCGATGCCGTGGCGTATGCAGAGGGCCATGATCTCTTCGTCGTTCACCGTCCAGGGGTTGATGCCGATCCCCGCGGCCAGGGAGCCCTCGATCATGCCGGGATAGAGAAGCGTCCGCCAGTGGGGATGGATGTACTGCGCGCCAATGGACTTGGCATATTTCCATGGTTCAAAGAGACCGTCGCTGTAGAGGATGCCGAACTTTACATCGGGCTTGATCGCTTTGAGCTCCATGAGCGTATAGTGGTTGAAGGAGGAATAGAGGATGCGCCCCTCCATGCCTTTCTCCTGCTCCAGCTTCAACACCTTCTCGGCGATGCCGGGATAGACGATCTGGTCCGTCTTGATCTCCACGTTGACCACATGCTTGGTATCCCGTATAAGGTCGTACAGCTCACCCAGGGTAGGGATCTTCGCACCTTTATACTGAGGCATGCCGTTGCTGGCGTCCAGCTGTTTGAGCTCCTTCAGGGTGACGGATTGGATCTGGCCGGAGCCGTTGGTGGTACGGTCCACCGTCTCGTCGTGCATGACGATGAGCTCCCTGTCCTTGGAAAGATGCACGTCCAGTTCGAAGCCGTCTGCCCCCATATCCATAGCCAGACGGAAGGCTTCCAGCGTATTCTCAGGGGCGTACCCGGAGGCGCCCCGATGGCCCAAGATGATCGACATATATGGTTCTCCGATCTTTTTTTCTCGATTCTACTCCCCTTTCCCTTATCTTTCAAGGGCGGATTGCATTTTCATCGAAAGAAAGCTATACTTCTCTCTATGAAATACGACAGCATTCGCGAAGCCATCTTTCTGGATCGTCCTAACCGGTTCGTCGCTCACGTGCTCCTGGACGGAGAGACGGTGGTTTGCCATGTGAAAAACACGGGCCGCTGCCGGGAGCTGCTCCTTCCAGGGGCGAAGGTGATCCTGAGCCAGGGAACGACGCCCGGCCGCAAGACCCCTTATGACCTGGTATCGGTTTACAAGGGCCAACGGCTCATCAATATGGACAGCCAGGCCCCTAACCAAATCGCCGCTGAATACCTTCCCCGCCTGTTCCCTGACTTGACGGAGCTGCGGCGGGAGGTCGCCTGGGGCGATTCCAGGTTCGATTTCTACGGGGTCAAGGGCAGCCGTCCCTTTTATCTGGAAGTGAAAGGCGTGACGCTGGAGCAGGACGGCAAGGTCTTCTTCCCAGACGCGCCTACGGAGCGCGGCGTGAAGCACCTCAGGGAACTGACCAAGCTGCAGCGAGACGGCACGGACGCCTATGTGCTCTTCGTGGTGCAGATGCAGAACGTCCTCTCCCTGCAGGCCAATCGTGCCACCGACCCGACATTCGCGGACGCGTTGCTCCGGGCGAGAGACGCGGGCGTGGGCATCTACGCCGTGGATTGTCGTGTGACGCCCATAAGCGTCATCGCCGCCACAGCGGTGCCCGTCGAATTCGTATAAAAGAAGTCCCGCCTCCGGATGGGAAGCGGGGCTTTTCCATTATTTGCGTTTTTCCTGCATTTTCTGCATCTTAGCTGTTCTTTTCTTGCGCCACTCGATATTCTTGTGGGCCTGCTTCATGCTGGCCTTGGAGACCGTCTTCTGATCGACCGCCTCCTGGAACTTGTTCATACGGCGCGCATGGACATCCACCACGGAGGGTTGGATATCGCCGGACTTGGTCAGGGCCCACTTGGTGAGCAGCGGACCGAAGAGTTCATACACGAGAACGCTGAAGAGGATGATGTTCTTGATCAGCACCCCGTCTGCGCTGCCGAGCTTCGCTGCCGTCACGCACATGCCCAAAGCTACGCCTGCTTGAGGAAGCAAGGTGATGCCCAAATACTTTTTGACCATGGGATCGCACTTTGTTGCTGAGCAGCTAAGATAGGAGCCAATATATTTGCCCAGGGATCGCATCAGGATATAGACCACACCCACCAGGATGACGGCGCCGTCCTTGAGCACATCCAGCTCCAGCTCCGCACCGCTGAGCACGAAGAACAGGGCAAACAATGGCACCGTCCACTTGTCGGCCCGCTCCATGAGATCATGGGAAAGGGGGCAGATATTGCAGAACACCGTGCCCAGCATCATGCACACGAGCAGCGTGGAGAAGGACACCTTCACCCCGCCGATCTCGAAGGAGATCATGGACAAGGCCACCGTCAGCACCACGAAGGCGATGGTCAGGGAGAGACGATTGGAGTTGGAGAAGAAGGCCCGTTCCAGCATGGTCAATACCCAGCCCATAAGGCAGCCGAGGCCCAGCGAAGCGACGATCTCGATGAGGGGCTCCACGATGATGCCGACGATGTCGGTCTTCCCCGTGACCAGGGAGTTTGCTATGCCGAAGGAGATGGCGAACACCGCAAGGCCCACGGCGTCGTCCAGGGCGACCACGGGCAGCAGGATATCCGTCAGCTTGCCCTTGGCCTTATACTGGCGGACCACCATCAGCGTGGCCGCCGGAGCGGTGGCTGCGGCGATGGCGCCCAGGACTATGGTCGCCTCGAGGGACAGCTTGTCAGGCATAATGAAGTGAAGGCCGATCAAAGCGACGTCGACAAAGACGGTAGCGGCCAGCGCTTGGAATATACCCACGATAACCGCCTGTTTACCGATGGTCTTGAGCTGTGACAGCAAAAACTCGTTGCCTATGGAGAAAGCGATAAAGCCGAGAGCCGTGTTGGAGATCACGGAAAGGTTCTCTACCTCTTCAGCGGAGGTGAAGCCTACGCCCTCTATGCCCAGGAGTCCCAAACAGTGGGGGCCGACAATAAGACCGGCCAGCAAAAAGGCCGTCACATCCGGCAAATGGAGCCGAAACATCTTAAAAACGCGGGTCATCAGCAGGCCGATGAGCAAAGCCAATGCCGCCGCAAGCATTTTTTCCATGAACGCAAATCCTCCGAATCATTTCAAACAAGGCTGTATCATAGCACGAAAAGAAATAAAGTCAAGAGCAAGGCCCGCACTATTTTCCTTTTTTGAAAACCATTGACATTTCATATCCTCTTTGGTATACTTCCCTTCGGACGAGAGCGGGGAACATCGAAAACACGGAGATGTGTCCGAGTGGTCTAAGGAAGCGGTCTTGAAAACCGTCGGCATGCAAGTGCCCGTGGGTTCGAATCCT
>JBGVAK010000150.1:0-36730 GCA_045224495.1 Christensenellales bacterium
GCGGTGGTGCTGGAATTGGCAGACAGGCACGTTTGAGGTGCGTGTGCTTCGCGCGTACGAGTTCAAGTCTCGTCCACCGCACCAGCAGAAAAGAGCTGTTGAAAATATCAACAGCTCTTTTCTTTTTTCATATAGATCGAAAGGCTCCCGAGGATATCCCGAGAGCCTTTGCTTCGTCTGTAAACGGTTTAGCCCAAGAGCTTCTCCAGAGCCGCGATCTTCACGCAGACGCAGAAGATCTCCATGGCCTTCTTAAGGTCCGCAAGGGGCGGATAGGAGGGCGCGATGCGGATGTTGCTGTCCTCAGGATCCTTGCCGTAGGGGAAGGTGGCGCCGGCGCCGGTCATGACCATGCCCGCTTCCTTGGCCAGGGCGACCGTGCGCTTGGCGGTGCCGGGCATGGCATAGAAGCTGACGAAATACCCGCCCTTGGGACTGCGCCAGGTGGCGATCTCCAGGGGTGCGATCTCCTTGTCGAGAGCGTCCAGCACCGCAATGAACTTGGGTCCCAGCACAGCCGCATGCTTCTTCATGAGGGCCAGAGTGTTCTCCTTGTTCTTCAGGTACTTCACGTGGCGAAGCTGATTCACTTTGTCGTAGCTGATGATCTGGGCGGTGAGGATCTTCTTGATGTACTCCACGTTGGCCACGCTGGACGCCATGCAGGAGATGCCGGCGCCGGGGTAGGTGACCTTGCTGGTGGAGGCGAACTCATAGAACATGTCCTCCGTACCCGCCGCAGCAGCCAGGGACAGGATGTCGGGGAAGGGCACGTAGTCGCCGATGACTTCATGGATGCAATAGGCGTTGTCCCACATGACGGTGAAGTCAGGGGCGGCGGGCTTGAGATGCACGAACCGGTCGATGGTCTCGGCGGAGTAGATGATGCCGTCGGGGTTGGAGTACTTGGGCACGCACCAGATACCCTTTACGTCGGGGTCCTTCACGGCGTTCTCTACGAAGTCCATATCGGGACCGAACTCGGTCATGGGCACGTAGACGAGCTCCATGCCGAAGGTGGTGCTGACGGTGAAGTGACGGTCGTAGCCGGGGGCCGGGCAAAGGAACTTGACCTTGTCCAGCTTGCACCAGGGGGCGGGAGAGTGGAGCAGACCATGGGTGTAAGCCTTGCTGATGAGGTCGAACATGAGCTGCAGCGAGGCGCTGCCGCCCACGATGACCTTCTCGGGCACGGTGTCCAGTATGTCAGCAAAGAGGGCGCGGGCGCTGGGGATGCCCAGCAGTTCCCCGTAGTTGCGCACGTCCAGCTTGCCGTCATAGCAGTCCTCAGGCTTGGAGAGGACGGTCAGCATATCGCTGATGATGTCCAGCTGCTCCGAGGAGGGCTTGCCGCGGGCCATGTTCAGGCTCAGGCCCTTGGCCTTGATCTCGGCATACTGTGCCTGCAGGGCCTTCAGTTCAGCGCGCTGTTCGTTCTTGGTCATGGATGCATAGGGTTTCATGGGTGCCTCCTTACTTCATTTTTCTATGATTGTGGATACTGTGGAAACTGTGGATAACCTGGAAAACGTCCGTTTACAGGGTGACGGTGGTGCCGGCGACGCCGTTGAGGGCGTCGACCGCCTTTTCGAGGGAAGTGATGATGCACTTGCGCTGAGGCTTGCTCGCAGCGAACTTCATGGCCGCCTCCACCTTGGGCAGCATGGAGCCGGGGGCGAACTGGCCTTCGGTGATGTACTCCTTCGCATCTGCCACGCTGAGGAGGGACAGGTCCTTCTGATCGGGCTTCTTATAGTTGATGGACACGTTCTCCACGGCGGTGAGGATGACCAGAGCGTCGGCATCCATGTCTTCCGCCAGCTTTTCGCTGGCCAGGTCCTTGTCGATGACCGCTGCGGTCCCGGTCAGGGTGCCGTCCTCGTTTCGGATCACGGGGATGCCGCCGCCGCCTACGGTGACTACGACGAACCCGGCGTTTTCGAGGGCCTTCACCGCGTCCAGCTCCACGATCTCCACGGGCAGGGGCGAAGCCACCACCCTGCGATAACCGCGGCCGGCGTCCTCCTTCATGGTGTACCCCTTTTCAGCGGCGATCTTTTCCGCCTCTTCCTTCGTGTAGAAGGGACCGATGGGCTTGCTGGGGTTCTGGAACTTGGGGTCGTTTTTATCCACCACGACCTGCGTCACCAAGGTGACCACCTGCTTGTCCACCCCGCGCTGCCGCAGGATCTTGGAAAGGCCCTGCTGTATATGGTATCCGATATATCCCTGGCTCATGGCGCCGCACACGTCGAAGGGCATGGCGGGCGTCACGCTGGACGCAGACTCGTTCTGCAGTACGATGCGGCCTACCTGAGGTCCGTTTCCGTGCGCGATGACTACATCGTACCCGGCTTCGATGATATCGGCGATATAGGCCGAGGTCTTTTCAACGACTTCCAGCTGGGATTCAGCCGTGGCTGGTTTTCCCGCTTCTTGAAGGGCATTCCCGCCCAGGGCGATCACTATCCTTTTCATAGCTTTCCTTTCTGCCTTGCAAGATTTATTTCATACCTGTTTATATTATAGTGCAGGAGGGTGACCTATGTCAACTTTGAATGGTTGATAGTCTCGTGATTCTGTGGTAGAATACACTGCAAAGTATGAGGAGGCTCACATGAAGGACCCACATTTTGACGTAGCATTCACCATAGGCAAATTTACCATATACTGGTACGCCATCCTGCTGGCTCTGGGCATCGCCCTGGCCGTACTGATCACGGATAGACGTACCAAGGGACGGCAGCTCCCCAAGGATATCGCCCTGGATCTCTGTATCCTTGGCGTGCCCTTCGGCGTCCTGGGAGCCAGATTGTTCGCCTGCCTTTCTCGGATGGTGAAGTGGAGCGATTTCTTCGACCTGACCCGGCCTGGCATGTCCTTCTTCGGCGGGGCGATCCTGGCCGCCCTCGCCATGCTGGTGTATCTGAAACTCCGCAAAGTGGACTGGGAGGACATGTTGGACGCCGCTGCGCCCGGCACCTTCACGGGCGTCGGCGTTGCCGTATGGGGCGACTTCTTCAACCGCTCCCATTACGGGCCCCTGGTGGAGAAAACGAGCCACAAGTGGTTCCCTCTGGCCACCTTCGGCGATGATCTCAGGATCCACTACGCGGCCTTTTTCTACGAGTTTTTGCTCTGCGTCATACTGATCGTGCTCTATTATGCACTGTTCAGAAAGCTGCTCAAAAGGAAGGCAGATCGTTTCCTGCTCATGACCCTCCTTTACTGTCTCGGTCGATTCGGCATCGACAGCATCCGTCAGGGGCTTATCATGGTGGGGCCCTTGGCCTTCGACCAGATCTGTGAGATCGTTATCGCCATCCTGTGCCTATTTTTGCTCCTGTTGAAGCGGCAGCCTGCGAAGGCGGACGAAGGAATACAGCCGGAACCGTCAGAGCCTGTGGCGGAGCCGAACCCGGAGCCGACGGAGGTCATCGAACCGGAGGTGAAGGAGGAGGAAACCCCTGCGGCAGACGAGAAGGAGAACTTCTCCGGGCTGGATTAAGCATGAAGAAACGGTATCCCAATCGCATATGTGCCATCGTTATGGCCGCGGTCTTCCTGGCGCTGATGCTCATGGGCTGCGTCCGACAGAACGCCTGGCTCTCCTATACGGTGCCCGAGACACCGCAGCCTACACCTACGGCCATACACACGCCCGCGCCCACTCGAGAGCCCATTCCCGTGAGCGTGGATCCGGTCCAGGGAGAGGACTTTTATACGGATCGCAAGGGCATCCCTATCCTTGACAAGGACAGCCACTATCTCACCTATTATCTGGCATTCTCCGACATGCGCATCTACGAGGAGAACGGCTACACCTATCTGGACGGCGTATGTACCAACTCCTTCGACGGCACGCTGACGGGTGCGGCCCGCATCTGTTTCTACGACAAGGACGAGAAGTTGGTGGGCTATGGGGACCTGCATACCGCGGAGGGCGGCTTGACCCTGGCGGTGGGAGCCAATCGCATCTATGCCGAGATACTTTCAGAGGTGAATGTACAGCAGCTCAGCTTCGAGATCCAGCAGCTTTCCCCCTTCAATCCGGCCTGACCATCGGTAAACAAAACGTGAATTCCTGAGAAAGCGCCTTTACAGCGCTTTTCTGCTGTTCTACACTTTATTCTGCATTTTAACCAACGCAAAGGACAGGAAGATCATGGAAACGGCAGAACGCATCTGCAAACGGTTTCACAGCTATCTCGCCTCCGGCGAATACTCGGGACGCGTCATGGCCGTCACGGGGGAAAAGCTGGATATCGAGACCACCTTCGGCATCGTCAGCATCCAAAACGCGGGGGCTCTGCAGCCCTTCTCCTGCTTCGTCAGCGGTATCCAGCCCTTTACGGCCATGGACCTTAAGACGGGCATGGATGTGCTGCTGGACAAAAAGGGCATCGCCATCCCCGACGGGGATTTCTCCGTGGACGTGACCTTGGCTGAGGACGTGGATCTGACCATAGAGTGCATGGTGAACCTGTTTCTGCCCGTGGATATCGCCATCCGCGGCCGGTACATCCACCGGATCGTAGAGCAGTATTCGGCCAACGAGGATCTGTCGCTCCTGCTGATCGCGCCTGACGACGCGCCGGATCTAAAGCGGTTCCAAGCCTCTTTACAGGACCTGTCCGCAGCGTTTTTCGAGCAGGATCTTGGCCATATCGAGCAGGCCGCCGCCGGCTGCTCCGGCTTTGGCAGCGGACAGGTGCCGGCCTCTGATGCTCTGCTGTGCGGATACATGGCCTGCTTCTCCTGCCTTTCCTATGCCCTGGGCCGCAGCCGGGAGCACGTGCTCAGCATGACCCGCTCTGCCGCGGCAGGCGCCGCCGCCAACACCAACGAAAACGGTGCCGTGGTCCTGCTGCAGGCGGGGGAGGGCATGGTGCCGGAGGATGTGTTCCAGCTCCTCAGGAGCCTCTTCTCCGACATACCCTATACCTCATTGTCCGCCTGGGGGAACCGGACGGCCAAAGGCGCCAACGGAGTCAACATCCTGGTGGGCATCAGTTTGGCCCTCCACGACCTGTATCTCAAGAATGCGCTATAAAAATGCTTTTCTCTTGTGGAACGAAAGCGCCTGTGGTACACTGTGACCTGTAAAGGCGCTTCTTTTGTATGTACACGCTCCATAGCGGGAAGGATAGTCAAAAGGACATGAGACGGGATCGACAAAACCGAATAGCATGCCTGCTGCTGGCGGTAGCGCTGGTTCTGATGTTGTCGGCCTGCCAGGAGGCGGAGCAGTTGATCACGCACCCAAAGAAGGATGCCCTCGTCATCAACGAGGTGGTGACCAGCAATCAGCTGAGTTTGCAGGACGAGATCTACGGCAGCCCCGACTGGATCGAGCTGGTCAATCTGTCCGATGAGGATATCCACCTTGGCTCCTTTTTCATCACCGACAACGTGGAGGCCCCGCAAAAAGCCTTTCAGCTGCCGGACGTGACTCTTTCTCCCGGAGAATATTATCTGTTGTACGGCAACAAGAAGGGCGGGGAGAATTGCATCGGCTTTTCCTTGAAGAAGGCAGGGGAGACGCTGACGTTGCTGGACGCCCACATGGAGGAGATATCTTCCCTGGTGGTGCCGTCCCTCCTTCGGGATGTCTCCTATGCCCGGCGTGCCGACGGATCCTACGGCTACTGCGACCTGCCTACACCCGGCACGGCCAACGTGGGCATCGTGGACGTGCAGCCATTGTCCTCCCAGCTCGTAAAGGAACCGGAGCCGGAAGAGGTGGTGGAGGAACCGGTCCGCTCCCCGGACATCCTCATTACGGAGATCGTCTCCCGAAATGAAAACTCCCTGGTGGCGGAGGGCTGCGACGGGTGCACGGAATGGGTGGAACTTTTCAACCCCAACGAGGTGGCCGTCCCCCTGACGGGATTCACTCTGACCGACGACATCAACGAGGTGGACAGACACAACTTTCCTGAGATGGAGCTGGCTCCCGGACAGTTTTTGACCGTCTGCTGCGGCCGCAAAGGCTGCACGGCGGAGGGCCACGTGCGCGTGGACGTAGGCCTCTCGGCCCAGGGAGAGACCCTGTACCTTTTCGACGGCAACGGATTCATGATGGATCAGGTAGCCTTCCCGTCCCTGTCCAAGGACGTTTCCTGGGCCAAAAGACCGGACGGGACCTGGGGCTTCTGCGTGAAGCCCACCCCCGGCATGGGCCCCAGGGTGGAGGACATCCTGGACGTGGCGGAATTGTCGGAAGAGCCCACGCCCATGGCCGACCCCTTTCATACGGTTTACATCAACGAGGCGCTGTATCGCAACACCAGGAGCATCCTCGACAAGGACGGAGACCGGTCCGACTTCGCGGAGCTCTATAACGGCGGCGAGACCACCGTGGACCTGAACGGCTGGTATCTCAGCGACGATCCGGAAAAGCTCACCAAGTGGGCCCTGCCGGACGTTTCCCTGGCCCCGGGCGAATACTTGCTCGTCTTCCTGTCCGGAAAGGATCAGCGGGAGGGAGAACTTCACGCTTCCTTCTCCATCGGTGCGGGTGAGACTTTGGTGCTCTTTGACAGCCTGAAGCGCCAGTACGACGCCCTGCCCATCCCTCAGACGGAGAAAAACGTGTCCATCGGACGCAGTGCCGACGGCCAGATCGTCTACTACAGCCACCCAACGCCGCTCGAAGAGAACGGAAACCCTCTGACCACCGGAAAATGACAGATATACACGATTCCGCCCGGGGATATCCCCGGGTTTTTTGTTGCCCATGCAAGAACGGAAGAAATCATGGGCAGGCTTAGTCTATGATCAGATTCATCGTTTTTTGCGTAGGCGCGGTGTCCTCCGTGGTATCGGAGGTATTTTGGAACGGCGAAAGCCGTTGGTGCATGGCTGTATGGGGCGGTGCGGGCATGCTGCTGCTTCGTCGGATCGTGCTGCGGTTCCCCTTCGAAAGCAGGGCGCTGCTTTGCCTCTTTGGGGCGCTGCTGCTCATAGCCTTGCGGCTTACACTGCTCATTCTGCAGGCGCTGCCCGTTCGGCAGGATACACGACTGACGGTGGCCCTGCCAAGCTTTGCCTATGGGCTCTACCGCTTTCTGCTGATCGCCCCAGCGTATACCATTATTGAATATCTGGAAGCTCGCTTCGGTATGTGAACCGAAAAATCATATCTTGTTTGACAAAAGAGAACATGATATACTAAAGCGGAATATGAAAGGAAGGTCTGTATGCGGATTTTAGGGATCGACCCCGGGTATGCGCTGCTGGGCTACGGCGTCATCGACACCGACGGGCGCACCTCCACCGCCGTGGATTACGGGGTGGTGGAGACCAAGGCGGGCGTTCCCTTCCCGGAGCGGCTGCAGCGGCTCTATGATGGGGTATCTCAGTTGGTGGAGATGTACCGACCTGACTGCGCGGTGTTCGAGGAGCTGTTCTTCTATCACAACACCACCACTGCCATCTCCGTAGGCGCCGGCCGGGGCGTAGCCATATTGGCCACCCAGCAGAAGGGGCTGCCCCTTTACGAGTACACGCCCATGCAGATCAAGCTGGCGGTCACCGCCAACGGCCACGCAGACAAGACCCAGGTGCAGCAGATGGTGAAGCTGTTGCTGAATCTGAAGTCCGTGCCCAAGCCCGATGACGCGGCGGACGCCCTGGCAGCTGCGCTGTGTCACAGCTCCACGGCCAAACCGGCGGCTGAGGAATTCCGCATCCGATAACAGGAGGAGAAGATGTACGCCTATATACGAGGGATCGTTTCGGATATCGCCGCAGATCGGGCCGTGCTGGAAGCGGCCGGCGTGGGATACGAGATGTTTGCGGGGAAGAAGACCCTGGAAAAGCTGATCCTGGGGGAGGAAGCGAAGCTCTATGCCCATCTGCACCTGGCGGAGGGCATCCAGGCCCTGTACGGTTTCTATACCCAGGAGGAGCGGGAAATGTTCCGTCGCCTCATCGCCATCACCCGGGTGGGGCCCAAGCTGGCCGTCAGCGTGCTGTCCGTCATGGAGCCCTCCGACGTCATCTCTGCCGTCATCACGGACAACCCCGCCGCCTTCGACCCGGTCCAGGGAATGGGCCGAAAGATGGCCCAGCGGGTCATCCTGGAACTGAAGGAGCAGGTCAAGGATGCGCCCATCCCCACAGGGAAGCCCGGACAGGCCGTTCAGGCGAGCGTAGGGGAGAACATCCGGGCCGAGGCCGTCCAAGCCCTGGTAGCCCTGGGATACGACGGACTCACCGCTTCCCGTGCCGTGTCGGCCGTGGAGGAGGCAAAGAATGTGGAGAAACTGATCACCAAGGCATTGCGCAAGCTGGCGCGATAGGAAGACAAGATGAAAGAGGACGATCGCATCATCACCTCCTCCATGCGGGAGGAGGACATCAAAAACGATTACAGTCTGCGCCCCAAGTTCCTGAGCGAATACATCGGTCAGGACGAGGCGAAGGAGCATATTTCCATCTATATCTCCGCCGCCAAATCCCGCGGCGAATCCTTGGACCACGCCCTTTTATATGGCCCGCCGGGCTTAGGCAAGACCACCCTGGCCGGGATCATCGCCAACGAGATGGGCGTCAATCTCAGAGTGACCAGCGGCCCTGCCATCAGCCACGCGGGGGATCTGGCCGCCATATTGACCAACCTGGCCCCCGGGGACGTGCTGTTCATCGACGAGATCCACCGGCTGAATCCGGCGGTGGAGGAGGTCCTGTATCCGGCCATGGAGGACTACGCTCTCGATATCGTCATCGGCAAGGGGCCCGGGGCTCGCAGCATCCGGCTGGACCTGCCTAAGTTTACTCTGATCGGCGCCACCACGCGGTTAGGCATGCTGAGCTCTCCGCTGCGCGATAGGTTCGGCATCAAGGAGCAATTGCAGCTCTATTCCCCGGATCAGCTCAAGGAGATCATCGTCCGCAGCGCTCAGATCCTGGGTATCGATATCGATGAAGAGGGGGCGTTAGAGATTGCATCCCGCTCCCGCGGCACGCCTCGTATCGCCAACAGGCTCCTTCGCCGCGTCCGAGATTATGCTCAGGTGAAGGGCACCGGCTGCATCGACCTTATGACGGCCCAGAAGGGACTCAACATGCTGGCCATCGACGAGCTGGGCCTGGATGCGGTGGACCGGCGCATGCTCGTGGCCATGATCACCATTTTCAAGGGCGGACCGGTAGGCCTCGACACCATCGCCGCCTACACGGGCGAGGACGCGGGCACCATCGAGGACGTATACGAGCCCTATCTTTTGAAGCTTGGTTTCCTGGCCCGCACCAATCGGGGACGGATCGTATTGCCGGACGCCTATGCCCATTTGGATTTTCCGGTACCGGAGACGGCAGCCGCGCCACAACAGCTGAAATTGGAGGTATGACCTATGTTTTTCAAGAAGAAGAAACAGATAGAGGATCAGAACAGGATCATCGAGGAACTGAACAAAAAGCTGGCGGACCAGCAGCTCAAGCTGGATGACGTCACTGCCCAGCTGGATTCCTACAAGCAGCGGGAGTTGTCCATCTCCCGGGCCCTGACGGACGCTGCCGAGACGGCGAGCCGCATCGTGACCGACGCCCAGAAGGAATCCGACGATATCCACGATTCCGCCCAAAAGGACTTCATGGCCTCCCAGAAGAAGGGAGAGGAAGTGGTCCAGTCCGCTTATGAGAACGCCCGAGACATCATCAAGGACGCCGAGAAGACCAGCGAACAGAAGATCAAGGACACTGACGCCGCCGTCTGCGCCTACGTGCAGCTGCTGAATCAGTTCAACGAGTCCATGAAGGAACAGGCTCGGCAGGCGGAGGAGAACGTGAAGAAGCTCTCCGACTACTACACCCGACTCAACAGCGCCTTGCCGGAGCTGTTTGCGGAAGTGCCGCAGCTGAGCCAGACCCTGAACCGCCAGGCCGAGGAGCCTCTGCCCGATCCCGAGGGGGATCCGGCCCAGCTCATGCGCAACATCTACACCATCCAGAACCGGTATCTGCCTCACGAGGACATGCCGGATAGAACCAGCGTCCCGGAGGAAGAGGAAGCGCCCGCCCCGGAAAAGCCTGCCGAGGAAACTGAGGCTGAGCCGGAGGCGAAGGCGGTGCCCGAATTCGAGGCGGAGGAGGAGCCTGTCGTCAAGGTCTCCGACATCGTCCCTGAGGACGTGGGTACCATCGACACGGACGAGTTCATCGCCCAGGCAGCGGCTATCGGCGATCGTCCCTTGGGGGAACAGGCATGATGCGGACCATTCCGTCCGTCTATCATACAGGAATCAGAACAGGAGGAAAAGAATATGGCAAAAAAGACTGTGGAAGACATTCAGGTCAAAGGTAAGCGGGTCCTGTGTCGGGTGGATTTCAACGTGCCCCTCACTGAGGACATGAAGGTGGCGGACGACAAGCGCATCGTGGCCGCCATGCCCACCATCCGGTATCTGCTGGACCATGAGGCGAAGGTGATCCTTTGCTCCCACCTGGGCCGTCCCAAGGGCAAGGTGGATATGAAGTACACCCTGGCGCCCGTGGCTGCCCGTCTCCAGGAGCTGCTGCCCGAAGTGCGGGTCCAGTTCGCCTCCGACACCGTGGGCGAGAACGCGAAAAAGTGCGTGGCCGACATGAAGGACGGAGAGATCGTCCTGCTCGAAAACACCCGGTTCCAGAAGGAGGAGGAGGCCAACGACCCCGAGTTCTCCCGGAAGCTGGCTGACCTGGCGGATATCTTCGTATCCGACGCCTTCGGTACCGTACACCGGGCCCATGCGTCCACCGCCGGCGTGGCTGCGTATCTGCCTGCCGTGGCCGGGTTCCTGATCGGCAAGGAGCTGGGCATCATGGGCGAGGCTCTCAACAATCCCCAGCGCCCCTTCGTGGCCATCCTGGGCGGTGCCAAGGTATCCGACAAGATCGGCGTCATCAAGAACCTGCTGGAGAAGTGCGACACCCTGTTGATCGGCGGCGGCATGGCCTACACCTTCTTCAAAGCTATGGGCTATGAGATCGGCACCTCCTTGCTGGACGAGAACAGCATCGACCTGGCCCGTGAGCTCATGGCGGACGCCAAGGCTCGCGGCGTGAACCTGATGCTGCCTGTGGACACCGTGGTGGCGCCCGAGTTCAACGCAGACGCAGCGTATAAGACCGTTCCCTCCGACGCCATTCCTGCGGGCTGGATGGGCATGGACATCGGTGAAGAGACCCGTGCAAAGTACGCCGAGGTCATCAAGGCTGCCAAGACCGTCATCTGGAACGGTCCCATGGGCGTGTTCGAGTTCCCCAACTTCGCCAAGGGCACCTCTGCCGTGGCCGAAGCCTGCGCCGAATGCGAAGGCACCACCATCATCGGCGGCGGCGACTCCGCTTCCGCCGTGAAGAAGCTGGGCTATGCCAAGAAGATGACCCACATCTCCACCGGTGGCGGCGCCTCCCTTGAGTTCCTGGAAGGCAAGGTCCTGCCCGGTGTCGCCGTTCTGAACGACAAATAAAGTAGAGAGAGGTATATAGCCATGCGTAAACCCATCATTGCCGGCAACTGGAAGATGAACAAGACTCCCGAGGAAGCCAAAGCCCTGGTCAGCGACCTCATTCCCCTGGTGAAGGACGCCAAGTGCGACGTGGTCGTCTGCCCGCCCTTCGTGGACCTGTGCCCCGTATCCAAGCTCATCGAGGGCACCAACATCCATCTGGGCTGCCAGAACATCCACTGGGCCGAGAGCGGCGCCTTCACCGGCGAGATTTCGCCCAGCATGCTGAAAGCCTTCGGCGTGGAGTACGCCATCATCGGCCACAGCGAGCGGCGCGCCTACTTCGGCGAGACCGACGAGGGCGTGAACAAGCGGGTCAAGGCGGCTTTGGCCAACGGCATCGTCCCCATCATCTGCGTGGGCGAGACCCTGGAGCAGCGGGAAGCGGGCGTCACCGAGACCTTCGTTTCCGGCCAGACCGCCGCTGCCTTCGAGGGCATCCCCGCCGAGGATGCTGTGAAGGTGGTCATCGCCTATGAACCCATCTGGGCCATCGGCACCGGCAAGACCGCCACCGCGGCGGACGCCAACGCCACCATCGCCGTGGTCCGCAAGACCATCGCCGGCATCTACGGCGAGGAAGTGGCCCAGCAGGTCCGCATCCAGTACGGCGGCTCCATGAAGCCCTCCAACGCCACCGAGCTCATGAGCATGCCCG
This sequence comes from Christensenellales bacterium, assembly GCA_045224495.1. Classification (GTDB taxonomy): domain Bacteria; phylum Bacillota; class Clostridia; order Christensenellales; family CAG-138; genus RUG472. The sequence goes on from JBGVAK010000150.1 coordinate 12,154, forward strand.
AGATCGACGGCGGCCTCATCGGCGGCGCTTCCCTGAAGGCGACTGACTTCGCAGGTGTGGTGAACTACTGATGAAACCCATCACCGCATTGATCATCCTGGACGGCTTCGGTTACCGGGAGGAGAAGGAATATAACGCTATTCTGACCGACGGCGCAGTCCACTTCATGCAGCTATGGAACACCTGTCCTCACACGTTGCTGGGGGCCAGCGGCATGGACGTGGGCCTGCCCCGGGGCCAGATGGGCAACAGCGAGGTGGGCCATTTGAACATCGGCGCCGGGCGCATCGTCTATCAGGAGCTGACCCGGATCACCAAGGCCATCGAGGACGGGGACTTCTTCGAGAACCCTGCGTTTTTGAAGGCGGTGGAGAACTGCAAGGCCCACGACTCGGCGCTGCACCTCTTCGGCCTCTGCTCCGACGGCGGCGTCCACAGCCACCTGGAGCACCTCTACGCCCTGGTGGAGCTCGCCAAGCGCAAGGGCCTTACCAAGGTCTTCATCCACTGCTTCATGGACGGCCGCGACACGCCGCCAAAGAGCGGCAAGGGGTATCTGGAGACCCTGGAGGCGAAGCTCGCCGAGATCGGCGTGGGCAAGATCGCCACGGTCTCCGGCCGCTACTACGCCATGGATAGGGACAACCGCTTCGAGCGGGTCCAGCAGGCCTACGCCGCATTGACCTACGGCGAGGGCTTCACCGCACCCACGGGCCACGACGCCATGCAGCTGAGCTACGATCGGGGCGACGCGGACGAGTTCGTGAAGCCCACGGTCATCGTGGAGGACGGCAAGCCTGTGGCCACCGTGAAGGCCAACGACAGCGTGATCTTCTTCAACTTCCGGCCCGACCGGGCCCGGGAGCTGACGCGGGCCTATATCTTCGAAGACTTCGACGGATTCGAGCGCCGCAACGGGTATTTCCCCCTGACCTACGTGTCCATGACCCAGTACGACAAAACCTTCGAGGATAAGCTCACCGTGGCTTTCAAGCCCCAGACCCTGAAGAACACCCTGGGCGAGTACCTGGCCGCCAACGGCAAGACCCAGCTGAGGATCGCGGAGACGGAGAAGTACGCCCATGTGACCTTCTTCTTCAACGGCGGCGTGGAGGCCCCCAATCCTCTGGAGGATCGGTGTCTGATACCCTCGCCTAAGGTGCCTACCTACGACCTGCAGCCGGAGATGAGCGCATACCTGGTGGCAGAGGAAGTGGTGAAGCGGATCGAGAGCGGCAAATACGACGTTATGATCCTGAACTTCGCCAACCCCGACATGGTGGGCCACACAGGCGTCATGGAGGCAGCTGTAAAGGCGGTCCACGCCGTGGACGAGTGCCTGGACAAGGTGGTCACCGCCATCCTCAAGAACGGCGGCCGCTGCCTCATCACCGCGGACCACGGCAACTGCGAGTACATGTGGGACTACGAGGAGAACGCTCCCTTCACGGCCCACACCACCAATCCTGTGCCCTGCGTGTATGTGGACGCGGCGGAGAAGGACGTGGAGCTGCGGGAAGGCGGGCGTCTCAGCGACCTCGCGCCGACCCTGCTCGACATGGTGGGACTCCCCAAGCCTGTTGAAATGACCGGTTCCACGCTGTTCAAGGGCTGAAAATGAGCCGAAAATGGCTGAATCTCACCCTTGCAAACCGTGTAACATGGTGGTATAATACCAACCGCAGTCAATTTTGGAGGTTGTTTTATGAGTCTTGCTATTGAAATCATCCTTGTTCTCGTGTCCGTCGTGCTGATCGTGGCCGTACTGATGCAGAAGAGCAAGTCCGCCGGTTTGGGCGCCGCCTACGGCAGCGATACCGAGACCTTCGGCGTGAAGGGTCGGGAAGCCAAGAAGGATCTTCAGCTCAAGAAGATCACCCTCATCTGTGCCGGGATCATCGCTGTGCTGGCGCTGGTGCTCATGTGCCTGGGCTAAGAAAAGCTGTATGAAAGGCGGTACAGCGAACGTCGTTGTACCGCTTTTTATTTGGGAAGGTGAAAGGAAGATATGCCCGTCCATAAGGGGATAAAAGTGGCCGCCGTCAACCGGAAGGCCCGTCATGACTATTTCATCGAAGATACCCTGGAGTGCGGCATCGCGCTGACGGGTACCGAGGTGAAGTCCATCCGCAAAGGTTCCCTGAACCTGAAGGACGGCTATGCCATGGTGAAAAACGGCCAGCTGCAGCTCATCGGCGTCCACATCAGCCCCTACGAGCAGGGCAATATCTTCAACCACGATCCTTTCCGCACCAGAACGCTCCTGGCCCATAAGCGGGAGATCACCAAGCTCTACGGCAAGCAGCAGGCCGAGGGCTACAGCCTCATCCCCCTGTCCGTGTACTTCAAGGACGGGAAGGTGAAGGTGGAGCTGGCTCTCGCCAAGGGCAAGAAGCTGTACGACAAGCGCCACGACATCGCGGATCGGGATGCCGGTCGGGAGATGGATCGGCGCATGAAGGACTACAAAGTGCGGTAAACTATCCCATGGGGGTGAAATGGTTTCGACGGGGATAGTGAGGGCCGGATAAGCGAGCCGAAGCCCCGAGCTTCGTTAAAAGCGGGAAAACTGTTAAATATAACAGACAACAACTACGCACTTCCTGTCGCTGCCTAAGCGCGTGACAGCGTCCGCCTGAGAAGACCTATCGTCTCAGATACGGGCGTCATTCAGGATAGGGAACGAACCCGGGTAAGCTTTGCCCCGGGCCGGACTTTATGAAGCTACCGGACCGGTGATCCCGCCGTTGGGAGCGCCGCAAGGGGAATACTCATACGACGGCTACGCTCGTAGAAAGTTGGGTCATCATGTTCTCGGACGGGAGTTCGACTCTCCCCACCTCCACCAAAAGAAAGCCACCCTGATGGGTGGTCTTTCTTTTGGTTTTTGGAGGTGGGGAGAGGAGAACTGGGCATGGTAGTGAATTGGGTGCCAGTGGCACCCAAGAGCCATGCCCTGAGCGAGACCGCAGCCGAGTGTTCGACTCTCCCCACCTTCACATGGTTGTACATCCACCTATACGATGGTATACTTAAAACATGAACCAGGAAACCTACCTTCGCGACCCCTGCGGCGCATCGTCCCTTCCGTTCTGGAAGACGAACAGCATACCCATCCCCGACGACCTGCTGATCCTGCGGGAGGACGATCCGCGGCTCAAAACTGCTTGTCATGGGTACACAGACACACCCTTTTTCAAGCTGATCCACCGCATGGAGGGGATAGAGGCTCCGACCCTGCCCAAAGGCTTTCGCTTTATAACACCTGGCCCGAAGCAGCTTTCCGAGCATATTTCCGCCTGCTACGAATCGGAGGGAACGTCAGAGGCCGAGCTGCTGACCTATCGTACCCGTCCCATCTACTCATCCGATCTTTGGCTGGCAGTCATGGACGACAGCAATAATGAGATCATTGCTTCCGGCATCGCGGAATTGGATCCAACGATCCGTGAAGGCATTTTGGAATGGATACAGGTGTCGCCCGATCATCGCCGTCAGGGGTGGGGAAGTATCGTTGTAAATGAACTCCTGTTCCGTCTGCAGGGCCGGGCCGACTTCGTGACCGCATCCGGCAAAGTGAACAGTCCATGGGACCCCCGCGCATTGTATGAGCGTTGCGGTTTTATGGAAGGAGTCATTTGGCATATCCTCCATAAGGCGTAACTCTTCCACAGAAACCATCGTTGCCCCATATATGGTGATCCGTTATGAGCCGGAGCACCATATCTTCCGTTTTTTGCCCAGAAACAGAAAATAGATATTGAACAAATTATGAACATGTGATATGGTATAGGGCAATGAAGGGGGAGAGGAGGTGCGTCCATGCCCAGCCATAAGAGCCGCATGATCGGCTGCCTTTTGGGCGGCGCCATCGGGGACGCCATGGGATACCCCGTGGAGTTCATGCGCTATGCGGATATCGCCCGGTACTTCGGCGGTGCTGGCGTGCGCGACCTTTCCGCCAGCAACCTGGTCTCCGACGACACGCAGATGACCCTGTTCACCGCGGAGGGTCTGCTGAACGCCCACCAATCGGGCAAATCCCCGGTCAAGAGCGTATACAGCTCCTATCTCAGATGGTACTACACTCAGTGCGGGGTGCGGATGCCCGGCGCTAAGTACGAGGGAGGTTTGCTGAGCGAGGCCCAGATATTCGCCACCCGCGCTCCCGGCACCACCTGTCTTTCCAGCCTGAGCTCCGGCAAGATGGGTACCCTGAGGGAACCCATCAATCACAGCCGCGGCTGCGGCGGCGTCATGCGGGTGGCGCCCTGCGCCGTGTTCCCCAACGCCTTCGACCTTGCCTGTCGGCTGGCCGCTATCACCCATGGTCATCCCGGCGGCTATCTCTCAGCCGGCGCATTTGCCCTGCTTCTTCAAAAACTGTACTACGGCCAGTCCCTGCCGGACGCGGTGGACGACCTGATCGAAGAACTGGATGGTATAGAAGATACTGAGAGCACGCGAGACGCCCTGCAGCATGCGGTGGATCTGGCTGCGGAGGGCCGTCCCTGCGCCCTCACCGTCAAGGAATTGGGCGAGGGCTGGGTGGGGGAGGAGGCCTTGGCCATCGCCGTGTACTGCGCCCTGAGCTTCCCCACGGACTATGCCCAGGCCGTGCGCCTTGCGGTGAACCACGACGGAGACTCGGACTCTACCGGCTCCATCTGCGGCAACATCATGGGCATGCTCCTGGGCGCAGGCGCCATCCCCGTGGAGTGGCGGGACGGGGTAGAGCTGTGCAACGTGATCAGGGCCTACGCTGTACGACTTTCAACCATTCCCCAAGAATAAGAAAAACATAACTATAAGAAGGGAAGATGGAATTCGATGCGATCCATGATCCCTTCTTATGTTTCTCTTTTTGGGCGACTTTTTCTCTTTATCAGCAGAGAAAAAGTCGCACAATAAATGTTACTCCGTGATCCCCAGCCGCTTCTTCATGGTCTTCTCCACGGCGTTGAGGATGTTCTCATAGCCGGTGCAGCGGCACAGGTGGCCGGAGAGGAGCTTGCGAAGCTCGTCCCGGGTGTAGAGCTTGCCGCTCTCCAAAATTTCCACGGCGGACATGATGAAGCCCGGCGTACAGAAACCGCACTGGACGGCGGTCTCGTCGATGAAGGCCTGCTGGATATCTGACAGCTCTCCGTTGGGGCCCATGAGCCCCTCCAAAGTGCGCACGTGCTTGCCTCTGGCCCATACGGCCAGGTAGATGCAGGAGTTGTAGCACTCCCCGTCGATGATCACGTTGCAGGCGCCGCATTCGCCCACCTCGCAGCCCTTCTTCACGGAGGTCAGGCGAAAGTCGTTGCGTAGCATGTCGGTGAGGGACGCCCGGCAATCCACCATGCAGGCCACATCCTTGCCGTTCAGATTGAATTCGATGAGCCTATATTGATCCTTCATTTGATTTCACCTCCACAGCGATTGGTGGCTTCGATAAGGCAACGCTTGGCCATCTCCACGGCGATATGCTGCCGGAAGGCCTTGGGCGCCCGCCAGGAATCACGAGGGTTGATGTCCTTCAGGACTTCCAGGGAAAAGGCTTCCGCGTTCTCCATGGTGAGGGGCTTTCTCTGGATCAGCGCTTCCGCCGAGGGTGCCCGCATAGGCACGGGACCCGCCACGCCGTAGGCGATGCGGACCCGGTCGAAGGTCTGCTTGTCGGGGGAGAGGCGCACGTTCACGGAACAGCCTGTGGTGGCGATATCCATGGCGTTGCGCATGGCGTACTTGTAGTAGGAACCGAAGGTGTTCTCATAGCTCGCCTTGGGGATCAGGATGGCGGTTTGGATCTCGCCCTCCCGGATATCCACGGTGCTGGCCTTGAGGTAAAAGTCCTTGATAGGCACCAGTCGTTTACCGTTAGGCCCCGTGAGCTCGATGATGGCCTCCCAGGCGTGAAGGGTGGAGGCGGAGTCGGCGCTGGTGACGCCGTTGCAGGTGTTGCCGCCGATGGTGCCGATATTGCGGATCTGGGGCCCGCCCACCAGGTCCACCGCTTCGCCCAGGACGTTGATGTACTTCTGGATGATGGGATCCTTCGTGATGTGGGAGAAGCTGGTCAAGGAGCCGATGCGGATGGCCTCGTCCTCGTCCATAGATACGCCTCGAAGTTCGTCGATCAGGTAGATGGAGATGAGCTCCTTGCCGGCCCGCTTGCCCTCGCGCATCTGCACCAGCACATCGGACCCGCCGGCGATGATCTGGGCCTCGGGATGGGCCAGACGTAGCTCAATGGCCTCCTGGACACTGAAGGCTTCATATAGTTCTTTCATATCGTACATGGCTTATTTCTCCTCTCTCCAGGGATCGTGGATGAGCCCTTCCTCGCTGAAGCGTTTGAACAGCACCTTGGGGTTCATGGGCAGATCGTCCACCGCCACGCCGGTGGCGTTCAGGATGGCGTTGCGGATGGCTGGGGCAACGGGCGTGGCCGGCGGCTCGCCCAGGGCCTTGGTGCCGAAGGGGTTGGTGGGCTCGGGATTCTCCACGAACTGGGCCTCCAGGTGGGGGTGGTCCAAAGTGGTGGAGAGCTTGTAGTCCAGCAGATTGTTGTTGAGGCCACGGCCGGTCTTGGTGTCATAGAGAAGCTGCTCGGAAAGGGCATAGCCGATGCCCATGCTCATACCGCCCTCCACCTGAGCTTCCGCCAGGGCGGGGTTGATGAGCTTGCCGCAGTCGTGGACGTTGATGATCTTCTTCACCTGGGCCCGGCACAGGGGCACGTCCACCTCCACCTCGGCGACGCAGCAGCCGAAGGAGTAGGCGTTGGACTTGATCTGATAGGTGGACTCCGCTGTGATATGGACGCTGTGGGTCAGGCTGTAGAAGGCCTCCGTGGCGAGATCGGATAGGGGCATCAGCACCCGGCCGTCCGTGGCGCGGATGATGTTTCCCTCCTCGATGTCCAGATCGAATACCGGCACCCGCGTGAGCTCGTTGGCGTATTCCAAAATCTTTTTCTTCAGGATCTGGCCCGTCTGCGTGATGGAAAAGCCGCACATGTAGGTCTGCCGGGAGGCGTAGGCGCCCAAGCCGAAGGGCGTCACGTCCGTATCCTGGTTGGAGACCACGTGCACGTCCGTGTAGCTCTTGAGGCCGATGACTTCCGCTGCCATCTGGGCATAGGCCGTGTCCGCGCCCTGGCCGATCTCCGTCTCGCCCACCTGCAGCTGGATGGTGCCGTCCTGGTTGAGGACCATGCGGCAGGAGGAATGCTCCAACGAAATGGGCCAAACGCCCGTATTGTACCAGAAGCAGGCGAGGCCGATGCCCTTGCGGATATCACCGGTCTGGTCCTTGAATTCCTCCCGCCTCTTGTAGTAGTCCATATAGGCGATGGCCTTGTCCATGCACTGGTTGAAGGTGTCATAATAGTTCTCGTTCTTGGAGAACCCGTCCTTGAACCCCTGAGGCATGATGTGCTGGCGGCGGAACTCGATGGGATCGAGGCCCAAAGCCTTGCATACGTCGTCCGTATGGCTCTCGTAGGCGAACATGGCCTGGGGGATGCCGTAGCCTCGCATGGCGCCGGAAACGGATTTGTTGGTGTAGACCGTGTAGGCGTCGCCCTCCACGTTGGGGCAGGGGTACATCTGGGGGAAACAGCCCATGCCCTTGGCGGCGATGGAATGGCCGTGGGAGGCGTAAGCGCCCTGGTCGGAGAACATTTCGAGCTTCCGGGCCACATAGGTGCCGTCAGGCCGCACGTAGGAGATGATATGGAACTTGATGGCGTGACGGACCCGGTTGCTGATGAAGGTATCCTCCCGGGGTATGTCGATCTTCACCAGCCGGCCGCCCAGCTCCTTGCAGATCCAGCCGCAGAGGGGCTCGTAGAGGGTATCCTGCTTGTTGCCGAAGCCGCCGCCGATGTAGGGCTTGATGATGCGGACGGAGCCCCAGGGCACGCCCATGGCCTGACCTACCGTGCGGCGCACGATGTGGGGGATCTGGGTGGAGGAGACGATGACGGTCTTGCCGGCTTCCTCGTAGGCGTAGCAAATGAAGTTTTCGATGTGGCAATGCTGCACCGTGGGGGTGGTGTACCATTTATCGATACAGATGAGGCCAGGTTCCTTCCGGGCTTCCTCATAGTTGCCGATGCGGAGGGAGGTGTGCTTGAGGATGTTGCGGGGGAAGTCGTCGTGAAGCTGGGGCTGGCCCTCCTGCATGGCCTCGATGGGATCCAGGACAAAGGGCAGCTCCTCATATTCCACCTTCACAAGCCGGGCCGCCTGCGCACAGGCAACCTCGTTCTCGGCCACCACTGCCGCCACGTCGTCGCCGTAATAGCGCACGTGCCGATTGAGCAGCAGCCGATCCGCCACGTCCTGATGGGCCTCCTCCACGGACCAGGGATGGCCGGCCGTGGGAAAGGGGATGTTGGGCACGTCGAAGCAAGTGAAGATGCGAACGACTCCCGGTACCTTCATGGCCTCGGAAATGTCCACGGATTTTACGAAGCCGTGGGCGATGGTGGATCGCACCACCCGGATGAGCAATGCGCTCCTATCGCAGAGATCGTCCGTATACTTGGCGCGTCCGGTCACCTTGTCGAACGCGTCCACACGGGGCACACTTTTTCCTACGATCATGGATGTCCTCCTTACTGAATGAACTGCATCTTGGTCACGTGGAAAACGCCCATATCCGTGATCCGCACATGGGGGATCACGGGCAGGGCGATAAAGGAAAGGGTCACGAAGGGGTCGCCGTCGGCGTATTCGCCGATGGAACGGAAGGCGGTGAGCAAGGATTCCTGGCGGGAGATGATCTCCTGCAGGGGCAGATCGCTCATTAGGCCTGCGATGGGCATGGGGAGCTGGGTCAGGATCTTCCCTTCGCTCACCACCACGAAGCCGCCGGAGGAGGCCTCAAGGGCGTCTACAGCGGCCAGCATATCCTCATCGTTGTCGCCCACCACGATCAGGTTGTGGGAATCGTGGCCCACGGTGGAGGCGATGGCGCCATTCTTCAGCGTCATGCCCTTGAGGATGCCCACGCCCACGCGACCGGAGGACATATGCCGCTCGAAGACAGCCGCCTTCAAAAGCTCCGGCGTAGCCACGAACTTGCCGTCCTTCTCGGGCACGGTCTCAAAGGTCAGGTTGGTCAGCAGCTCACCCGGGACCAGGTTGATGACGGGCATCTCCCCATGGACGGGCAGATCCAGCACGCCGGGTTTGCGGGGAGCCAGATGCACGCTGTTGTAGATACGGGGATCGCGCTTGAGGAGCGTATCGGGATGGGGTTCGAACTTGATACCGTTGGAGAACACCATGAGGGCGTTGAAATCTTGCAGATTGTCAAAGAGCACCATGTCCGCCCGATAGCCGGGAGCGATGGCGCCGTAGCGCTGGAGCCCATAGGTCTCGGCGGCGTTGATGGTGGCCATCTGGATGGCCTCAATAGGCGGGATGCCGTTAGCCACGGCCCGCCGCAGGATGTAGTTGATATGTCCCTCCCGTTCGATGTCGCCCAGATGCTTGTCGTCGGTGCAGAAGAGCATCCGGCGGGTAGGAAGCCTGTTTTCGGCGATCTTATGCATGAGCTCCTCCACGCCCCGGCAGGCGGAACCCAGCCGGAGATGGAGCCGCATACCCTTGCTGAGCTTTTCCAAAAACTCGTCGTACTCGGAGCACTCATGATCGGTGCGGGGACCGGCGATACAGTAGGCGTTCAGCGCGTCGCCGGAGAGGAGGGGGGCATGGCCGTCGATGGGACGACGCTCGAAAAGCTTCAGCTTGTCCAGCATCTCCCCGTCACCTGTGACCACGGCCACGTAGTCCATGACCTCGCCGAGACCGATGACCCGCTTCTGGTTCATGAAGGGCTCCATATCGCTGGCCACCAGCTTGGCGCCGCTGGTCTCGAAGCTGGTGCAGGGGACGCAGGAAGGGATCATAAAGAACACGGAGAGGGGGGACCATTCCGTCTGATCCAGCATGTACTGGATGCCGTCGGTGCCGCAGACGTTGGCGATCTCATGGGGATCGGCGATGATGGCGGTGGTGCCCTGCTTCAAGATGCATTCGGCGAAACGCAGAGGATGGGCCATGGAGGATTCGATATGCACATGTCCGTCGATCAGACCGGGGCAAAGGTAGGCTCCCTCGGCGTCGATCTCCTCCCGACCGGAATAGGCGCCTATGCCCAAAATGATGCCGTCGCGGACGGCCACATCGCCCTTTTCTATGGTGCCGGTGAACACGTTGACGATATTGGCATTCTTGATGACCAGGGCGGCATTGCGTGAGGTGGCGTTCAGTATCGCGTTGCGTAATCTGTTCTTGTCCATCTTTATAACCTCCCATTTCGAAGTATACCACAAAGGTCAAAAAGTTGGAAGACAGCTCTAATTATTTTTTTGAAAGATGTACGCTTTTCACCAGACCTATGATATACTGTGTATACCAACAGGAGGGCATGCGTATGCGTATACTGATCAAAAACGCTTCCCTGGTCTTAGAGGACAGGGTCCAGAAAGGCGATCTTCTGACCGACGGGCGAAAGATAACCCAGGTGGGCGGGGCACTCGACGGACCGGCGGACCGGGTCATGGACGCTGTAGGCTGCTACGTGTTCCCCGGCTTCATCGACACCCACACCCATTTCGATCTGGAGGTGGGCACCACCGTCACAGCGGACAACTTTATGACCGGTACCAAGGCCGCCGTAGTGGGCGGCACCACCACTGTGCTGGATTTCGCCACTCAGGAGCGGGGCATGACGCTGATGGAGGCCCTCCGCAAGTGGGAAAAAAAGGCTCAAACCAGCAACTGCAACTACGGATTCCATATGGCCATGTCCGAGTGGAACGAGGCGCGCATAGCCGAGATCCCGCTGATGATCGAAAACGGCGTCACCTCCTTCAAGATGTATATGGTCTACGACAACATGCGCTTGAGCGACGGAGTCATGTACGAGGCCATCAAGCATCTCGCCAAAGAAGATTGTATCATCGGCATCCACTGCGAGAACGACGACATCATCAAAGCCCGGGTGCGGGAGTTGAAAGAGGCGGGGAGGACTGCCTCCCGGTATCACGCCGTGTCGCGACCCAACATCGTCGAGGCGGACGGCGTAGGCCGGCTCATGGACGCGGCTTACCTTGCCGGCGGGCCTGCCTGGGTGGTACACCTGTCCACCAAAGAGGGTCTTGCCATCGCCCGCCGGGCCCGGGAACGGGGCCAGGAGGTGTACCTGGAAAGCTGTCCCCAGTATCTGGTTTTGGAGGAAAGTATGTACGACGCCCCCGACGGGGCTAAATTCGTCATGTCGCCGCCCCTTAGGTCCAAGGCGGATCAGGAGGCGTTGCTCCAAGCCATGGGCACGGGGGAGATCGACTGGATCGGCACGGACCATTGTTCCTTCACCATGGCCCAAAAGGCAGCAGGGAAGGACGACTTCTCCAAGACTCCCAACGGCGGCGCCGGCATACAGAACCGGGCGGAGATCGTCTATACCCGTGCTGTCCAGGGTGGATATATCGATATGGTCGCCATGGGCCAGCTCCTGTCCACCCGGGCCGCCAAGCTGTTCGGCATGTACCCTCACAAGGGTACGTTGAAAGCGGGCAGCGACGCGGATATCGTCGTCTTCGATCCCCATGCGCCCCATACCATCCATGCTGCCACCAATCTGCACAACTGTGACAACTCCCCCTATGAGGGATATGAAGCCGCGGGCATGACCCGGGACGTGATCCTGAACGGGGAACTGGTGGTGGAGAACGGGAAGCTCTTGGCTCCTGGCCGTGGCGAATACGTACATCGAGACCGCTGCGGGCGGTATCGGAAATGAAGCTGGCCTGCCTGCTGACGGCGGCGGGATCGTCGAGCCGCTTCGGAGAGGACAAGCTGCGGCTGACCGTTGCGGGCCAGCCTATGGGCATCCACGCCCTGAATGTGCTGCAGGCTTCGCCCTTCGACCTGCGGGTGCTGGTCACCAGCACGGACAAGGGGTATCTCATCGACGCGGCATCAGAAAAAGGCTTTGCTGTGGTCATCAACCCGGCGCCGGAGCGGGGCATGAGCTCCAGCGTCCGCCTGGGCACGGAGCATATCTGCGCGTCAGGCGCATACGATGGGATACTGTACGCCGTGGCCGATCAGCCGAATCTGAAGGCGGCTACCGTGCTGCGGCTCATAGAGGCCTTCATGGCGGAGCCCGGCTGCATCTGGGCACCGGAGGCGGAGGGGAAACGGGGGAACCCGGTGATCTTTCCTGCGGCGCTCTTTGCGGAACTGATCCAGGTGACGGGGGACAGAGGCGGCCGTCAGGTGATCGCCGCTCATCCGGATCTGCTCAGGACCGTAACCGTACCGGCTGAGGAGCTGAAGGACATCGACACGAAGGAGGACATGCACATATGCTGACCGCGCTGAAGGGCAACATCCTGGAATCGATGTCGCCCGACGCCCTGGGCATCCATCCCAACAGCTATTTAGTGCTGGAGGATGGCCGGGTGGCGGGCATCTATGCTGTGCTGCCGAAGGATATGGCCGAGGCGACCATAGAAGATTTCCGCGACGCCCTGATCCTGCAGGGCTTTGCGGATATGCACCTGCATGGCCCCCAATACGAGATCACCGGTACCGGCATGGATCGACCCCTGCTCCAGTGGCTGGAGACCTACGCCTTTCCCACCGAAGCCCGGTACGCAGATCCAGCCTACGCTCGGGAGAAGTACCGTATCTTAGCTCATGACCTGATCCAAAACGGCACCACCCGGGTCTGTATGTTCTCCTCGTTGCATACGGACAGTACCCTGATCCTTATGGAGGAGTTGGAAAAAGCGGGCGTCACCGGCTATGTGGGCAAGGTGAACATGGATAGGAACGCGCCGCCGTACCTGTGTGAAACCACGGAGGAGAGCGAGAAGGAGACGGTTCGCTGGCTCAACGAATGTCAGCGGTTCACCTTTGTGAAACCCATCCTGACGCCTCGGTTCGCCCCCTCCTGCAGCGGCGAGCTGCTTTCCTTCCTGGGCAAGCTGAAGGCAGAGCGTGACCTGCCTGTCCAGTCTCACCTGTCGGAAAACCTGGGGGAGATCGCCTTAGTGGGACAGCTGTTTCCGGACTGTCCTCAGTATTGGGAGGTATACGATAAATACGGCCTGTTCGACGGCAAGACCCTGATGGCCCACTGCGTCCACAGCGATGCCCGGGAGCGCGCGGCCATACACATGCGGGGCGTCCATCCCGTCCACTGCGCCAGCTCCAACAACTCCCTTATGAGCGGCATCAGCCCCGTGGCAGACCTGCTGCGGGAGGGACTACAGGTGTGCCTGGGCTCCGACGTTTCCGGCGGCACGACTCTGTCCATGCTCAGGACCATGGCAAACTCCATCACCGCCTCCAAGGACCGGGGCAGTATGATGCAGCAGGAGAGCCAAGCCATCTCCATCGAGCAGGCCTACTACATGGCCACCGGGGCCGGGCAGTCGTTCTTAGGACACGGGACCGGCTTTGCGAAGGGAGAGCTGCTCCACGCCGTGGTACTGGACGATACAGCTTTGCCCAAGCTCCCGAACCTCACGTTGCGGGATCGGCTGCAGCGGGCTGTGTTCCGGCTGGACGATCGGCATATCCGGGCGGTCTACAGCGAAGGCGTCCGCCGTATTTAGCCGCATGACTTTGCGAAAAGCGTCCATCCTATGAAAAAGGATGTGACGTTTTTTGTATCTCTATCAACCGTGCCTTTTGGCGTTGGCTCTCTACGCCTGGGCCTTCGACCGCGGCCATGGACTGCGGATGCTAATACCCCTTTTGATACTGGCGATCTCGGGATGGGAGCTCACTTTTGAAAGGATCTGGCTGTTCCCAGCGGCATGGCTTATGCCGCTGATGTATCTATTCCATGCCGCTGTCTGGGCTGAGGTACTGACCGCGTCCATAGCAGGCGGGCTCGTTTGCTGGAAGATGGCGGACACCTGGCCGCTGCTGCCGGGGCTGACGCCGCTATGCGCCTTGATGCTCTTGATCCTCGTCGTTCTTTTGTGCCGGAAGAGGGAGGACCGACTCCTGGCCTGCGCCGTAAGCGGTATGTTCTTCGAGCTGTTCTTTTGTCTTCGAGAGTATATGCTCTTTTCCTTCTGCACCGTCCGATTAGGGTCCCGAGAAGGGCTTAGCCTTGGGTCGGCAGCGCTTTGCCTATACTGCGTCCTGGAACAGGTTTTTCTGGCGATCCAAGCAAGGAAATTGACGGAATCGAAAAAAAGTGCTTGCATTTTTCGTTCTGATGTGTATAATTAAATCCTGTCAAGGGGTTATAGCTCAGCTGGTTAGAGCGCCACGTTGACATCGTGGAGGTCATTGGTTCGATTCCAATTAATCCCACCAGTTGAAAAATCCTGCGGTGTGCGTTACGTTTTTAGTGATAAACCCACAGAGTGAATACGGAAAGGCGCGTTGATCGAGAGGATGTCAGGCCCGCTATGACGGGAAGACTGAGGCCCATCACAGCTAGACCACCTGCCGAGAGGCGGGTGTTATCACTCAGACGGACGGCATCTCGGGATTTCTCAAGAAAAGCTGTTGCGGAATTGTGTAATGGCAGCACCTACGACTCTGACTCGTATTGTCTAGGTTCGAATCCTAGTTCCGCAGCCAACAAAAATGAGGCACCATCGTGTGCCTCATTTTTGTTACTTCAGAGGAAGTAGGATCCGAAGGGTTCGGTAGTGAATGAACGTCCAGTGGACGTTCAGAGCCGAACCCAGACCGAGCCGTGAGGCGAGACGAATCCTGGTTCCGCCCCAGCTTTACACGCAAGCCCGCAGGCGCGAATCGAATCCTAGTTCCGCCCCAGCTCCACACATATTCTGCAGTCGTGTATCGCCACATTTTACGTTTTGGCCGCATCTTCATAATCCTTTTGTGACGTTTTGGACGAATCTATTCTCTATACTGTCCTCAGTAAGATAACGGAGGTTCGGTATGAAACGTCTTTTTCGATTGTGCCTGTGCGCTATGGTCCTGCTGACCGGGTGCCTGCCCACGCCGGAGGTGGAAATTATCCCCAACAAAGGGGACCTGAAGGAATGGCAAGTGGAAGCCGAACCCTATGTTCCGGAGGAGCAGCCCGCGACTGCTGTCCCTGCGGAAAATACGCCTATAGAGTTCGAACAGCAGGGCGGCCCTCTCTATGAGATTTTAGGCGCCACACCCTCTTGGAGCATGGAGAACAGCGACTACGGCTTTTTGATCACCGCCCGGGACTGTCCTGTATATCTGCCGGATATCTCCGCCGTGCCCGTCTTTGAAGTGGCGTGCCGGGACTTCACCCAGGCGGAGATCGACGGGGTGGCCGCGGCCATGTTCCCGGCGGATACGGTCTGGTATCCTCAGGTTGTCAGGACCAAGGAGGAGCTGGCAGAGCTGATGCAGGAGACCATGGAGGAGGCGGCTAACCGCGATCCTGAAGAGGATAAAAAATGGCATCGCGACGAGAAATACTATGAGGACAAGCTGGCCATGTACAAGCAGTGGTACGACGAGGCCCCCTTCGCAGATGAGATCGTGCCCACCACGCTGGAGATCAGCGACTGTCAGAACGCAGATGAGACTGCTAAGAAGTATCCCGGCGTAAAGGTGGAAACGATGGTGAACGGTGAGCATTGGCGGCTTTCCGCCCGCACATCGGCGGAGGACCCCATGGCCAGTTATCTGGAAGCCTCCCGGGGCGATATATGGATCGACTATCAGCAGCCCCTGAATGCCCCCTATGGCGTCAAAATGACCCGGGAGGAGGCCATCCGGCAGGCCACCGCCTTTGTGCAGCGGGTGGCCGGGAACGAGTACAGCGTCTGCTACTGCGTGCCGCTGATGGCCCACCCCGACAATCAGGAAAGCAGCGGCGAATGGCCTGTCGCCACCCTGCCGGAGCGGTTTTCCCAGTGGGGGCTGGTGTTCATGCGCACCTTCAACGGCTGCCCCTCCGCCTATGCCCACGAGGAGGTGGGCGGCGACATGGACACCACCGTCAGTAAGCCCATCCACTATGAGCGCATAGAGCTTAACATAGACGATCAGGGCGTCAGCTACTTCCGCTGGAACACGCCCATGAAGGTCACCGGCGTGGTAAATGCCAGCGCCCGGCTCATCTCCTTTGACGAGGCCGCTAAAAACGCCATGTCGCAGGTCGCTGCCCGTTGGAAGTATGACGCGGAGCGCGATAAAGAAAACGGGAAAGAGATCACGATTTATATGCAGCGGGTCACCTTCGGCCTGTGGCGCGTCCAGAAGAAGGGGGGCGGGTTCTACTATGTGCCGGTGTACCATTTCTTTTCCGAGGCAAACGCTAACGACTGGGCGGACTGGGTGGAGGACAACCCTTACAACGCTGACGATTTGGGCATAAGTATGAATACTACCTGGAGGGAAGCATTTCTATACTGCATGGGAAAGAAGGAATACCATTGGGCGCTTTTGGGTTATTGCCGCACCTTCGGCGGCGAATACTGGGGCGGCGTTACGGTAAACGCCCTGGACGGCACCATCATCGACAAGGACAAGGGATATTGAGCTATCAATGAATTGCGCCGAGGCGCGTGAATTGCCTGACGGCATGAAATGTCCTGCGGACATGAAATGAGCCTTGCGGCTCATGAAAGGAAGAATACATGAGAAAAGCAGTTATATTTTGTTTGAATCTGCTTCTGCTGCTGACCGCCTGCCAGCCCACGCCGGAGGTGGACGCCGTGCGGCAGAAGAACCAGGGGGAGATGCTTGACATGGCCAAAGCAACGCCCCAAGGGACGGAACCTGCCCAAACGGCCGTTCATGTGCAGGTGGAGGCGGCTGCCCCGGATTTTCGGGCCCTCTACGATATCCCGGAACACCTGACCAGGGAGCTCACGGGGGTGGACGGGCGGCTGGTGGTCCACATCGACGCGGACGTAAAGGTGCCCGAAAAGGCCATGCCCATCGTGCGGGTGCACCCTGTGGACTTCTCCCAAGCTCTCGTCTATGAGCTGTGGGACAAGCTTATCGGCGAAACGGAGATGTACCTCGACTCCAACGAACGGACGAAGGAAGTCATTGCGCAACAGATGCAATACTATCTTGCCATCGTCAACGGAGAGTACGACAACGGCATGGAGACCCCGGAGGAAGCCCGACAGGAACTGGAACGGCTCCAGCAGGAGTACCGGACCGCCCCTGAGGGCAAGCCGCCGGAGCGAGCCGACGGGACGCTGCAACAGTTGGAGGTCACCTCGGAGGAAGGAGCCCATTGGGCCAGCTACACGGGTTTGGAGGCCTATGACCCAAAGACCTACCAGAGCATCCGGGTCCGCAACAACTGCGACAACGACACGCTCATACAGGGGAAGGGGGAGGGGCTGCCGGTGACCCGAGGCGCGTACTTCCATTATTCTTCCTCCGGCAACACGCCCCATCCCTACGATCCTAGGGAACGATACCCCCGCATCTGGGTGGATCGGGACGATCCCCTGCCGGAAGGGGTGAATAAGTTTTTAAAGACCACGCCCCGGGAGGCCTGGGCCAAGGCGGAGTATTTCCTGGACAAGATGGGCCTTGCCGATACCTTTACGGTGGCTGCTGTGCGGCTGATGCCCGATGTGGACTGGGAGGTCGATCCCTTGGGACGAACCATCACCAAGGAGATCAAGGGCTACGCCTACCAGGCCCATTTTTCCCGCATGGTCCAGGGCGTGCCCTGCAACAGCACCCAACGGTTCAGCACCTATCTTTTTTCATTCAAAGACCTGGCAGCCCCCTCCTGGCAGCCGGAGCAGGCGGAGGTGTGGTTCGACGACGGCCTGGACTATAGTTTCTCCTGGTCCTCGCCTCAGGAGACGGATGAAACGATGGTGGAGGACAGCACCCTGCTGCCCTTTAGCGCCATCCTGGACACGGTAGAAAAGCGGCTGCCTTTGCTGCTGGACGAGTACGCCAGGGACGAGCGACTGGGGACGGAGGGACTCACGGTGGATATCCACCGCATCGATCTGGGCCTTTGGCGTATACGGGAGAAGGACTCCGTGGAGACAGGCCTGCTGGTGCCCGCCTGGTGCTTCTACCTCGATATGGATATCCACACGGAGGACTACGACGGCGGCCGACGGCCGGAGGACCTGCTCATCGTCAACGCTGTGAACGGTACGTTGATCGATCCCTGGAACGGGTATTGAAAAAAGGCCAGTTTTCTGATATACTTTCAAAAAATAAGAAAAAGCGAGGCATAGGGCTATGACCACATACGGCATCATCGGCGCCATGGATTCGGAGATACAGATGATCCGGGGAAAGATGGACTACTGCCGGACCAATCCGCTTTACGGGCTAACCTTCTATCAAGGCCGCCTGGGCAATCACGATGTGATCCTCGCTAAATGCGGCATCGGCAAGGTGAACGCAGCCCGCTGCGCCCAGATCCTGATCGATCGATCCAATCCCGATTACCTCATCAACACGGGCGTAGCCGGCGGTGTCGGCCCCGGATTGAAACTGGAGGACATGGTACTGAGCACGGATCTGGTGCAGCACGACTTTCGCATGACCGCCTTGGGCTGCGTGGACGGGTGTCTCAGCCTGGAGGGGCCCAAGGACAAGCCCACGCTGTTTATGGCGGACGAGTCGCTCCTCGCTCGGTTTGAGAAGGTAGCCCAGGAGACGGCTGGGGAGGCCGCTATCCATCGGGGGCGCATCGCCTCCGGCGACACCTTCGTGGCCGATCAGGAGACGAAAAAGCGATTGTACGATACCTACGGCGCTTTGGCCTGCGAGATGGAGGGCGCTGCCATTGCCCAGGTGGCTCAAGCCGCTGGGGTGCCCTTCCTGGTGGTGCGCGCTATCTCGGACCTGGCCGACGGCTCTGCTTCGGAATCCTACGCCGCCTTCGAGCAACACGCGGCCCAGCTTTCTGCCAGCATGCTGCTCAAATTCCTGGAGAACGCATAAGTATAGACAGATCAAAAGCAGGGGAGACCGAGCGTTCCCCTGCTTTTTATGTTATTATGCTCTTTATAGTTGGCCGCAAAAGGCGGCTATCTTCGTTTCGTTTTCCGGCGACGGCTTGTCCTTGGGGTCGATCAGGATCAGCTCTGCAGCCAAAGTATCTACATCCAATGCCTTCCTGGCTTTTTCCATCACCTTCCCCGGACCGCCGCTGCAGCAGGCAAAGACAGCCAGCCGCTTGCCCTGCAAGGCGATTTGATGGTCCGCGATGAAGGTCCTGAGGGGCGGGGCGATGGTCCCTGCCCAGACCGGGGTGCCTAAGATGACGCAGTCGTAGGCGTCCGCCTGAAAGGTATAGGGCTCCAGCATCGGCTTTTCGCCCATAAGGGCGCTCTTACCGCCCCAGAAGAACTTTTTGAATCCGGAATCGGGATATGTCTTCTTTGTCACCAGAGGGATCAGATCCGCCTCAAGGGCCTGGGCCATCTTTTCGGCAGCATATTTGGTGTTGCCGGAAAGGGAATAGTAAACGATAGCAGTTTTCATGGGGTCCTCCCAAATCGATCGTTGTGTATAGTGTAACATACCCAAGTATTCGATTCAATAGTATAGAGTTTTCATATCTGTATCAACCCGGTCAAGGGCAATTATAAAGGAGCATAGGAGAGTCTCACACTCGCCTGCGGGCTCGCTCAGGGCATGGCTCTTGGATGCCACTGGCACCCAATTCACTCCCATGCCCAGTTCGACTCTCCTTTTCCAATGTAAAAAAACACCGCCGGATGGCGGTGATTTTTTGTGGTGGAGCATAGGAGAGTCGAACTCCTGGCCTCCACAATGCCATTGTGGCGCGCTACCAACTGCGCTAATGCCCCTCGCAACGTTGCATATTATAACCGGTGTCTTTCGATTTGTAAAGGGGTATTTTAAAAATTTTTAGGGAGGGCCCATTGTAACAGGATTTTGAACAATCCGTGTATGCCTTTGCAGAACCTGTCGAACCTGTGCTATAATCCTGTGCGGAGGACATATGGCAAGACCGAACGCAAAAAACAGAAGGGGTGGAGCCGCCACTCAGCAGACCCTGTCCGGGCCCCATCGGCCTGTGTCAGGCGGTCCCTTGACGCGGGACGAACGCAAGCGGCCGTTCCTTTTAGAGGTGCTCTTCAACGCCCTAAAGCTGTTGCTGTTCGCCCTGATCGTCATGGGCTTCGGCGGCTTGGGCCTCGTATACGGCGTAGGGAAGGCCTATGTGGGGTCCACGCCCATGTTGGAGGTGTCCCAGCTCACCAGGAGCGATCGCACCAGCTATCTTTACGATATGAACGGGAACGAGATCACCAATCTGACCTCCATGGAGTATCGGGATTGGGCGGACTTCAATGAGATCCCCGACATCCTGAAAAACGCCTTCGTATCCATCGAGGACGTCCGCTTCTACAAGCATCAGGGCGTGGACTTCAAGCGCGTCTTCTCCGCGGCGCTGGAGATTTTGGGCAACAGCAACTCCTCCGGCGGCAGTACCATCACCCAGCAGCTCATCAAAAACAAAATCTTAGGCTCCCAGCGCACTTACAAGCGAAAGATGCAGGAGGCGTATCTCGCCATCCAGCTGGAGAAAGTGGTGGACAAGGACCAGATCCTGGAGGCGTACCTCAACGACATCTATCTGGGCGGCTCCAATTACGGCGTGAAGGCGGCCGCCAAGGATTACTTCGGCAAGGAGCTTTCGGAGCTGACCGTGCGGGAGTGCGCGCTCCTGGCAGGTCTTACCCAGAGCCCATACTATTACAACCCCCGGCAGAACATGTACTATCGGGAGGGCGCTCCCTATTTTCGCACCGTCAACCGGACCAATACGGTCCTGGAGCGCATGTATCAAAACGGATATATCACCCGGGATCAATATCTTTCTGCCATGGAGGAGCAGGAAAACATCCTGCCCGTCAGCAAGAACGCCAAGATGTACGATATGGCCTACTTCGTGGAGTATGCCATCTCCGACGTGATCTCCCACTGGATGGCTCAGGATGGGGTGCAGGACACTGCCGCCAATCGGGCCTATTACGAGAACATGCTGCGGACCGGCGGGTACAAGATCTACACCACGGTGGATCCCAACGTGCAGAATACGGTCCAGGAGACGCTGTCCTCCTGGAACGGATATCCGGAACTGGCGGACAGCAGCGCCGCCACGCTGACGGAGGAGATCTCTGAGACCGTCACCATCCAGACCGTGGAACCTCAGGCCGCCGCCGTGGTCATCGATCAGGCCAACGGGTACCTGAGAGCCATCGTCGGCGGGCGAGACGAGCCCCTCATCCGCAAAGGATTCAATCGGGCGTCCCAGAGCTACACGGAGGTGGGCTCCTGTATCAAGCCCCTGGCGGTGTACGGGCCGGCTCTCGATAAAGGCATGTCGCCTGCGTCCGTGGTCATCAACGCCGAGGGCACCATCGCCGGGTGGGGCACGGAGAAAGGATATCCCGGCGGCGGACTTACCTCCAGCCGCAACTACGGGTTCGTCACTTTGCGGACAGGCCTTGCCCAGTCCCTCAACGTGGTCGCCGCCCGAGTCCTCATGGAGGACGTGGGCATCGCCGCGGCCGCCGAGTATATGGAGCGGTTCGGCATCCCGGCCTCCCAGCTCAATCTGGACGGTCCGGGCCTTGCTTTAGGCACCTCCGGCATCACGCCCATCCAGATGTGCGCCGCCTATGCAGCCATCGCCAACAACGGCTATTACTGGCAGCCCATCTCCTTTACCCGGGTAGAGGACGAGGACGGCCGCGTGATCCTGGATTCGGACGTGATCCGCAACGGCGCCAGACGGGTATTTCAGCAGACCAGCACCGCCTACCAGTTGGTCGACATCCTGACGGACGCCGTCAAGAGCGGTACCGGCAAGCTGGCCCGCATGGACAACCATACAGTAGCGGGGAAGACGGGCACCAACTCCAAGTATTCCAGCGTGTACTTCGCCGGTATGACCTGCGACTATACGGCTGTGGTCTATATCGGCCACGATCTGCCCAGCAACAAGCTGAAGACTGGCTCCACCGGCGGCGACTATGCGGCGGCCCTCTGGAAGGCATTCATGGAGAAGCTCATGGAAGGACACCCGGATCGGCCCATCATCAACGAGAACACCACCATGCTAGGCATGGTCCAGCGGACCGTCTGTCCTGTATCCGGGAAGCTGGCGGCCCCGGGCTGCATTCAGTATCAGGGGAACGGGAAAAAGTTCAACCTGGTCACCGATTGGTACGACTACGATTCCGTGCCCACGGACTACTGCGACATGCACGTGACCGTCAGCATCTGCCGGGACAGCAACTGCCGCGCCAGCGCCTCCTGCGATCCCAAGGCGGTGGAGGACATGACCTACGTACTGATACGGCCTGATTCCATGTTCTTCGATCTGTCGGACGAGGTCCTTGAGAAGGTGTTCGGGGACACCTACGTGCGCACGGACAAGACCACCGAAGCCTTCATCAACAGCCTGCCGGTGTGCAATCTGGCGGAGAATCTGTCCGCGGCCAAGAGCAACCGGGATGCGCTGGTCATCGAAGCCACCTACTTCCTGTCCACCGCCGAAGACCTTACCGACGAGGAGTGGACGGAGCTTTCGGACCTGATCAGCCAGGCCGCCGCAGCCAGTTCCACCGCCGATATAGAGGAGGCCACCGCCGTGCTGCGACAGGCCTACGACCGCTTGCGCGGCAATTAGTGTCGAAGAATGTGGCAAGGATGCGAACGGTTTGCGTAAAAAAGCGGTTCCTTCTTCCCATTTTTTTCAAGTATGCTATAATATGTGTTGAAAAAGCAGTAGGAGGCTTTCTATGGATACGAAGATTCTGATCGCAGACGATGATCCCATCGTACACGAGTCGTTGAAAATATATCTGGAGGCGGAGGGGTTCAAGACCGTAGACTGCTATGACGGCATCTCCGCCGTGGCCGCCGCGGACAGCACCGTTTCCCTGTGCGTCCTGGATATCATGATGCCCGGCAAGTCCGGCATCGACGTCTGCCGCGACATCCGCAAGACCAGCCAGGTCCCCATCGTCATGCTCACCGCCAAGGGCGAGGAAGTGGACAAGATCGTGGGGCTGGAGCTGGGCGCGGACGACTATATCGTCAAGCCCTTCAGTCCCCGTGAGGTGGTGGCCCGCATCAAGGCCATCCTGCGCCGGACCGAAAACCACGCGGCGGGGGAGGACTCGGGTAAGAACGTGATCCAGCACAACGGGCTCATGATCGACCTCAACAGCTATACGGTGCTTTTGCGGGGCGAACCCGTCATCTGCACGCCCAAAGAGATCGAGATCCTGTTCCTGTTGGCCTCCAATCCCGGCCACGTGTTCACTCGCGATACTCTGCTGTCCAAGGTATGGGGCTACGACTTTGCGGGTGAGACCCGGACGGTGGACACCCATATCAAGCGCCTTCGGGCCAAACTGGACTCCACGGGCCTGGGATGGAGCATCAAGACCATCTACGGCGTCGGATACAAGTTCGAGCTGGAATGACCTGAGATGAAGGGCGTATTGTTCCGCAGAACACTGGCATTATTCGTTCTCGTGCTGCTCCTGGCTGACATAGCGCTGCTGGGAGCCTATTCCTATTTCGGCCGGAAGACCTATATCGAGCTGGAGCTGGACTCCCTGGACTCCGTCATGGATTCCGCCAAGGGCATTTACGAGGTGCGGGACGACATGTTCTCCAGCCGCAACTCCTTCCCCAAGTCCCTGGGCTTTTTGAGCAGCACGGCGGACGTAAAGTATTATTATTTTTATTACACCGTCAGCGGCATCGAAGCCGTCACCAACATCGCCGAATACAACAACGCCTTTATCCAAACCGTCCAGTTCGATATCCTGGAGGGACAGCAGATCCGCAAGAAGGACCTGCAGCTCACCAGCCATACCAACGCCATCGCCGTGGGCGAACCCCTGTACGGCAGTGACGATACCATCGAGGGCGGCCTCATCTTCGTGCGGGAGATCCAGCATATCGACGCCGCCTTCGGGAAGCTGAACTACGCTCTGCGCATCCTGGGCATCGGCATCGTGCCGGTGCTGCTTATCATCGCCCTGGCCAGCATCCGCCAGATCAACAAGCCTATCACCGAAATGACCAAGGTGGCCATCGAGCTCACCAACGGCAACTACAGCGTTCGCGCCAACGAAAACGTCCATGGGGAGATCGGCATCTTCGCCCGGGCCATGAACCGCATGAGCGACACCATCTCTCAGACCATCTACCAGCTGGACAGTGAAAAGCGGCAGCTGTGGTATATCCTCTCCAGTTTCACCGACGGCGTAGCGGCTCTGGACAATACCGGTAACCTGACCCATTACAACCCGGCCCTCATGAAGATGTTCGGCGCCGTAGACGTGAAGACGCCCCACGATCTCATCCCCGACAACGAGATCTGGGAGGCTTTCCGTCAGGTTTTGGAGACCCGGGAATCCAGCACCCTGCGCTACACGCTGCCCGGCGAAAAGTACCTTTGGATCTCCATCGTGCCGGTCATGGGGGAGAACGACACCTGCACCGGCGTGGTGGGCCTCTTCAAGGACGTGACGGAGATCGAGAACCTGGAGAAGATGCGGCGGGACTACATCGCCAACATCTCCCACGAG
>JBGVAK010000151.1:0-7169 GCA_045224495.1 Christensenellales bacterium
GGCTCGAACCTACAACCCTTCGGTTAACAGCCGAATGCTCTGCCATTGAGCTACTGAGGAACGTTCGAGAGGTATTATAGCCAAGTCGAAGAGAAAATGCAAGAGTTTTTTCAAAAAAAGATGCGGGGTTTTTTCGGGGCGGCGGGAAGCGGCAGATCCATGGGGGCACCAGGGACCGAAATCCCCCGAAAACCGTCGTTTCTCCCTTGCGCTGCAGGGCGAAAAAAAGTATACTATATCGTGTTGAAATGTAGGCTCAGTTTGCTCTAACGTGGAGAAAGGTCCATCTATGGCCAGCAAAGCAGAAAAACAGTATCCCCCATACCCTGGCGAGGAGCCCTATATCCACCTGTGCTTCTCGAGCCGGGACGAGCGGCGGGTCCAGCCCCTGCTCAGACGGCTGCTGCTGCATGGCTGCCGGGTGTGGTATTGCGTAGGTGAGACCCGGGACAGGGCCGCCCTGACCAGCCGGAACCGGCGGATGCTGGGGGCCGGGCTCACGGTGCTGTACCTGACCGCGGCGGCCCGGGCGGACACGGAGCTCAAAAACCGGCTCCTGGTCTGCCAGCGCATGGGCCAGCCCATCCTGGTGCTGAACACGGACGGCGGGGACAGCGGGTTGTCCCTGGGACTCACGGGGGAAGCTGCCGCCGTCCTCATGGGCGGCAGCGCTGCGGACGCCCGCGACGCCATTCTCCACGGCCGGGGCTTTTCCCAGGACTTTCTGAGTCCCCAGCCTTTCCCTGTCTACGACCGGCTGTGGCTCAAGCGGGTCAACGTTTCGTTGGTGATCCTCTCCCTCCTCCTGGCGGGCGGGGTCGGAGTATATAAATACCTGCATCCCCCTGTGGTGACGCCAGAGGAGCCCATCGAGATCGAGGCCACGCCTGAGCCCGCGGACGAGGTGGATATCCCAGACGAAGAGCTGCGAGAAGCGGTCCGGGCGGCTATGGGCGGCGGGCAGATCACGAAGGCGGGGCTCCAGGGCATCGAAAGCCTGTACCTCGCCCGGCTGCCGGAGGACCTGCAAAGCCTATCCTTTCTGCCCAACCTGACTACGCTGCGCCTATCCTCTGCGGCGGCCCAGGCAGCCCCGGAGCACTCGGAGCTATACGAACGATACACCCTGATCGTGGCGGGAGGTGAGGAACCGTGAGCGAATTCTTCACCCCCTACGAGGGCAAGCGGCCCTACCTTTTCGTCAGCTATTCCCACCGAAACTCCCAGGAAGTTTTGGAGACTATCACACTACTCCACCGGCGGAAAGTGCGGCTGTGGTACGACGAGGGCATCCCGGCGGGCAACGACTGGCCCAAGAACATCGAGACCCACATGCGCATGTCGGCCATGGTCCTATTCTTCCTGTCCAGGACCGCCCTTGACTCCCCCAACTGTCTTTCGGAGATCGAGACCGCCGTGGCGCTAAAGAAGCCGGTACTGTACTTCACCCTGGACGACAGCCAGCCGGAGGGCAAGTGGGCGGAGCTCCTCCAAAGCTGCCTCCCCCTCCCCACTCCTGAGACAGCCGAAGAACGGGCGGCGGTGGTCATGGGCCACAAAAAGCTCAAACGGTCCTTCTATCACCGGTGGACGGAGAAGCTGCCCCGAGGGCTGTTTGGTTTTTTGCTGTCCCTGCTGCTGTTCGGGGCGGCTTCGGTGGGGGCCTACGGGCTCTACGCAGGCTGGTTCGATAGGATCATCACGGAGGTGACCGTCCCGGCAACACCCACGCCCCGGCCTACCGCCACGCCCACGCCCACGCCGACGCCCACCCCTACGCCCGGACCCACGGACACCCCGGCCCCTACGCCCACCTTCCCGTCGGACATCATGGCCGTGACCTTCCCCGATGAGGAGCAGGAGCGAGCCGTCCGGGCCGTCCTGGGCACCCAGGCGGAACGGATATATTTCCCGGAGCTGGCGAATATCACGTTCCTGTCCATGGTGGGGAACATGCCCGCGGCGGACATCGAGCACACGGCCTTTACCTTCGAGGGCGCCTGTCTGGTCAACGGCAGCAAGGTGCTGGAAGGCAAGGTGAAGGACCTGTCTCTCATCGGGCGCATGGCGTATTTAGAGAAGCTGGCCCTGGTGCGCCAGCCCCTGTCCAGTGCTTCGGCCCTCAGCGGCCTTTTGATGCTAAAGGAACTGTACCTGTCCGGCAACGGGGCTTTGACCAGTCTCGAACAGCTGAAGGACCTGCCTCGGCTGGAGGTTTTGCACCTGGAGCACAGCGGGGTCAGGGACCTTTCGCCCCTCTCGGTCCTGCCGTCGCTCGATACGGTGTACGTCAGCGCGGACATGCTGCCTCTGCGTTTTCCGGAGAACTGTGCCTTTACCGTGTTTCTGGTGCCCTGAGCGCCGTTTGCCCTCATCCGAAACAAGAAAGGAATCCCCCATGAAGCGAGCCATCTATCCCCTCTATGCCCCGGCTGACGAATGTCGGGTGAAGCCCATTCTGGACGCCCTGGAGCAAAAGGGCGTCACCGTGCGGACCAGCCCCGGCAAGGGGGACGCCCTAATGCTGTTCCTGTCGAAGGAAGTGACGGCGGACGGGCCCGTGGCGGACCGATTCATCCGATTGAATGCCGGGCGGGAGCTGGTGATCCCGGTGAATCTGGACGGTTGCCCCGTGCCGGAGGAGCTGCAGAGCGCCCTCATGGCTCGGCATGGGCTGGACGGGCGGAAGTACGGCACGGCGGAGTTGGCGGATTTGATCGCCAAAGCCGTAGCGGGCGAGAAAAAGAGCCGCCTGCCCCTGATCCTGTCCCTGGTAGCCGCCGCGGCCCTGCTGGTGGTGGGCGGTATGATCTACCTGAAGCAGCGGCCAGAACCGGAGCCTCCCGTGGTGGAGGCCACCGCCACGCCGGAGCCCACGCCCACCGCTACGCCCACCCCCTCCCCCACGCCGGAGCCCACGTTCCCCGATGTGGACCTGGCCTTTGAAGAGCTGCAAAAGGTCCACGAACTCATCATCGTCGGCGACTCCCTCACCCACTTCAATGGGGACGAACAGTGGGTAGCCGAAGCAGGCTGGGCCAGGGTGGAGCCGGAATACGTGGCGAACCGGAGCTTCGAGGACGGTCAGGCCTACTGGTACAGTGCCGAGGACGGCCATGAGTTCACCCTCTACGACTGGGGGGATCTGAGCTTCCTGCCCTATATGACAAACCTGCAGATGCTGACGCTGGTAAAGGTGGCGGGCACGCTGCCGGACCTTTCCGGCCTCAAAAAGCTGGACCTTGTAGAGGTGTTCGACTGCGAGATCGACGATGTCTCCGGCTTGAAGGGGACCTTGATCAACTACTTCGGCTTTACCGGCCCGTCCATCGACCTTTCGCCCCTCAACGACTGTCCCCGGCTGGAGAATACAAACCTGAGCTTCTACGGGACGGAGGCCATCGATCTGAGCGGCTTCGGCCCGGTGAAGCTTAGGAACCTGCAGCTGTACGGGAACGGGGACGAAAGGACCGCGGATCTGTCCGGCCTCCGAGGCTGCCGGAACCTGATGGAGGTCCGCCTGGACGGGCTGCCGGTGACGGATCTGAGCTGCCTGTCGGAGGCAAAGAGCATGTACAGTCTGGACCTGTTCGATCTAAAGGCCCTCACCAGTCTCAACGGGCTTCAGGATCACACGGGCCTGACGAATCTATACATCGACAACTGCGACCGGCTGTCGGACCTGGAGGCGCTGAACAGCTGTTCCTTCCTGCAGGAGCTGTACATGGAGGATTGCTCCGTCAGCGACCTTTCCTTCCTCACGGGGGCCAAAGCCTTGAAAAGGCTGGAGGTGCGGAACATGGAAACGCTTCGATCCTTCCATGGATTGGAGGAGCACAAAAGTCTTCGATGGGTCAACGCGTCTGAAACACAGAACCTGTGGGACCTTTCCGCCCTCAGCAGCTGCGAAGGGCTGGAGTCTCTGGTCCTTTTTACATGTTTCGCCCTCCGCGATATCTCCCCGGTGGTGACGCTGCCCAAGCTGAAGGATCTGCAGATATACGGATCGGAGCTCACCAACGTGGACTTCCTTTGGGACGTCCGGAACAAGGAATACTTCTCCTTCGGCATCGCGGAGATGCCCAATTGGGAGGGCCTTGCCGCCATCGAAAAGTACAGCTATCTCAACATCACGGACCGGAACGGCAACGCCCTGCCCTATGTAGAGAACGCCACGGTGACCGACTTCGAGCTGTGGAACCGGGGCGGCCTGGGGAATCACAGCGAGGGACTGGACATCACAAAGCTGCCCTCCGTGACCAACGAGCTGAGGCTCCACTGTGTCACGTCCCTGGAGGGGATAGACCAGCCCCTGGTCAGCCGGATGATGCTGGACGACTGCCCCTATCTCACCACGTTGAAGGGAATGGAAGGGCTGCCCCGGCTGACCAATCTGGCGATCTCAAACTGCCCCCGGCTCACCGACTGGGCCGGTCTCTACGAGCTGGAGCATCTGCGAGCGCTCAACCTGGAGGCCCTGTTCACCCTGCCCGATTTCGGAAATATCACAGCGGAGCATATAGACCTGATCACCATCTACGATCTGAAAGACCTGTCCTGCTTTGAAAACTACGGGCAGGACCGCTATGATATCAGCCTCATGGACGTGGACGGGGTCACGGACCTTTCGCCCCTCTACCACCTCCACGGGGAACGCCTTGCAGTCCCCGCCCACCTGAAGGACCAGGCCCAGGCCATGGTGGACAGCGGCCTTTTGGACGAGTACGAGGTCAAGTATCCCGAGGGCTGGTGGGAGCCCATAGAGCCTCATATCGAGCTCCTGAGCCTCAACGAGATCGACACCCTGCCCAGCGCCCTGCTGTCCCGGGTCGACCGGCTGACCCTGGCTGGGGACGCCGTCCTGCCCAATGAGGGGGCCTGGGTGAACGAGGACTGGTCCACAAATCCGCCCGCCCTGTACGTCTGCTATGACGGGGAGGAAGAGCGCTATCCGGTGGAACCGGGGACGCTGACGGACCTGACGTACCTGCAGAAGCTCACGGGGCTCCGGGAGCTGACCGTTTGCGCCCAGCCCCAGCTCACCTCTCTTGAAGGCATCCAGGCCATGGGTGATCTCAAAGACCTGGACGTCCGACAGTGTCCGGCCCTCACGGACGGCTCCGCGGCCTTCACGGTCCAGAGCCTGGAGGAGCTGCGGTTCCGGTTCACCGGCGTCCGGTCCATCCAGGGCATCCAAAACCTGTACGCCCTGCGGATGCTTGACTTGAATGACAACCCGGTGGACGACCTGTCGCCCCTCGCCGCCTGCACGGCCCTGGAGGACGTGAACTTCCAGCTGCCCATGATGACCTTCGAGGAGCTGAAGGCCCAGCCCGAGGAGGTGCGGCAGAACATTAAGAACCTGTCCATCGCCGGAGAATACGTCTACGACGGCGGTCCCTGGTGGTTCGAGGAGGATTGGATCACGGACCCGCCCACCCTGTATCTGCACAGCAATGAGACCGACGAGCGGATGCCTCTGCTTGCGGGCGCCGTCACGGACATGGGCGAGCTGGCCGCCCTGCTGCCGAGGCTGGAGAGGCTGTGGCTGTACGGTCAGGACCTGACTACCCTGGATGGTGTGGAAGCCTTCCCGCAGCTTAGAGAGATCAACCTCGAGGAGTGCCGCCAGGTCGCCGACTTCACCGCCCTATGGCGCTCCTCCTCTCTGGGGAGCATCAGCCTTCGGAACGAGCCCATTGAGAGCATCTATGGCATCGAGCAGCTGCCGCGCCTGGTCAATCTCTCCCTGTCCGGCACCAGAGTGAAGGACTTCTCGCCGCTGATCAACGTGGATTACAGCTACTGCACGTCGGAGGAGAACGACGGCAGGGGCTTCTGGCTGGCTCTGGACGTAGCGGACGCAAACACGTTCACCTACGAGAACTACGAAGTGCTGGAAGCGGTGCCCGTCTATTGGGGTTTGAACATGAACAACATCTCGGTGGGTCGGTGGCTTGACCACGTCATGAGCAAGGAGGTGCACGAGCTTTCCTGCCATCGCTCGGACATCAGCAACGAACAGCTCAGAGCCTTCGTGGAGGCCCACCCCATGTTGGAACAGCTGGACCTTCGCTGGAACCCGCAGCTCACGGACCTCTCCTGCCTGCGGGAGCTGCCGAACGATCTTCGGGAGCTATATCTGTCCGACGACATGCAAAAGGCGCTCAACTCCCTGGGCGAAGGATATACATTCCGCGTAGAAATCGAGTAAGCCTCTTCCCTTTGGAAAGAAAAACAGATATAATAATATGTTAGTGATCGAAAGGAGTCGTGCCATGAGCAATCTTTCTCCCTTTGTCAGCCGGTTCTTCGAGGCGCTGAGCCTCAGCACCGACGTGCAGGAAGGCCACTGCTACAAGTCCTTCCTGCGGGGTGCTGTGTCCGCCTTTTTGGCCCACGAGACGCCGGAGACGGCCTTTGCCGTCTATCGGGCCTTCTTCGACAGCTACCGCATCACCATCCCCGGCAAAAACGACCCCTTTATCGATCTCGTGGACATCCTTAGAAACTACGAGGCCACCGCCGCCACCCTCATCGACAAGCAGCGGGATCACTTCATCCATGCGGTGAACGTGTTCTTGACGGGCCTCTCCATCTACGCCGAAAGCAGCGCCTACCGGACCGCTTTCGACAGCGCCGTGCCGGAGAAAAACTACATCTACGCCTACCAGACCCCCCACGAGGAGTTCTTCTTCCGCTGGGGCGTGGCGTCCCTGTTCCATGACGTGGGCTATCCCGTGGAGATCGTAGGACACCAGATCAACCGCTTCATCCGCATGGTGGCGGACGTGGACGGGGACGACGTGCGCGTCAGGGCCCAGATCCGGTACGAGAACTTTTCGGAGCTGAACCACATCAATGAAGTGGTGCCCAAGCGCCCCTTCACCCGAGCCTTCTACGACGCCTACGAAAGCTGCTCCTACATCGATCTGTTGACCCCCAACGACCTGCTGGCCCAGCACATCCATGAGACCCTGGGCACGGACCTTGAGGAAACCAAGAAGGCTGTGGACCGGTTCGTGGACGACATGGCCGCCTCCGGGTTCATCGATCACGGCTACTACAGCGCCATGATCGTGCTCAAGTGGTACGGCTACGCCATCCAGATGTCCGGCGACCACCCGGAGCGGTTCTACTGGCCCATCCTGGACAGCGCCACGGCCATC
>JBGVAK010000152.1:0-25010 GCA_045224495.1 Christensenellales bacterium
GTCCACCGGGAGATCGACATGGTCACCACGCCGGACGGCCTCCCCGTGGCCATGGTCCACTGCAACAACTGCACCTCGGACATCAACGCCTGGGTGAACCTGTTTGGGGAGTATTCGGCGCTCATGGGCCAACCGGTGGACAAGGGCCAGCTGTTCACGAAGCTGTTTCAAGTTGCTCTGGACGGCGACAAGGACTGCGGCGGGCTCCTCTCCTACAACTACTTCTCCGGCGAGGGCGTCACCGATCTCGACCAGGGGCGGCCCCTGTTCCTGCGCACGCCCGACGCCCGGTTCACCCTTGCGAACTTCATGCGGACCCACCTTCTGTCCGCCCTCGCTACCCTCAAGATCGGCCTCGACATCCTGACCCAAAATGAGCAGGTGGCCATCGACAAGCTCTACGGCCACGGCGGCTTCTTCAAGACCCCGGAGGTGGGCCAGCGGCTGCTGTCCGCGGCGGTGGGCGCACCCGTGTCCGTCATGGAGACGGCGGGCGAGGGCGGCCCCTACGGCATGGCCCTGCTGGGAGCCTATATGCTGTGGAAGGACGAGGGCGAGACGCTGCCGGACTACCTCGACAACAAGGTCTTCGCCGAGGCCAGGTCCTCCACCCTCATGGCGGACGCTGCCGACATAGCTGGCTTTGACGCCTTCCTGGCGCAGTATAAAAAAGCGCTGCCCCTGGAACGGACAGCGACCGAGGTGTTCTGATGCTGGAAGAACTGAAGATCAAGGTCTGCGCGGCCAACCTGCTGCTGCCCCACTACGGCCTGGTCACCTTCACCTGGGGCAACGTCAGCGGCATCGACCGGGAGAGCAGTCTCGTGGTCATCAAGCCCTCGGGCATCGAGTACGAGGGCATGACCCCGGAGGACATGGTGGTGGTGAATTTGGACGGCCAGGTGGTGGAAGGCAAATGGAAGCCCAGCAGCGACACGGCCACCCATGTGGAGCTCTACAAGGCGTTCCCGAATAACGGCGGCATCGTCCACACCCATTCGAGCTACGCCACCAGCTGGGCCCAGGCGGGCCGGGACATCCCCTGCTACGGCACCACCCACGCGGATTATTTCTACGGCCCCATCCCCTGCCTCCGCTGCCTCACCGCGGCGGAGATCGAGGAGGCCTACGAGCGCAACACGGGCCTCCTGATCGTGTCGGAGTTCGCACGCCTGGGCCTGGACCCCGCCGCCGTGCCCGGCTGCCTCTGCAAGAACCATGGTCCCTTTGCCTGGGGCAAGGACCCCATGGAGGCGGTCCACAACGCCGTGGTCATGGAGGAATGCGCCAAGATGGCCTACCGGACGGAGCTCATCGACCCCCAGGTCCAGCCCGCCCCCCAGGCCCTTCAGGACAAGCACTACTTCCGCAAGCACGGCCAAAACGCCTACTACGGGCAGGTCTGATCCCAGAACGATCGGCCTTCCGGTCATCGCGACCGGGAAGCAATACGCAAACAAGGCAGCCTTTCGGCTGCCTTTCTTTGTATTCGTCAGTAGGGCCTCAGTCCAGCAGAGCCTTATCGATGATCTGGAAGTTGGCCCGATGGATGTAGAGAGCCTTGCCGTCGATCATCAGCTTGGTGAACTTGGGCAGATCCTCCTGGACCTCCCAATAGACCTTGTTCCCGGAAAAGGCGTAGATGGGCGCCCCCATCTGGGATTTGATGACGACCACCATGGGCTTCCCGAACTTGTTCTTGACGCTGTTCACCTTGCCGCTGACCAAAACCGAATCCCATATGCCTGACGAGGAGCTGTCGATTTCGTCCAGGTAGAATTCGTGCTCCGGGGCCAGCCGCGTATCGTAAAAGATGCAGGTGTCGCCGCAGGAGATCAGCTGCTTCCCGTCGATGGTAATGGTGATGACGGAGCTCAGCGTCTTGGTGGTGAACCATTCGTTGGCGTCGGAGGAATAGGTCTTCTCCTCCACCACGTTGTTGTCGATATCGATCCGCTCCCCGTGGGTCCGCAGGGTGCGGGTCCCCAGGTTGTCGAAGATGTCGATGTTGTACTCGTTCCCGATGATGCTGCCGCGAAGATCGTGGATGCCGCTTTTGAACATGGCGCAGCCCGCCTGCCCTGCGATCAGCAGCAAGAGCAAGGCCATGGCTAAAACGCTCTTCTTCATGGGGTGATTTTTCATTTTTCTGCCTCCTTCGTCATGCAATGGGAAAATGTGCGTCCCTTGTGGTGTTACAGGGCCTTGAGATAGAACCGGTCCATGGTCGTATGGACGACGGAGGGGGGGCGATCGATCTGCCGGTACCCCAGGCGCTCGTACTCGTGGATGGCCGCCCTAAGGTGACTGTGGGTCTCCAGATAGATCTGGCGGTAACCCATGGCTCTCGCTTTGGCTTCGATGAAGCGGATCATCTCGTAGCCCAGCCCCTGCCCCCGCGCGTCCTCCGCCAGATACAGCTTCTGCAGCTCGCAGCAGCCCGGCAGGCCGTCGAAGGGGGCCAGGCCGACCCCGCCGATCACGGTCCCATCCCGCAGCAGCACGTAATAGCTGCGGCCGGGCTGGGCGTAGTAGGCGCTCAGATGATCCAGCGACGCATCGAAATAGGCCGTGCCGGGGATATCCAGGCCATGGGCTTCCAAGGCGCGGCGGACGATCCGCGCCATGGCCGCGTCCTGCTGGGGACAGATGGGGTGAAACTCGGTCATTGCGATCACCTCCGCGGCACTGTCACAGGAGCCATCGGACCTGGCCGCTTTGGATGTCGTACACCGCGCCTTCCACCGCGGCCTCCCCCGCCGGGAAGCTGGACTGGATCATATTCAATACCCCCTATCTTTGGTTTTGTTCTGTCACGTAGATATGCCCCGCCGCAAACAGGATCGCGAAGCCCGCCAGCAACCAGTGCCGCAGCAGCAGGCCGCTCAGAAAAAAGATGCAGGCGGGCACGACGGCCAATGTCAGGGCCCGCCGGCGGGTCCTTTCCTGCATGTAGCGGGCGTACACCAGCCAATATGCCGCCAGCAGGACCCCGTTGCCGACGAAATACAGGATCATCTCCGCCTTGCCCCGGAAGCCAAACTTCCACACCAGCAGCGGCAACCACATGAGGACGATGCAGCCGTAGCGTCCGACTTGTTCCGCCAGGTTCATAAGGCGGTTCGTACACAGGTTCTGCTCTTCCCGGTTCTTCAGGGCGTAGACGATATTCGGGATCAGCATCAGCAGGACGAGGACGCCTCCAAACAGGTTGATCCAGCCGAATTCCATGCCCGTCCCCCCTACTTTGCGCCATTGGCCCAGGCGTAGCAATAGGCCTGGGTCCGGGCGGCGAACAGCTCCGTCCTGAGAAGCTGTTTCAGTTCCTCCCGGGTATACCAGCCGGGGACGATCTCCTCGGCGTCCGAGGTGCTCTCGTGGAAGGCGCCGGCAGCCGCGCCGAAGACGCAAACGTTCCGCTCGTTGGCGAAGCCCACGGCGCTGTAGCTGCCGTCCAGCACGTCGTCGATGCGGATAAGGTCCAACCCCGTCTCCTCCCGCAACTCCCGGCGGGCACTCTCCTCCGGCGTCTCCCCCGGGTCGATGAGGCCCGCGGGAAAGTTGTAGATCCACTGGGCCATGGCCATGCGATACTCCCGATTGAGGAGCAGTCGCTCCCCGCCCTCGTCCGTCAGGATCAGGATCACGGAATCCGCTTTCTCATTCTGCAGTTCCGCCAGGGTCCGGATATTCTTGTTGCGGCTGATGATCTCGTAGGTCTTG
This sequence comes from Christensenellales bacterium, assembly GCA_045224495.1. Classification (GTDB taxonomy): domain Bacteria; phylum Bacillota; class Clostridia; order Christensenellales; family CAG-138; genus RUG472. The sequence continues at coordinate 3,724 of JBGVAK010000152.1, forward strand.
GGATGGCCCGCTTCCGTCACGTAGTCCACGTCGTAACGGGTGATGAACTGCCCCTCCAACACCTTGCGGATGCCTTTATACTGCATAATAGTCCTCCTTATACATTCTCACGCGCCCTGGAACTGGGCCGTGTACAGGTCGTGATAGACGCCCTTTTTATCCAACAGCTCCCCATGGGTGCCCCGCTCCACGATGGCGCCCCGGTCCATGACCAAGATCTGGTCCGCCCCCTGGATGGTGGAGAGGCGGTGGGCGATGACGAAGCAGGTGCGGCCCGCCATGAGGTGGAGCATGGCGGACTGGATCTGGCGCTCGGTCTGGGTGTCCACGTTGCTGGTGGCCTCGTCCAATATGAGCATGGGCGAATCCATGAGGATGGCCCGGGCGATGGTGATGAGCTGCTTCTGGCCCTTGGAGAGGTTCACCGCGTTGTCCGACAGCAGGGTATCGTAGCCCTTGGGCAGGGACTCGATGTAGCCGTGGATCATGGCTGCCTTGGCCGCCGCCACCACCTCGGCGTCCGTGGCGTCGGGCTTGCCGTAGGCGATGTTCTCCCGGATGGTGCCGTGGAAGAGCCAGGCGTCCTGCAGGACCATGGTATAGGCCCGCCGAAGATCCGCCCGGGGCAGAGTCGAAATGGGCTGCCCGTCCAGGGTGATCCGGCCGCTGTCCACGTCGTAGAACCGCATGAGCAGGTTGATGAGGGTGGTCTTGCCGCAGCCCGTCTCCCCCACGATGGCGACGACCTTCCCCTGGGGGGCTGTAAAGTCGACGCCGTGCAGGATCTCCCGGCCCGGCTCGTAGGAGAAGCGGACGGCCTGGGCTTCCATCTGGCCTCGGACGTCCTCTATGGGCTGAGCGTCGGGAGCGTCGGCCTTCTCAGGCTCCTCGTCCATAAGCCGGAAGACCCGCTCCGCCGCCGCCAGGGCCGACTGCAGATCCGAAATGATGTTGGCGAACTCGTTGATGGGGCCGGAAAACTTACGGGAGTAGAGCACGAAGGAGGAGATGTTGCCCAACGTCACCCGGCCGCCCATGTAGAGGAGGATGCCGAAGAAGGAGATCAGGGCCAGGGACAGGTTGTTGATGCAGTTGACGATGGGCCCGTTGATGCAGGCGAACCGGTCCGCCCGGTAAAAGGCGTCCACGGCCTCGTCGTTCTTCTCGTCGAACCGGCCCAGGAAGGCCTGCTCCCGACCGTAGGCCCGGATGGTCTTGAGGCCCGCGGTGATCTCCTCGATGAAGCCGTTCATGGCCCCCAGCTTGTGGGACCTGTCCCGAAAGAGGGGCCGGACCCGCTTGGCCCGATAGCGGGTGATGACCATGGACAGGGGGATGGTCACGGCGAACACCAGCACCAAAATGGGCGTGATGGACAGCATCATGAGGAAGGACCCCACCACCGTCACCAAGCTGGAGGCCATCTGGACCAGGTCATGGGTCAGTGATGTGTTGATGGTGTCGATGTCGTAGCTGATGCGGCTGATCACGTCCCCGGGCTGATGCCGGTCGAAGTAGCTGACGGGCAGGGTCACCAGATTGTCGAAGGCGTCCCGGCGCATGTCGAAGACGATGCCGCGGCTGATGCGGATCATGAGGACGGACAGGCCGTAGCTCATGAGGCCGGAGAGCACGTAGCAGCCCACCATCATGAGAGCGTAACGGAACACGTTGGGGAAGTCCACGCCGCTCTTTTCCAATATGGCGTCGATGGCCCGCCCCGAGAGCCGGGGGCCCACCAGTCCCACCAGGTTCCCCAGGATGCTGAGGGCCGCCGCCAGGATCAGTCCCCACAGATGGGGCCGCATGTAGGTCCAGAGCCGCTTCAATACCTGCCCTGCTGGCTGCACCGGTCGCTCGAAGGCGCCCCGATTCACGGCGTGGCGGATGGAGATGGTTTTCTGTTCGCCCTTGCCGCTCATGCCACCGCCTCCCCCATCTGCATCTCAAAGAGGTCCCGGTACAGGGGGCAGGTCTCCAGCAGCGCCTCATGGGTGCCGCTGCCCACGACCCGGCCCTCCTCCAACACTAAAATGAGGTCCGCGTGGCGGATGGCGCTGATGCGCTGGGCCACGATGATCTTGGTGGTGTCGCCATAGGCCGCCCGAAGCGCTTTTCTAAGCCGTGCGTCGGTGCGGTAATCGAGGGCGCTGGAGCAGTCGTCCAGCAGCAGTATCTCGGGCCTGGCCGCCAGAGCCCGGGCGATCAGCAGCCGCTGCCGCTGGCCGCCGGACAGGTTCATGCCCCGCTCGGAGAGATCGGCCAGGGTGCCCTGGGGGATGTCCCTTAAAAAGTCTGCCTGGGCCGTGTCCATAGCCAGCTCCCGATCCGCTTCTGTGACGGCGCGCTCGAAGTCCAGATTCTCCAGGATGGAATCCGCGAAGAGGAAATCATTTTGGAAGACCACGCCGAAGCGGCTGTGGAGGTCCGCTTCGTCAAGCTGAGAGAGGGGCTGGCCGTCCAGCCAGATCTGGCCCTGATCCGGCTCGTAGAACCGCAGCAGGAGCTGCAGCAGGGTGCTCTTGCCGCTGCCCGTGGGGCCGATGACGCCCAGGGTCTGGCCCCGCTGCAGGGCAAAGGATAGGTCGGCAAGGTCCGGCTTCACCTTGTTGTAGGAGAAGGACACGTGTTGGAAGATGACGTGGCCCTCCGGAGCAGCCTCCCCAGGCGGCGGGGGTGCCACCCGGTCCGGCGCTTCCAACACCTCCCCCAGCCGCTTGCCGCTGGCGATGCCCCGGGAGCAGATGGTGAAGATGCGGGTGATGCCCAGGAGCCCGTTCTGCAGGATGACGAAATAGTTTAAAAAGGCGATGATCTTCCCCGCCTCCGTAAGGCCCCGATCCACCCGGAAAGCCCCCACCACGATGACCGCGGCCATGCCCGTGTTCAGCAGTATGCCCATGAGGGGATTGGCTACGGCCATGGTGACCTCGGCCTGCCGGTCCGTGCGGACGGCCTCCCGGTTCGCCTGGGAGAACCGAGCTTTCTCGTCCTCGGTCTGGGACAGGGCCTTGATGATCCTGACGCCGGTCATGTTCTCCTGGATGCGCCGCACCAGCTCCTCCCCCGCCTGCTGGGCCTTGGCGAACAGGGGGATGCTCTTCTTCGAGACCAGCAGCAGCATGCCGCCGATGAGGGGCAGGGCGCAGAGGAAGATGAGGGCCAAGGCGGGCTCCATCAGGGCGCTGACCAGCAACCCGCCCAAGAGCAGGATGGGGGCCCGGATGCCCAAGCGCAGCATGCGGTCCACCATGTCGTTGACCCGGTAGGTGTCGGAGGACAGGCGGGAGATGAGGGACGGCACGGTGAACCGGTCCACCTGCTGGCTGGACAGCCTGGTCACCTTTTCAAACAACGTATGCCGGAGGGAACGGGTGAAGTCGGCGGCGATGCCGGTGGCCATGCGGTTGGCGACGACGGCGGTCAAGAACACGAACAGGGCGCAAAAGAGCATCAGCGCCCCCCAGAGGAGCAGCTGCCGCCGATCGCCCGTGGGCGCGATATCGTCGATGATATGTTCCAGTATCCAGGGGAGGAACAGCTCCAGCAATGTGGAGGTGAACTTTATCCCCACCTGCAAAGCCGTTCGTCCCGCCTGGGGACGGAGAAAGGAAAGGACCCGCTTCATGCTTCCTCCTCGTCGTTGGGTTTCCTTGCCCCGATTGTAGCATATAAAGGGTTGAAGACGCCACCCTTTTTACGGTTTTTGAGCCGGGACCCGTTCTGCAGGTACCCCGTCTACAGGTAAAGAACAAGCAGGACCCCCGGCATCCCGGTCGGCGGGTCCTGCTTATGCTCAATATATTGAGTCTGTCACGAGGTCATTTGACCTTCAGGAGCGCCGCGGTCTTGGCGGGGACGGTGAGGGTGCCGGTATAGTCGCCGGTAACGCCCCAGAGGGCCGTGAAGTCGCCTGCGGGCAGGGTGACGGTCAGAGGCTCCTCGGAGGGGTTGGCCACCAGATAGCCCACCAGCTTCCCGTCCTCCGTGTAGGTGGCGGCGATGGCGCTGCCCTCCAGGACCTCGCCCGTCACGGTGCCGTTAAACAGCCAGGGGTTGGCCTTGCGGAGAGCGATGAGGTCCCGGTAGTAGAGCATCATGGCGTAAGCGTCGCTGCCCTCGGTCAGGGCGTCCCAGTCGATGTTGTTCACGGCGTCGGAGGAGTTGTAGCTGTTGTGGTCGCCGCCCTTGGTGCGGAGCATCTCCTCCCCCGCCAGGAAGAAGGGGGTGCCCTTGCTCATGAGGACCAAGGACGCGCCCAGCCGATTGGCGGCCAGCTTCTGGTCGTTGGTCAGCTTGGGCTCCACGTTGGAAAGGATATCCCACAGCGTTCTGTTGTCGTGGCAGGACATGTAGTTGATCATGAGGGCGTCGTCCACCTTCCAGCCGGCCCCTGCGGCATGCTCGCCGCCGGTGACGCCGAAGAGGACCTGGTTGGCGGTGGTCTTGGTGGCGTTGGTGCTGATATAGCCTTTGGCCTTGTTGTCGAAGACGCTGCCCTTCAAGCCGTCGCGGATGGCGTCGTTGAACACGGCCACGCCGCCGATGGCCCCGTCAGAGGCCTTGACGCTGCGGATGTTGGCCTGGACGGCCCGCTTCTTCTCGTTCAGGGTCGTGGTGCCGCCGGTCCAGCCCTCGCCGTAGAGGATGGCCTCCGGGTCGATCCTGTGGACGGCCTTCTCGATGGCCTGCATGGTGTCCGTGTCGTGGAGGCCCATGAGGTCGAAGCGGAAGCCGTCGATGTGGTACTCCGTCTGCCAGTAGGTCACGGAGTCCACCATATACTTGCGGAACATGCGCCGCTCGGAGGCGGTCTCGTTGCCGCAGCCGGAGCCGTTGGAGGCGTCGCCGGTGTTGGTATAGCGGTAGTAGTAGTAGGGCACGATGCGGTTCAGGCAGGAATCCAGAGAGAAGGTGTGGTTGTACACCACGTCCATGACCACGGCGAAGCCGTTCTCATGGAGGGCCTGGACCATCTGCTTGAACTCGTTCACCCGCACCTCCCCGTGATAGGGGTCGGTGGAATAGCTGCCCTCGGGAGCGTTGTAGTTCTTGGGATCATAGCCCCAGTTGAACTGGGTGCAGGTGGTCTCGTCCACGGTGGCGTAGTCGTAGACCGGCTGCAGGTGCACATGGGTCACGCCCAGCTCCTTGAGGTAATCGACGCCCACCGGCAGGCCTGCGGCGTTGGTAAGGCCCGTCTCCGTGAAGGCCGGGTACTTGCCGGGGTACTGGGAGGCGGCGATCCGATTGGAGAAGTCGCGGACGTGGACCTCCCAGATGACGGCGTCCCGATAGGAGGTTAGGCCCTTGTCGAAGGTCTCGTCCCGGAAGCCCTCGGGATCCGTCAAACTTAGGTCGATGACCATGCCCCGATCCCCGTTGACGCCCACGGCCCGGGCGTAGGGGTCCACGGCCTCCTGGGTGCCCACCGCCGTGGTGACGGAGTAGGTGTAGTAGGTGCCGTGGCCACAATCGTAGTCCGCGGTCCACACGCCCTGGGCCGCCTTGGTCATGTCCACGGTGGCGAAGGCCTCGCCGCCGTCGCCCGCCTCGAAGAGGTTCAACACCACCTGGCTGGCCGTGGGGGCCCAGACCTTGAAGGTGGTATGATCCTCATGGATGACGGCGCCCAGATCGTCCCCCGCATAGGTGTACTTGGCCTCGAAGGCGGGGCTGTCGAAGATGGCCGTGGGCACCGCCACCTTCTCGCCGTAGCCCTGGATGGACACGGTGCAGACCCCGGAGATGTCCAGGGGCTCCTTTGTGGTGATGACGCCGGAGATCACGCTGTTGTTGAGGCTGGACAGCTTCTCCACGGCCACGGACTTGCCGTTGACCGTGACCGACACCTGATCTAAGGACGTGATGCGGGTAGCCGGTTCCACGGTGTACTTGATCTGGTTCTCTGCCACGATCCCCGCATACTTGAAATTCATCTTTTGCTGCAACGTCATGCCGCCGTCCTCGCTGTAGTAGATTGTCTCCTCGCCGGATTTAAGGAAGACGGACACGTCGCCGCCCTCCATCTTCACGAACCGGTCCCCGTCAAAGTCCTTGGCGGCGTCGCCCCAGCTGGAGCTGCCCAATTGGGTGACGCCGGTGCGGACGATGAAGCCCACCTCCTCCACGTCCTCCGGCACGTTGACGACCACCTTGGCCCCGTATTCACAGGGATGCATGGGATAGCTCTTGCCGTCCCTGCCCTTGAACCAGATCCACATGTCGCTGGTGTCGAAGTCGATGGAGCTCTTGGTCCAGTAGAGGCTGAGCTGGTTGCAGCCCGGCTCCCGCTCCAGCTGGTATTCCGCTTCAGGCTCCGCTGCCGGCGCCTCCGTGGGGGCCGCTGTGGGCTCCGGGGCGGGGGCTTCCGTGGCGGCGGGCGCCTCCGTAGGCGCCGTGGCCGTTTTAGCCGGGGCAGCGCAGGCCGTCAACAGCAGCAGCGCCGCCAAGAACAAAGCGAAAACATGCTTTCTCATGGTTCCCCTCCTTATCCTTCGGGATAGACCCGTTTCATATATGATATTGTAGCACCGTCTTTGGGGAAAATCAATGCGGAACCTGCCGGCGCTTGGCCCAGACCTCGACGGCCACGGTGGCCACGAGGAACAGGGCCAGGGCCGCGGCCACGGCGGGGCGGGAGTAACGGCGGCTGAAGTAGACCCCCGAGGCGCCTATTTCCGGTACCGCCATGGGGTCGTACGGGATGCCGACCTCGGTGCAGATCTGCTTGATATTCAAAAAATGGATGGTGGGAACGCCCAAGCTGAGATACCGCTCCACCAGGCCGCTTTGGGGCCCGATCTTAGGCTCCGCCTCCGGCAGCAGCCCCTGGCCGAAGCTGACGGCGGCGTCGGTGTCACCCATGCCCAGGATGTTGCCGCCCACGTTGATAAAGGCGGCGATATCCCCCATGCGGGCCATGCGGTCCAACACGTCGGCCTCATAGCCATCGTCATAATAGGTGACGGTCAGGCCCTCCGCTTCCAGCCGGGTCTTCATGTCCTCCACCTCCCGGATGTCCTCCTCGTCGTCCAGCAGATAGGCCAGCATGTTCTCCCCCGCGTCCCCGTCGCCGCCCAGGGTGATGAGGTCCGGCAGAGTGGAGACGAGACCCGCTTCGTAGGCGGTCAGGATCATCTCCGGCAGCACGTAGCCTGGCAGGTTGGCTCCCAGATTGGAGGCGCCGATGGACACGCTGTAGGAGAGGTCCACCCCCATGACCTCCGCCGCGCACAGGACCCCGAGATCGATGCCCGGGAAGGAAGCCGAGAAGCAGGCCCCCACCCGATCCCCCGGCCGGACCCCCGCCTCGTGAAGGTAGCGGACGGCCAGGGCGGCGAAGTCCGGGAGCTGGGAGGTCCTTTTGGCCTCCTCGCTGCCCAGGGAGGTGGTGATGGGCGAGACGCGGGTACCCATGAGCCCCAGGCCCAGGGTGTCCTCGGGGGCCAGGTCGTAGCCCCGGGACAGCCGCTCCGCCTTGATCGCGGCGGTGACCCGCTGCTGGAGCCGGGCGGCGGCCTCCATCTCGTCGGCATAGGGGAGCCTGACCCGGCGGCCCAGGAGGTATATGACCAGCACTGCCGCCGCCAGCAGGGCGGCCGCCAGGCCGTGGAGCATGAGCCGGCGCTGCTGCACCGTATGACGGCGCCATCCACGGAGCAGGAGGGTCGCCGATCCGCCCAGGGCCAGGAGGACCCAGGCGACGGCAGCCGGCACGGGCAGGCCGCTGCCGAAGTACATGGCGGCGGTGCCGATGGCGGGGACCGTTTCGGGGTCGAAGGGGATGCCGCTCTCCTTGCAGAGGGCGCGGACGTTCAAAAGATGGATGGTGGGGATGCCCTGGGCAAGATACCGCTCCGTAAGGCCGCTGTCCTCCGTGATCTCCAGGGGCTGCTGTTTCAGCAGGCCGCTGCCCAGGGACAGCATGACCGTGTTGTCGTTGTGACCCAAGCCCAGGCCGTTGCCTCCGGCGTTGACGAAGGCCTTGATTTCCCCATAGAGTTCCTCGTGGAGGGCGATATCCTGCTCGAAGCTATCGATCTGAGCGGGGGCCATGCCCGCGTCGGCAAGGCGCTGCTTGCACGACTCCACGGCGGCTATGTCCTCGTCCTCCTCCAGGATGTAGGCCATCATGTTGTAGCCCATGTCCCCGCCGCCGCCCATGGTGACCAGCACGGGCAGGCGGGAGATGAGGCCCGCGTCGTAGAGGGTCTTTGCCATTTCGGGAAAGGTATACTCCGGGTTGTTGGCCCCATACTTGGAGGAGCCCACGGAGGCGGAATATCTAAGGTCCAGGCCCATGACCTCCGCTGCGCAGAGGGCCGCCAAATTAAGGCCCGGATAGGAACCGGAGAAGTTGGCGCCTACGGGGTCCCCCGCCTGCAGGCCCGCCTCCGTGAAGTACCGGACGCAGAGAGCTGCAAAGTCGGGGAGCTGGCTGGTGCGCTTCTCCTCCAGCCCCGCGGTGGTGGTCATGATGGCGGTAAAGTCGTAGCCCAAAAGGCCGATGCCCAGGGTATCCTCGTCAGCCAGGGCCACGCCGCGACGGGCCTTCTCCGCCCGGATCAAGGACGCCGCCTGCTCATGGAGCCGGGCCGCCGCCGCCATTTGGTCCGCACAGGGGAGCCGATGACGGTGAGCATACGTCAAAATACCGGCTCCGCCGATCAGCAGGGCCAAGCCCAGGCATATCCACGCTATCGCGCGCTTTTTCATAGCATGCCCACCCACAGCAGGCACAGGGCGCAGAGGCCGGTGACCGCCGCCAGGGAGATGAGGGTCTTCACAAAGCCCTGCCGCTGCAGGTCCCGCACCATGAGGGCCGGCACCAGGTAGCCGATGACCCGGATGCCGAAGGGCAGGACGCCCGAGAGGCCCACCAGCCAGGTGAGGGCGAAGCTCAGCACCACGTTGACGGCGAAGAGCCGCCGCCCGTAGAGGATCAGATACCGGCTCAGGAGCCTGTCGAGGCCGTAGACCCCCAGGACGATGAGGAGGCTGTAGGCGATGCGCCAGGGGTCGTTGAGGCTCAAGGCGAGGTACACCGGCGCCACCAGACCTCCCGTAGAGAGGCCCGTGATCTCGGAATAGAGGACGGCGATCAGCACGCCCACGATGACGATCTTACTGTACATGCTCCTCATCTCCTATCCGCACCGGCAATTCTGTCAGTTCCTTTTGGGCCCGCTCCACTAACCGCATGCCCTCGTTCTTGATGTTCCCCACCGCCAATATGAGGCGGGGACCGTCGCTCACGAAGGGGACCTCCGCCGCCGATCGGAACCCCCGAATGACTGCATCGGGCGCGGCCCGGCGGCACTGGCGCGTCAGGGCCCGCTGCTCGTCCCCCAGGAGCCAGATCTGTTTGGGCCCCATGTCCCGGCACAGGCGGACCATATCTAGGGCCCGGGCGGGCCGGTCGGCCCGGTTGTTGATGAGGATGACCAGCTCCTCCCCCGTCCCCCGGGTGGCCTCGTAGATCATCTTGGTGGAACTCACGTCGTTGGCGGAGAGAGCGTTGACGAAGGTCAAATGCTCGCCCCCGAACACAGACAGGGCAAAGGGGTCCCGAACGAAGGTCTTGACCCCCTCGAAGGCGGTCTGCCGGTCCACCCCCAGACCGGTGCACACGTCCAGAGCCAGGGCCACGTTCTCGGGGAAGTCCAGCTCCCTGGCCCCGGGGAGGTCGTCCAAAGACGCCGGATCGGAGATGGTCAGGGTACTGGAAAGCTTCTTGGCCCGGGCGGCCATCTGCTCAGGGAAATCCCGCTCCGCCGTGAAGATCCTGCCCTGTTCGGGCAGCATCTCCATGAGGCAGTCCAAAATTTGCTCACGGGTGTCGCCCATGACGTCCATGTGATCGAGGCGCGCGTTGGTGATGACGCCCACGTCGCACCGGAGCATGTCCTTCCCCGACACCCGCTGATACTCGGGTTGCAGGGCCATGCACTCAATGACCAATATGTCCGCCTGCTCCCGGGCGGCCTTGTGCAGATACGTGAGCTGCTCCCGGATGTTGGCGGGGGCCTTGCGCTCGATGAGTTCCTGGCGGCCGTCGGGATGGATGGCGATGGGCAAGGTGCCCGTGGTTTTGCACAGGACCCGGTGGCCCCCGGCGGTGAGCCCCGCCGCGATCATGCGGGTCACCGTGGACTTGCCCCGGGTGCCGTTGACGTAGATCACGTGCTGCAGGGCCCGCCTATCCCGGCGCGCCTCCACGGCCTCCCACGCGAGGCGCAGGAGGAGCAGGCAGGACGATATGAGGATGAGGATCTCGGTTCTGTCCATGATCCCATTGTACTCACCGCGTCCGCGCCTGTCCAGTTTTTTATATGCAAAAAGGACGGTGGATCGCTCCATCGTCCTTTCGTTCGGTGTGTTCGCTTATTTCAGGTAGAGGCCGAGATCGTCCGTATCCACCATCTCCTGGTAATCGGGCCAATTTTCGACCACGATGGCACGGGCATCATCGTCCAGGCTGCCGTTGTAGGACGCGACCAACTCCTCGATGGTGGTGATGTGTCGGGCCACGCGCAATGCCAGGGGGAAGTTCCCGGAGCTGTAATCCACGTACAGCAGACCCAGCTCATAGCCCTTCACGTAGCAGGGATCCTCGCCGGTGATGACCAGCTTCTCGTCGGTATAGCCGCGGAACCGGCCCTGAGAGGGGTTGCCCACCTCCAAAAGCAGGGCGTAGGTATCCGTGAAGTCGCCCAGCTCACGGTGGGTGAGGCCGTGGAGCTTCACGGGGGAAGGCTCGAGGCGCATGCCGATCTCCCTGTCCTCCAGCTCCACCTTGGCGCCCACCGCAATATTCATGGCCCGCTCATGGGCCACGATGGCGTTGTTCACCGCGTATTCGGGGCTGGATTCATGGAGGTCGATCTCCATGTCGATCTTTTCGGTGTTGATCATGTTGGTCACCGCGTAGGCCACCTGTTCGGACAGGGTGCCGTACTTGATGCCGGGATAACACCGATTCAGGTTCCGGGTCTCGGAGCCGGACAGGCTCTGGCCGGAGGTGTGGGTGTAGATGTCGGGATCGGGCCACTGATCGATGGGATTGGTGGCACGGGAGCCGTAATGGAACACCCGCTGTTCACCGGAGGGGGTGGTGAAGTGCATGTACTGGGGCGAGCCCTCCAACGGATCGTTGTGGGTGAGGCCCGAGGCGTTGATGCTGGGGATGATGTACACCGTCCCCTTGGTCACCTCCAGCTGCTCCAGCATGACGATGGCTGCCATGTGGCCTGCGGGCTCGTTGCCGTGGGTGCCGCCCAGGACCAGGACGCTGCCACCCTCTTCTTCGCCTTGGATGACGTACACTTTCGTGTCGCCGACGGTGCCCTTCAGCTGTTTGTTGTACCGGGAGAGCTTGAATACCTCGGTGACATGGGTCCCCTCGGTGACGATGTCCTCCACGAAATGACGCTTCTGATAGAAGCTGTTGCCGGCGATCGCCGCAAAGGCGATGGCGATGGCCAGAATGATACAGGTGCTGAGAATGCCTTTTTTCTTCATCGCTCTACTCCCCCTTATTTGATCATGAAGATCCGAAGGATCAAGCAGACCAGGATCATCGCGCAGCTGATCTTATCCACCACCTTGGTTTCCTTGAAGAGCATGTTGTAGAGGACGCTGGCAAAGACCATCACAGCGATGGCAAGATAGATGATCGTAGTGAATGACATATGCTGCTTCCTCCTTAGAACAGGCCGGCGATGAGCTTGGACTTCGCCAGGAAGAACGCGGCCCAGGCCAGCAGGATCACGATGGGGATGATGCACTTCTTCAGGATCAGCGTGTACTTCTTGACGCCGGTGACCTGAGCGGCGAATAGACCGGCCAGGGCCGTGGGGGGCATCATGTCACCCACGGAGGCGATCAGACTGATGGCGGCCAAAACCACCACCGAGTTCCCGCCCAGGAAGGAGGCGTAGATATACGCGAAGGGCACGCCCAGCACGGAGCAGGCGCCGAAGGAGGACACCGCGCCGAACAGGGGGATGCTGGTGCAGGCTACGATCAGCCACAGCACGGAGGGCAGGCCCAGGCAGGTCATGACGATGAGGCCCCGGACGCCGGTGGCGGTCATGACCTCGATGAACATGCCCACGCCCATGAGGATAGCCATGACGGGCGTGGCCGTGCGGATGGCTTCAGGGACGGTCTTGAGCACGTTGATCTTCTTGCCGGTGAACAGGCCCACCGCTGCGGACAGCAGGAAGATGACCGGCATGCCCAGATCCTCCGTGAGCTTCAGGATCTTGAAGAAGATCATGAGGATGACCAAGGCGATGAAGGGCAGATAGATCTTGAAGCCATACTGCTTGCGGATCTCATCCTGCTTGGCAAGGGCGGGCTTGAGCTTTTCGTAGTCCAGGTTCTTCACCTTCCGAAGGCCCAGCAGCAGTACGATGACGATAGCCAGGGGGAAGGTCAGCAGCAGCAAGGGGCCGGTGAAGCCCACGTAGGGCACGTCGATACCGGCGCAGATGATGAGGGCTGCGGTGTTCACAGGGGGGGCGATCATGCCCAGCAGGCCGCCCATGGCGATGATAGAGCCGGCGGTCACCGCGTCACAGCCCATGAGCATGAGCACAGGGGCCATGATGGAACCGGAAGACAGCACGGCCGCCGTGGACGAACCGGTGATCATGCCGGGGAACATGATGATGAACATGATGAGGACCAGCAGCACGGCCGGGACCTTGTGGAACTTCTCGATGATGAGGCTGGACAGGGCGTCCAGGCCGCCGGAGTCCTCGATGACTTTCATGAAGACCATGGCGCTGGCGATGGTGAGGATGGTGTCCACATAGCCGAACTCACCTTCCACCATCATGCGAATGGTCTCCGTGCCGAGGCCGCCCTCGATGGCGCCGACCACTGCCGCCGCCATCATGGACACGCCCACAGGCCACTTCAACGCGAAGCATCCCACCATGAACACGCCCAGCATGAGTACGAATGTAATCACATACGGTGTCATGTTTCTTCTCCTTTTACCCCTGACGCAGGGAACGACCCTGCTTCAGGCGGTTTTTACAGACCGAACAGGGACTTGAGCACATCCCGGGCCGCGCTGGACTTGGCCACATAGGCTGTGGGCGTGTTGTTGCCTGCCAGGATGTCGTGCATCAGGTTGTCCGTATCGCCGCTCTCCACGATGATGGCGATATCCGCCGCAGCGAATGCGGGCTTGATGAAGGAATCGGACAGGGTGCCGCGGCGATCAGCGCCGCCAACGTGCATGGCGATGATGGTTATGCCCAGCTCCTTGGCCTTGGCGATGAGAGCGTCCGTACGGGCCAGCTCCTGATCCGCATCGATACCGGCAGCGCCCAGACCCTTGTTGGAACCGCCCACGGCCAGGATGATGGTCTTATACCGATCGGTCAGCTCCTCAGCCTTGATGGTGTTGTTCTGGTACACGTCCAGCTTGATCTTCTTGCAGTGGGTGGCGACGATATCCACGTCCGCGCTCTGTCCCACGCTGGTGAGGATGGCGGGCAGCTGGCAGCTTCCGGCGGTGACAGCCGGCAGATCGCCGGTAGCAGCGGGAGCGGCTTCGGTCGTCTTCTCCTCAGTGGGAGCAGTCTCAGTAGAAGCAGCCTCGGTGGTGGCAGCCTCGGTGGCGGCAGCTTCCGCAGGAGCAGCCTCAGCGGGGGCGGCTTCCGCAGGAGCGGCTTCGACGGGGGCAGTCTGGGCCTGCGCAGCGGGGATGTACGTTACGGGCACGCCCTTTTCCTCCAGTTCCTTCACCTGCTCCTCCAGCACGGAGATCCGCGTGGAAAGAGCCAGCTTATCCTCCATATCCTTCTGCTTCTGTTCGAGGACCGCGACCTTGGTGGCAAGGGCAGCCAAATCGTCCGCATCAGCGGCTTCGTACTTTGCGCCGCAGGCCACCAGGGCCGTGAGCATGATGAGGGCCAGTGCGAGAGAAAGGATCTTCTTCATTTCGATACTCTCCTTCTTTGGGATAGGCTGCCCGCTGTATACAGCGGGCAGCCTTGGGTCCAGATGTGTTCAGGCTGTCTTAGAACGCGACAGCCTTGTTGTCACGGCGAGGATCGGCGCCGCCATGGAGGCCGTCTTCGCAGTAGAGCACGCCCTGGCAGGAGCCGGAGCTGCGGTCCCAATCGCCGCCATAAGGCGTGACCTTATGGCCCAGCGCGACCAGCGCATCGATGGTCTCCTGGGGGATACGGGTCTCATAGCGGAGGTTGCCGGAGGCGTTGTCCGCGATACGGGGCTGGTTGATGGCTTCCTGCATATCCATGCCGAACAGCACAGTGTCCAGGATGATCTGGAGCACGGCCACGATGATAGTGGCGGCGCCAGGAGAACCAATGGCCAGGAAGGGACTGCCATCCTCGTTGAGGACGATGGTGGGGCTCATGGAGGACAGAGGATACTTGGCCTTGCCAACATAGTTGGGGCTTTCAGGATCCTTAGAATAGTCATCCATCTCGTTGTTCAGCAGGAAGCCGTAGCCATCGGGCACGACGTAGCTGCCGAAGTAGCCGTTGATGGTGAACGTGCAGGATACGATATTGCCATCCTTGTCCGCCACGGAGAAGTGGGTGGTATCCTGGTGCTCATAGTTGAAGGGATCGTGGGCCTCGGGGGTGAGGCAGCTATCCATCTTGATGAGGGAGGCCAGGTACTTGCCGTACTCCTTGGTCATGAGGGCCTGGACCAGCGCATCCTCGGTGTTGGCGGCCAGGTACTTGGAGCGGTCGGAGTAGACCAGCTTCATAGCCTCGGACAGGACATGGATGTACTCCACGCTGTTATGGCCGAATTCCTTCAGCTTATCCACACCGAACGCTTCCAGAACATTGAGAAGCTGGATGATGCAGGTGCCGCCGGAGGAGGGCAGGGGGCTGGAAATGACCTCCTTGCCCATGAAGGTGCCGCGGACGGGCTCACGCAGGTCAGCCTCGTACTCCTCGAAGTCCTTGGGCTGGAAGACGCCGCCGTACTTGTTGGCCGCCTTGATCATGGCCTCCTGCAGCTCGCCCTTGTAGAAGCCGTCACGGCCCTGCTCCTGGATGAGCTTGAGGGCCTTGGCCTGCTGGGTGTTCTTGAACAGGTCGCCGGTGAAGTAGGTGAACCGGCCCAGTTCGTCGGCCGCCTCTTCGGGCAGGGTGTACACGGAAGCGAACTCGGGATAGGCCACCATGTTGGTGTAGGCGCTTTCCAGAGAAGATCCGGTGGTAGGCCCGATATAGAAGCCGTTCTCGCAGAGGTCGATGGCGGGCTGGACCGCGTCGGCCAAGGTCAGCTTGCCGAACTTCTCCACGGCATAGGCCATGCCGGCCACGGTGCCGGGCACGCCGATGGCGCGGCCGCCCTTAGTGCTGGCATTGCCAACCACGGTGAAGCGCTTGGTCTCGGGATCCTGAACGATGGGCCAGAAGTTCTCTTTGCACAGTTCAGGCATACATTCACGGAAGTTGATGAAGTTGATGGTACCGTCAGCAGCGCGCATGGTCATGAAGCCGCCGCCGCCGATGCCGGAGGCCTGGGGCTCGGTGACGGAGATGGCGAAGGCAACCGCCGCCGCCGCGTCCACCGCGTTGCCGCCCTTCTTCAGCACATCCAAGCCGGCCTGAGCCGCCCAGGGAGTACCAGCGGAAACCACCGCGTTCTGACCGTTGGCGCCGCGGCCTTCCAAGTTCAGGGAATAGGTAGGATCGTTGGGGTCCCACAACTGCCATCCGTCGATTTCGGTGACACCGGTTTCCCACTTGAATTCACTGGTCTCACCCTCGGCCATGGAGATGCGGGGCAGCAGGGAGGCCGCCGCCACGGAGGCGCCGGCTGCCGCAGTTCCCTTCAGGAACGAACGGCGGGAGATTTCCTTCTTGCTCATAGAGTATCCTCCTTTGTATTTATAATCTCTTGGCGAACAAAGCTGCGAAGCAGGGATGGACAGAGCAAGAGATTATATTACGTTGTTTTCGGGGCCGTGGCCCCAAAGCTCTATTCCTCGTCCTCTTCGTCCTCCTGGGCAGCCTGTTTGCGCCGCTGGAAGAGGATGGAGAGGCCGATGCTCAGCTCATACAGCAGCACCATGGGCACCGCCACCATGACCTGAGAGAAGATGTCCGGAGGCGTGATGATGGCCGCCACCACGAAGATGGCCACGATTGCGCCGCCCCGGATCTTTCGCATGATCTTCGGGGTCAATATGCCCACCCGGCTCAAAATGACGCTGACCAGGGGCATCTCGAAGATGAACCCGAAGATGGTGAAGATCAGCAGCAGGAAGCTGATATAGTTCGCGATGCTGACCGAAGCCACGTAGTCCGTGCCCTGGCCCTGCTTGATCAGAAACTGCAGCATGAAGGGCAGCACGATCTTGTAAGCGAAGAACACGCCCAGGGCGAAGAAGCCGACGCCGAAGACGAGGCCGAAGCGGATGCCCTTCTTCTCCTTCCGGGTGAGGCCCGGCTTCATGAAGGCGAACACCTCGTAGAGCAGGAGGGGCAGGCACAGGATGAAGCTGGCCGTCAGAGCCGCTTTGAACTGCTGCAGCAGCAGCTCTGAGGGGGAGATGTAGATGAACTCGTACCCGTAGGCCGCCCCCATGTCGGTGAGAAAGCCCACCAAAACCTGGGCTCGGGTGATCAGCACCACGTTGCAGGCGATGAAGGCGACGAGCACCACAGCCAGCCGGTTGCGCATCTCCTTCAGATGGCCGGTCAGGGGCATGGACGCGCCCTGCTCCGCCGCCTCCTTATCGAGCTGCTCCGCTTGAGTCAGGGTCTTTTCAGCTTTCTTTGGTCTTGTCGCCATCTTCCTGGTCGCTCATGCCTTCCTTCAGCTTCTTGCCGGCCTTGCCGAAGAGCTTGGCCAGCTTGGGGATCTGGGTGGGGCCCACGATCAGCAGCACGATGACCAAGATGATAATGAGTTCGTTGGTTCCAAGTCTCATGTTCGTTTCTCCTTATGGAAATATAGTGGGTACGGTCTATTCCTGATCCCCGGCCGAGGCTTCCGGTGCCGGAGGCGCCGCCGACTCGGCGGGAGTCTTGGACTGAGGGGGTTGGTCGTCATCCACGGAAGGGCTCTCGTAGATGTGAGCCGTCTTCATGGGCTTCTTGGCGGGCGGGGCTTCCTCCCCCTGGTCCTCCGGCTCGCTCTCCGTCACCTGAGCGCTGTTGGTCACGGGGGTCTTGGTCACGTTGTTGAGATTGGTCATGTCCCGCTTCAGGTCAGTGACGCTCTTGTCGATGTCCTTCTTCAGGTCGGTCAGG
Source organism: Christensenellales bacterium (assembly GCA_045224495.1). Taxonomy (GTDB): domain Bacteria; phylum Bacillota; class Clostridia; order Christensenellales; family CAG-138; genus RUG472. The sequence goes on from JBGVAK010000152.1 coordinate 20,994, forward strand.
GGCTCCATAGCCTCCCGGATGGGGGCGGACGCCTCGTTGAGGGGGTCCACCACGTTCTCCTTCAGCTCCTTGGTCACGTCGCTGGTGGCGTTCCGAAAGGCCTTGAGGCCTTCGCCCAGCTTCTTGGCGAAGCCGGGGATCTTGTCCGGACCCACGATGAACAGAATCACCACGAAGATGATCAAAAGCTCTCCGAATCCCAGCTTCAAGTCCGCATCCTCCTCTTAAAAAACCTGTTTGCCGCCCAGGAACACATGCACCACTTCATAGTCGTGGAAGTCCATAAAGGTCAAGTCCGCTCGCTTGCCGGGCTCAATGCTGCCCACCTCGTCGAAGATGCCCAGCCGTCTGGCCGGTATCTCTGTCACCATCTCGAACAACAGCGGCAGCGGGATTCCGCTGGCACACATAACGAGTCTGCATACAGCATTCAATCCCATCACGCTGCCTGCATCCTGTCCGTTCTCAAAAACAGCCTTAGCCATGGTCTTCCGCACCGTATGATGCTCGATTTCATATGTCCCGGTGGGAAGGCCCGCAAAGGCAGTTTTGCCACTCACCAAACAGGTCCGCCGCAGGTTCCCCCGAAGCAACATCCTTAATGCAGCAGGGTGGATGGTCGATTCGTTGGTATAGTTGACGAAAATAGTCTCCGCCACATCCATGCCGGCCCCCACGACCCCCGGCTCCGCCGGCGTAAAGTCGCCGGTGTTGTGGAAGGGATCGGTGAGCCCCCTGGCCCCGTAGGCGTAGGCCATGCGAGCGGTGTCGAAGTCCGCCCGAGTGTTGCCCAGGGAGACGAGGCACCTTTGGGCCGCGTCCTCGATGAATGCCTTGGCGCCTTCCAGCTCCGGCGACAGGGTGACGAGCTTCACCCGGTTCCCGCAAAGGTCGTCCAGCGTATGGAACAGAGCCGTGTCCAGAGGCCGCACGTATGCCGCGTCCTGGCAGCCCACCGCCTCCGAGGTTATGAAGGGTCCCCGCATATGGACGCCCAGCATCCGGGCCGTGCCCTCGGCGGGATCGTCCATCCACTGGCCCAGGGTCTCGTAGGTGTCCTTCAAAACGTCCTCCGGAAAGGCGTTGACCGCGGCGAGATACCCGGTGACGCCCTCCCGAAGCAGGGACTTGGAGATGACCTCTATCCCCTCCCGATCCCCGTCGGAGAAGTCCCGTCCAAGGGCACCGTGGACCTCCAGGTCCAGGAAGCCCGGCGTGATGACGTATCCATACGCATCCAAAGTATCCTCCCCCGCCTTGGGCTCAGAACCATAGGGCAGGATCTCCGCGATCCTGTCGCCCTCGATGCGCAGGTCCCGATAGATGAAGTCGCCATCCAGCAGTAGCTTCCCGTTTTGAATGAGCATTCCACAACTCCCGTTACGCGCGTATGCCGCCCCTTCCCCGCCGTTGTATCGCAGGATCGGAGCGCGTCATATTCTATTTACATTCTGGGGGACCCGCACCCGTTTGTCAAGTGTTTTTTGCTGGGAAACCCACGGGAATGCGTGCTGACCCTCACGCCATGAGAGCGCTTTCAGTGACGCCCTTTTCGGCGGCTTTAGCATACCAGGCTTGGGCGTCCTCGGCGCTCTTTTCCACGCCGATGCCCTTTTCACTGCACACGCCGCGAACGAACAGCGCCTCGTCGTCGCCCAGCTCGATGGCCTTTGTGAGCAGCTCCACAGCCTTTTTACCGTTCACCTTCACCCCGTCGCCGAACATGTACATGGCCGCCAGGGCGGTCATGGCGGGGGCGTAGTCCTGTTCTACGGCCTTCTCCAGCCACTTCAGGGCGTTGGGGATGTCCTTGGGGAAGATCTCCCCCAGCAGGTGATACCGCCCCAGGATGGCCTGGGCCGGGGCATAGCCCGAAAAGGCCGAGGCCATGAGGGACAGACCCAGGCCCTGCATCTGTTTCTTCTCCAGATAGTCCAGATAATCCTTGAAATGTTCTTCGCCGGTCTTCATGTCGATCTCCTTTATATGTTGATGATGGGATTTGCTTCAGTACGCCGCCGCCTTGCCGTCTCGCCGGGGGTCCGCTGCGCCCCGCAGAGTGCCGTCCGAAAGCCGCGCCACCGCCTGGACACAGGGGAAGGTGAACCAGACCTCGGTGGCGTTCACCTGATGGCCCATGGCCCTGAGGGCGTCGATGACCTCGTCGCCGACCCGCCGTTCCAGGACGAGAGTGCCGAAGTCGTCGTGCATGCGGACGGCGTCGATGGCGTCCTGCACGTCCATGCCGTGGTCGATGACCTTGGTGATGACCTGCATGACGCCGCTGATGATCCGGGTGGACCCCGGCGCGCCCAGGGCCAGGACGGGCTGTCCGTCCTTCACCACCAGGGTGGGGCTCATGGAGCTCAACGGCCGCTTGTTCCCCGCCACCACGTTGGGGCTGTCGGGGTCGGTGGAAAAGTCGAAGAGAGTATCGTTGAGGAGGATCCCCGTGCCCTCCGCCACCAGGGCCGAGGCGAAGGTGGCGTCCACGGTCTTTGTCACGGCCACCATGTTCCCCGCCGCGTCCAAAATGGCGTAGCTGGTGGTGGAATCGGACTCGAAGGGCCAGGGGTCGCTGGCCTCGTAGGTCTGGGAACGATCCGGGTCGATCCTGTCCGCCTGCGCCCTGGCGTAGTCTTTGTCCGTGAGGCCCGCCACGGGCACGTCCACGAACTCCGGGTCCCCCATGTACCGGGCCCGGTCGGCGTAGCAGAGCTTCATGACCTCGGAAAGCAGATGGAAGTATACCGGGCTCTCCGGGTCCAGGCTGCCCACGTCGAAGTTCTCCAGGACGTTCAGCATCTCCACGATGATGGTGCCGCCGGAGCTGGGCAGGTTGGCGCTGAAGATATCGTATCCCCGATAGGTGCCATGGACGGGCTCCGTCACGTGGATGTCGTAGTTCGCGAAGTCCTCCATTGTCAGGCAGCCCCCGTCCGTCTGGACCGCGGCCACGATCTTCTCCGCGATCTCGCCCCCATAAAAGGCGGCCTCCCCCTCCTCCGCGATGCGCCGCAATGTGCGGGCAAGGTCGGGGTTTCGGATCGTGTCCCCCGCCTCGTAGGGCATCCAGTCCTCATCCAGGTAGATCGCCATGGTGCTGTCGTATTGCATGATGGCCCGGTAGGCGTCCTTGATGTCCCGGCTGGTGATGTGGGACACGGTGAAGCCCTCCTCCGCCATCTCGATAGCGGGGGCCATCACGTCCCCTCGGCTCATGGTGCCGTAGGTCTCCAGGGCGTACAGCAGTCCCTTCACGTCCCCGGGCACGGCCACGGCCTTGCCGCCGATCTTGTTCTCCTCGTTCTTCACGGAGCCGTCGGGATTCATCTCCCACATATCCAGGGAGGCCGCCGCCGCGGACCGGTCCCGAAAGTCGATAAAGACAACTTCCCCCGTGGCCAGCCGCAGCGTCATGAACCCGCCGCCGCCGATGCCGGAGGACTGCTGCTCGCACACGCCCAGGGCAAAGCCCACGGCCACCGCCGCGTCCACGGCGTTGCCGCCCCGCTGTAAAATATCCAATCCGATCTCGGTGCAATCCGCCCGGCCCGTGGCGATGACGCCGTTCTCGCCGGTGGCGTCCCGGCCGCCCAAAATGACGTCCTCCCCGCCCACAGCCGCTGCGCCGGGAACGGAGGCGCACAGGACCAGAACCAGGGCCAACAGGCACAAGCTCGCTCTTTTGACGGCAGCAAGGGGACGATTCGGCATAGGTTTCTCCCATATGTGTTTGCTGTCAGTATACCGTTATTCGCGTGAAAAAGCAAACGGAAATGTGCAGCACGAAAAAGGCGGGCCGTCGCCGGTCCGCCTGTGGGATATTCCCTTCGATTCGAATCAGTAGCACGGGTACAGGGTCATGCCCACCAGGACCGTGATGAGGCCCATGAGCAGGGCCGGGAGCCAGCCCATCTTGATAAGAGCCTTCTGGTCGTAGCCGCCGGCGCCCATCATCATGGGGACCACGGAGGTGGCCATGGGGGTCATGACGGAGCACATGGAGCCGATGTA
>JBGVAK010000153.1:0-2111 GCA_045224495.1 Christensenellales bacterium
TGCGCCAAGTGCTACGGCGCCAACCAGGCCACCGGCGGCTACGTGGAGATCGGCGAGGCCGTGGGCATCATCGCCGCCCAGGCCATCGGCGAGCCGGGCACTCAGCTGACCATGCGTACCTTCCATACCGGCGGCGTCGCGTCCAGCGAGGATATCACCCAGGGTCTTCCCCGCGTGGAGGAGCTCTTCGAGGCCCGCAAGCCCAAGGGCCTGGCGGTCATCACCGAGATCGCCGGTACGCTCCACCTGGACGATGCCAAGCGCAAGGCCATCATCTCCAACGACGACGGCGAGAGCGCGGATTACCACATCCCCTTCGGCAGCAAGCTGAAGGTGAAGGACGGGGATCATGTGGAGGCCGGTCAGGAGCTGACCGAAGGCTCCGTGAACCCCAACGACATCCTGCGGATCCTGGGCGTCAAGGGCGTGCAGGCCTACCTCCTCAAGGAGGTCCAGAGCGTGTACCGGCTCCAGGGCGTGGAGATCTCCGACAAGCACATCGAGATCATCATCCGCCAGATGCTCCGGAAGGTCCAGATCGAGGACGCTGGCGACACCAAGCTCCTGCCCGGCGAGCTCTGCGACATCTTCCGCTTCGAGGAGGAGAACGAGGCCGTGCTGACGGCGAACCCCGAGGGTCGGCCCGCCATCGCCAAGCGCAAGCTCTTGGGTATCACCAAGGCCGCTTTGGCCACGGAATCCTTCCTGTCCGCCGCCTCCTTCCAGGAGACCACGCGGGTCCTCACCGAGGCCGCCATCAAGGGCCGCATCGACCCGTTGGTGGGCCTCAAGGAGAACGTCATCATCGGCAAGCAGATCCCCGCGGGCATCGGCCTCAAGCGGTATCGGGACGTGACCGTGGTGAGCAAGGGCGATTCCACCCTGCTGAACTAAACAATAACACTGACCGGAGGCGCACATGGAACAGGAACGGACCAACCGAAACTGCCCCCTTTGGGGCACCGAGACCTGCGCCCGGCTGAACATGCGCGCCTGCCGGGGCTGTCCCGCCGAGGACAAGGACGCCCGGGAGTGCAACGACATCCGGGAGGACGTGGACACCCTCTACGGCCTCCTGCCGGAGGAGGGCATCCAAGGCCTGTTCGCCGGCGAGGCGTGCGCCCTCTGCAAGGGGGAGCGCAAGGGGAGGCGGGAGAGCTACGGCCTCTTCGATATGGGCCATGCCGACCCCCGCGAACGCAAGAAGAAGCTGAGCCTGTTTCGGGGCAAGACCTACGGCTTCGTGGTGCCGCTGCAGTTCGGCTGCTGCAAGGACTGCCGCCGCCGGTTCCAGCTCTTGAGCTGGCTCAACATGCTGGTGACCATCGTGATCCTGGGCGGGACGCTGCTCGTCGTGGCCCAGGAGCCCGTGGCCCAGAGCCTCCGGAACCAGTGGCGCGGATTGCCCCTGCTGGTGATGCTGATTGCCGCGGGACTGAGCTTCCTGGCAGGGAGGCTCCTCCAAAAGGCTTTGCGGGCTCGGTTCAACCAGCACACCTATATGGACCTCAAGGACCATCCGACGGTCCAGCGGATGATGGCTCTTGGGTGGGAGCCCATCGTGGAGGGGAAATACCCCCGGCCCGTGTTCACCCGCAAGCGCCTCAGCTACGGCGTCGGCACCGCCGAACCGCCCGCTGCGGAAAAAAGTGCGGAAGACGGTGAAAATTTGGATTGACAAGTGGCCGTCATCCTGATACAATTTGTTTTCGCGGTGTATGGGGAGACCCATGCGCTGCTCTTGCGGCTTTTTTGAGCCGCGCGGGGTTTATCCCGCCTAAGAACGGACAATACTCTCTACGGATTGGGTTGCAGAGAGATTGAATTGCAATAGATATATTTTTCATCATTCTATCAGGAGGAATTCTCATGCCGACCATTAACCAGTTGGTTCGCAAGGGCCGGGAGCAGGTGCAGTACAAGTCCAATGCGCCTATCCTCAAGCAGTGCCCCCAGCGCAGGGGCGTTTGCACGGCGGTCCGTACCATGACCCCGAAAAAGCCCAACTCTGCGCTTCGTAAGATCGCCCGTGTCCGTCTGACCGACGGCCTCGAAGGTACCGCCTACATCCCCGGCATCGGCCACAACCTGCAGGAGCACTCCGTGGTGCT
>JBGVAK010000154.1:0-4567 GCA_045224495.1 Christensenellales bacterium
GGCCCCCAGCAGGTTCCCCACCACGATGCCGATGGAGGAGCCCAGGGACATGAACACGATGTTGAACAGCATGGAGATGGTGTTGGATATGTTGATGCCCGCCACCACGGCAAGGCCCCGGGTGGAATAGATCTGCACCAGGGTGGTCTGGCCCGAGGACCAGAGAGCCTCGTTGAGGAGCAATGGCATGCCCTTCTTCACGATCATCCCCGTCAGGGCCCCGGGCACCTTCAGCGTCCGGTACAGTCCCTTGGCGAAGGGGTGGGTCTGGGGGTTCAGATGGGTGAACAGCAAAATGATGCCCAGCTCCACCGCCCGGGACAGGACCGTGGCATAGGCCGCGCCCACCACGCCCAGCCGCGGCGCGCCGAAGCGGCCGTAGATCAGCACCCAGTTGCCGACGAGATTCACCAGCATGGCCGCGATGCCCGCGCCCATGGGCAGCGTGGTGCTGGCGGTCTCCCGCAAAGTGGAGGCGTAGGACTGGCTGAGGGCCCACAGGGGCAGGCCCATGAGCGCCACGGCCAAATACGCCTTGGCGCACTGCAGCGTCAGTACCAGGTCCCCCTGCTCGCTGCCCTGGTGGAGGAAGAGGGAGAGGAGGGGCTCGTCGAAGAAGTGCAGGGCCAGCACGCCCAGGATGGACAATATGCCCACCAGCCAGACCTTGAACCGGAACACGTTCTGCACGCCCTCTATGTCCCGCTTGCCGGAGAACTGGGCGCCGTAGATGCCCGCGCCGCTGAGGCCTCCGAAGACGCACAGGTTGAAGACGAAGATCAGCTGGTTGCAGATGGCCACGCCGGACATCTGCTCCGTGCCGATGCCGCCCACCATGAGATTGTCCAGCATGTTCACGAAGCTGGTGATGCCGTTCTGGATCATCACCGGCAGGGCGATGGTCAGCACCAGCTTGTAGAACGCCCTATCCCCGATAAACTTTTCTCTAAATCGTTTCCACATCATTGCATCGCATCATACCCTATTTCGATCCGTTTTGCAACCGTAAAATGAATGAATTATCGGACGCCGGCCGCCCACTGCTGCGGTATGCTGCCTCTGGGGTCAGAAATACGAAGAAGGGAGGACGGCAAGCCCCCTGCCCGGCAGGGCGGGGGAAGGAACCATGGACGGATTCATCACCATATTGTGTGCTTTGATCGGCAGCGGCGCGGCCACGGCCTTGGTGACGGGGCTCATCGGTCGGCGGGCGGAACAAAAGCGCACCGAGACCGGCGAGAGCCAGGGCCTCCGGTATTTGCTGCAGGATCGGCTGGAGCAGCAGGCCCTGTCCTATCTCAAACGGGGTTACCTCTCTTACGAGGAGCTGCGCAGTTGGAACCGGGGCCACCACATCTATCACGATCTCTTGGGCGGCAACGGCGATCTGAACGGACTCAAGGAGGAGCTAAATCGGCTCCTGTATGAAAAGGAGGAAATCGATGCTTGAATCGTTTTTGACCTGGGGCGATCTGATCACCTACGGCGGCGCGGTCATGGCCGTGCTCATCATCACCGAATTCACCAAGGACCTGCCGGGGATCCGCTTTTTGCCCACCCGGCTGTGGGCCTATCTCGTTTCCCTGGTCCTGCTGGTGGCGGCCACGGTCTTCACGGCGGACAAGGTCTATGCGGAGGATATCCTCCTGTGCCTGGTCAACGGCGTCGTCGTGGCCATGGCGGCGGTGGGAAGCTATCATTCTGTGCAGGAGTGAGATCGGGCGAGCACCTTGCAGAAGCCTCCCCTGTCCCGAAAGGGATGGGGGAGGCTTTCTTTCGGCGGCTTTTTGCCTGTCTTGCACGTGGCGCCAAAACGATATATACTGATTTCATCATATTCCCCCGGAGGTCCCTATGTCCATCCTGATCACCCTTCTCGTCCTCCTGCTCCTGCTGTTGGCCGCGGCTTACGGCGTGTACCGCTTCGTGCTCTACGCACCCGTGGGGGAGCAAAACGTGCCCCACCACGTGCCCGACGGCCCCCAGTACCAGCCTTGGCATGATGAGATGCACCGCCTTATCGACGAACTGTTGACCCTGCCCAGCGAACGGGTGCATATCCGGTCGAAGGACGGCCTTCGTCTGGCGGGGGACTGGTATGCAGGCCGGCCTGGCCATCCCGTCCACATCTGCTGCCACGGCTGCCGGGGCCTGGGCGTTCGTGACTTCTGCGGCGGGGCTCAGACCCTCCTTGCCCGGGGTGACGGGGTGCTCCTCATCCACGAGCGGGCCCAGGGCGACAGCCAGGGCCACACCATGACCTTCGGGATCCGGGAGCGGGAGGACGTGCGCCTGTGGGCGGAGTACTGTGCGGAGCGCTTCCCAGACGCGCCCCTCTTCCTCCACGGCGTCAGCATGGGCGCCGCCACGGTCCTCATGGCCTCGGCGATTCCTCTGCCCAAGGCGGTGAAGGGCATCCTGGCCGACTGCCCCTACGACGTGCCCAAGGACATCATCGCCCTGACGGCCAAAAAGCATGCCGGGCCCCTGGCCGTGGCCCTGTGGCCCTTTCTCTGCGCAGGCGCCTTCCTCTTTGGCCGGGGCCTCCACTTCGACCACGTCTGCTGCCATGAGGCGGTGAAGCACGCCCAGGTCCCCATCCTGATCCTTCACGGCGAAGACGATCGCTTCGTTCCGGCCTACATGTCCGCGCCCATGGCCGCCGCCAACCCCGACCTGGTCACCCGCTATACCTTCCCGGGCGCCGGCCACGGCATGAGCTATCTCGTGGACACGCCCCGGTATCAGGCCATAACACGGGCTTTTCTGGACGAATGCCTGCAGTAAACAAGGGTTTCAGGTCAAGGAAATGCCACGAAAGGATTGTGTTTTCCTTCGCGATATGATAAGCTTTTTCTGTAGCACAGCGAGCGCGTCGCTGTTTTAGGACTGGGGATGAACCCATACTAAAAAGGAGGAACTAACATGAAGAAACTCGTTTCCCTTATCCTTGTGTTGCTGCTGATTTGCATGGCGATCCCCACGATGGCGGAGGAGGAGATCACCGGCGACTGGTATCTGAAGACCATGAAGTCGGGCGATCAGGAGTATGACGCCGCTTCCATCGGCTACGTGATCGTCATGACGTTGAACGAGGACGGCAGTGCGACCATGACCATGCCCGGTCAGGAGCCGATCGCCGGCACCTGGGCCCTGGATGGCGACAAGATCACTGTGACCGCCGACGATGCTCCCGTAGATGGCACCGTGTCTGAAGGCGCGATCGTTCTGGAGCAAGACGGTATGGAGATGGTCTTCACGCGGGAGGAGGTATCCGCCATCGCCCTTGCGGAGGTGAAGGCCGCCGAAAGCGCTGAGGAATTCTATGGCGATTGGACCTGCGTCTATCTGGAGATGGAGGGCAAGGTGATGGATATCGCCATCGTCGAAATGGGGATCCCTCACGTTTCCATCTCTGAAAATGGCTTGGAGTTTTACGATGAGGACGATGGGACGCTGACGCTCGTTCTCAAGATGAACAAGTTGGATGCGCCCGTCTTTGCCGAAGGCAAGCTCGCCGTCAAGGCGGCTGCGGACGCGCTGAATCCCAATTTCGCCGTCGATGCGGAACTGTTGGAGGACGGGATGCTCAAGCTGACGGTGGTTGCCGACAACAGCCCCATGATCCTCTATTTCATCCCCGCGGAACCTGCCGCCTGAGCGGTCTTCTCCATCAGGATCTCCGATCTTCCTGAAGCGGGCACCCGCCCTTAGGATGCAAAAGAAACCCACGCCCATGGAATAGCGCCTTGTGCCAAGCGCAAAGCGAGGCTGAGGGTTCAAAGCTTGAACCCTCAGCCTCGCTTTTTCACTATTTCCGGCAGGAACGCCCGATTCCGCTGTTTTTCAGCTTCCCGTCGATTCATAACGACGCTCACAGGCAGTCCAGACCCACACGGCGAGGGCGAAGAAGACGGCGGCGCAGCCGATGATCGCGCCGCAGAGCAGCCACGGGTTGTGCTTTCCGTAAAGCAGCGTGTCGACCGGCAGAGAAATGAACAGCCCGAAGGGCAGCACGAAGATCAAAAGCACGCGGATGAAGTCCGGATAGATGGCCAGCGGGTATTTGGCGTAATTCGAGAAGTTGTAGATCACCTGGAGCAGCGGCCCGCTGCGCTTGAAGATGAAGGCCAGCGCTGCCATCGCTATCTTGAGCGAGGTGATGATCACCGCGCCGAAGAGAGTGCCGACGAACAGCACGGCGACGGATCCGAAGGTGACGGTGACGGTGAGATTCGAAGCGCAGACGGCGATCAGCGCCGCGCCTAGGATCAGCTCGCCGAAGCCCTCCGGCTGGAAGGTTTCGGCAAAGACCTGGAACAGCACCGGCACCGGGCGAAGGAAATGCATGTCCATGTCCCCGTCCTTGACCCGGCGATAGGCCACCAGCCACAGCTCGTCGCTGAACAGATGGTCGAGCGCGATCGGCAGCATCGAAAAGCCGTAGAAGAAGCCGACCTCGGGCAGCGAATAGCCCGCAAGCGCCGGAATGGACTGCAGAATGAAATAAAGCGCGGCAAGGGAGCAGAGGTTGGAGAAGAAGAACGAGGACAGCGCGACGAGCGTG
>JBGVAK010000155.1:0-6489 GCA_045224495.1 Christensenellales bacterium
GGCGGAGGCGGTCATGCCGTTGCCCACGATGGCGGGCACGGCGATGGTGGCGGCCATGATGGCCAGCAGCTGCTGGAACGCGAACACGATGCGTTCGGAGACTTGAGGCTTGTCCTCCACGTTGTAGATGAGTTTCATACGATTACTCCCTTCCTTTTTTCCTATACTCTATCCGCCGGGCGTCAAAGACGCCGTGTCAGCGGAGGGAAAACAGCTTGACGCCCAGGGGCTCGCCGTCGATCTCGGGCACGGTGACGGAGATGAGCTCGTCCCGGGAGGTGGGGATGTTCTTGCCCACGTAGTCGGGCCGGATGGGCAGCTCCCGATGGCCCCGGTCCACGAGGACCGCCAGCTGGATGCTGGCGGGGCGGCCGAAGGTGAAGATGCCCTCCATGGCGGCCCGGGCGGTGCGGCCCGTGAAGATCACGTCGTCCACCAATATCACGTCCCGGCCCGTGACGGCTACGGGAAAATGGGACTCACCGGCGTCGGGCAGAGAGCTGATCTCCGTGAGATCGTCCCGGTAGAGGGTGATGTCCATGTGGCCCACGGGGCAGGACCCGCCCTCGAACTTCTCTATATTGGCGGCGATGTCCTCCGCAAGGGGCAGTCCCCGGCGGCGGATGCCCACCAGGAGGATGTTGTCGATGCCCTTGTTGCGCTCGATGATCTCGTGGGTGAGCCGGGCCAAAGACCGCTGCACCGCGGCCTCGTCCATGATCTGGGCCTTGAACTCCATGGGCATCCTTTCCGCGGTGCCAAGACGAAAAAACCTGCCGGTTCGTTACCGGCAGGCTGAGCAATCCATCTTCTGCGCCGCGTTTTGCGCGCCTCGATTGTGCTGACCTTACCGGCATCTCTGTACCGCTTAAAAATCATTGGAGGTATATTAGCACGGGTTTTTGGATTTGTAAAGGGGGTTTGCGAAATTTGGCCCCATATATCTTGTGGGGGGTGGCCTATGCAGATACAGCATAAGGGAACCATGCGACCGATCCCCCTTACATTCCCCCCTTTCCCAAAGGGGGGCTTTTGGTTCATAAGGAGCCTCCCTTGTGCAAGGGACTGAGCGCACGAAAAAAGCTCCAGTGGAGCTTTTTTAGCGAAGTCGGGCGGAGCCCAGTTTGTTGAAACCGCAGGTTTCGACAAACTGATCACGCCCCGTACCCGTACACTTTTAAAAAGTAGCGGTAGAAGGGCATGAGGGCAGAGAGGCCGTCAGCCACCAAGATCACGAAGTCGTGGGAGAAAAGCTTCTCGTTGAAGGGCTCCCGGTGCATCATCCAGAAGTTTTTCTTGTTGTACCAGGGGGCCAGCTCGTCGTCGGTGTGGCCCTTCTTGCGGCTGTAGTCGTAGCCGTGGAGAGTGAAGTAGTCCTGGCCATCGAACCAGCGAGCCAGCTTCAGAAAGGTTTCGGGATCGTCGTCCAGGCTCTTACGGAAGCCAGCCATGCCCTGGGGGTCACGCCAGAAGTCGCAGCCGATCTGCCAGGAGAGGGCGTCGATGCCGAAAAACAGGTTCCCGCCCCCCTCCATGTTCCTCGAAGGCTTGATGGAGAACCACAGCTCCTCCTTGTAGGGGCCGCGGCCGAAGAGACGCCGGGCGTCCCGGTAGATGCGGGAGATATGCAGCTCGAAGGGGTCGTCGGGGAAGCGGCGGACCATCTCGGCCATGACCTCCTTCGCCAGCTCGTCCATGGGTTTCTTGAGGCTCCGCTCGTAGACCTCCCGGTGGGCTTCGAACCAGGGCCTGTCGTTGTTCAACGCCAGGTTCATCATGAACTCGCTGGTCTCCTGGGAAAAACCGGTAAACATGGGACTATCCCCCCCCTTCTGGTGATGCTGCATTGTAGCGTGTTCCCGCCGGGGCTGTCAAGGGCGGTCCTGCAAAAAAATATTGGAGAAAGGAAAAGATTTAGCTTGCATTTTTCACGGTATACCGTCATAATAAGACATATTTTAGATGTAGGAGGAGAAACGCATGGCAGAGTGCAGTAAGGGATTCGCTCCCCTTCAGGAACGCATTCGCAAGGAGGGCCGGGTCCTGCCCGGGAACATCATCAAGGTCGACGGATTCCTCAACCACCGGGTGGACATGCAGCTCATGCACGAGCTGAGCCATGAGTTCATCCGCCGCTTCGATACCTCCCAGGTGACATTGGTCATGACCGTGGAGGCCAGCGGCATCGCCCTTGCCTCCGCCGTGGCCGCGGATCTGGGTGTGCCCATGCTCTACGCCAAGAAGGCCAAGTCCGACAACATCGAGGGCGGCCTTTTCCAGAGCGAGATCATGTCCTACACCTATAAGAAGAAGGTGACGCTGCTGGTGTCCCGCCAGTGGCTGCACGAAACCGACAAGGTCCTGGTCATCGACGACTTCCTCGCCATGGGCGAGGCGCTGCGGGGCGTGACGGAGATCGTGAAGCAGTCCGGAGCGGAGCTCGTGGGCATCGGCGTGGCCGTGGAGAAGGGCTTCCAGCCCGGCGGCCAGAAGCTCCGCGACGCGGGCCACCACGTGGAGTCCCTGGCCATCATCGAGAGCGCCGACCCGGAGAAGGGGATCGTGTTTAGAGGAGAGTAACCCTTTTTTCTGCGACTTTTTCTCTTTAGAAAAAGGAGAAAAAGTCGCCCAAAAAGAGAAATCAAAAAGGGGAAGATGGTATGTATACGAACCATCTTCCCTTTCTTTGAAAGGTCTTTGGGTCTGCTCCCTTTCTTTCAAGAAAGGGGGCGGGCTTTCAATCCTTCCTCTCACTCCTCCGGCTCGGATTCCAAGGCCTGGCGCCTCTTTTTGTAGACACGGGCAAACAGGGAAAGGACCCCGAAGCAGAAAAGGAAGGTTATCCCCATGCAGATGAGGGCCGTTATCGCCCCGCGGGCGGTCACGCCGGGGAATCGGATGAGAATCACCACGAAGTTCACCGCCCCAACGATCAGGGCCACCACCAGGGAGACGAGCAGGTTCGTTTTGAGATTGGGCTGCAGGCGCCTGTCCCAGATCCCCTGCCGTAGGCATCCCACCGCAAGATAGCCCGAAAGGATCAGAAATACCGCCGCTTCGCCGATCATCGGCTTGAAGTCCGTTCGAAACACCACCAGCTGCACCAGAAGGGCGATCAGCAGCCCCCAGAAGGCCAGCCAGCACCCTTTGCCTTCGATTTTTTCCAGAGCCTGCTCCTGCCGCTCGTCCAGATTATTTTTCCACTGTTTCATTTTCTTCTTCCTCCCAAAAGATATCGTTCAGTGTGACGCCCAGGGCCCGACAGATGGCCACGCACAGCTTGATGGAGGGGTTGAACTCCCCCGCCTCAATGAGGCCGATGGTCTGCCGGGTCACTCCGGCCTTTTGCGCCAGTTCCGTCTGCGACATGCCGCGCTCGATGCGCTTGAATTTCAGCTTCAGGTTTCTCATGACGTTTCCCTCCTGACGATGTGCAGTATATATTGCATTCCCGGATTTGTCAACTATATTTTGCAAATCAATTTTATAAATTGCTTATCTGACGCTTTTTCTTTTCAGGAGAAAAAGCGGCGCAAAAAGAAAAGCCAAAAGAAATAAGAGGGAAGAGGCAACATAGCCTCTTCCCTTTCTTGAAAGTTCTTTGGGTCTGCACCCTTTCTTACAAGAAAGGGTGCGGGCTTTGAATAAATACCTATTAAGACAACTCAAACATGCCCGTATAGAGCTGGTAATACCGCCCCTTCTGCTCCAGCAGATCCCTGTGGTCGCCGCGCTCAATGATGACGCCGTGCTCCAGGACCATGATGGCATTGGCGTTGCGGACCGTGGAAAGTCTATGGGCGATGACGAAGACGGTCCGCCCCTTCATGAGCTCGTCCATGCCCTTCTCGATGTGTGCCTCGGTACGGGTGTCGATGGAGCTGGTGGCCTCGTCCAGGATCAGCACCGGCGGGTCCGCCACGGCGGCTCGGGCGATGGCGATGAGCTGCCGCTGGCCCTGGGATAGGTTGGCGCCGTCGGCGGTCAGGACCGTGTTATACCCCTCGGGCAGATGGGAGATGAAGAAATGGGCGTTGCTCCGCTTGGCGGCGGCCACGCACTCCTCGTCCGTGGCGTCCAGCCGGCCGTAGCGGATGTTCTCCATGACCGTGCCCGTAAAGAGGTGGGTATCCTGCAGCACCATGCCCAACGAGCGGCGAAGATCGTCCTTTCGGATGTCCTTCACGTTGATGCCGTCGTAGGTGATGGCGCCGGTCTGCACGTCGTAGAACCGGTTGATGAGGTTGGTGATGGTGGTCTTGCCCGCGCCGGTGGAGCCTACGAAGGCGATCTTCTGTCCGGGCTTAGCGTAGAGGCTCAGATCCTGCAGCACGTCCACCTTCCCGTCGTAGGAGAAGGTCACGTGATCGAAGCGCACGTCGCCCCTAAGGGGGATACGCTCGTCTCCCCGGACCCAGGCCCACTGCTCCTTCCCCACCTTCTCCAAGGTGTACTTCCCCTCGTCCACCTCGGGCGGGGTGTCCATCAGGTCGAAGATGCGCTCCGCGCCGGCCAGGGCGTTCAAAATGCCCGTGACCTGCTGGGAGATCATGTTGATGGGCCGGGCGATCTGCTTGCTGTATTGGAGATAGGCGGCCAGGGTGCCGATGTCCATGAGGCCCCGGATGATGAGGCTGGTGCCGGACATGGCGCTGACGGCGAAGAGGATATAGCTGGTGTTGCCCATGATGGGCATGAGGATCATGCCGTAGGAATTGGCCTTGGCCGCGGCGTCCTTCAACGTCCGGGCCCGCTGGGCGAACTCAGCCTTGACCCGCTTCTCGTGGCAGAAGACCTTCACCTCCCGCTGCCCCTCGAAATGCTCCTCCACGTACCCGCTGGCGGCGGCGATGGCGGCCTGACGGGCCCGGAAGTACTTGGCGGAAAGCCGGGTGAGGCGGCCCACCAGCATGGTCATGACGAACAGGATGCCGAGAACCAGGATGGTCAGCTTCCAGTTCATGAGCAGCATGGCCGCAAGAACGCCGATCAGCGTCACGGTGCTGCTGATCATGTTGGGCAGGGCGTTGCTCATCATCTCCCGCAGGGTGTCGGTGTCGTTGGTGAACCGGGACATGATCTCGCCGTGGGTGCGGCTGTCGAAGTAACTGAGGGGCAGCTTTTCCAAATGCTCGAACATCTCGCACCGGATCTCGCAGAGGACCCGGGTGTTCATCCGCATGAGCAGGTAGTTGACGCCGTAGTTGGCGGCCACGCCGGCCACGTACACGCAGGCCAGCAGGACGATGTTGCGGACGATGGGGCCGAAGTCCCGGCTACCGGTCTCAAACATTTGGGCGGCGATATTGAAGATGGGCTTCAACAGGTAGGTGCCCACCACGCCGGAAAGGCTGGAGACCACCAGCAGCACGGCCACCACCAGGAGCTTGCCGATATGGGGTCTGAGGTACCCGAAGAGCCGGGCGAAGGTCTTGCCCACGTTTTTGGGTTTTGCAAATCCTTTAGCCATTTAGATCCCCCCTTCCCCGTTCGGAAGTTTTGCCGGTTTTGCCCGCAAAATTGCTGCGCCGCTCCGCAGCAAAGGCAAAGCTTTGTGTGTGAAAAACCTGTTTTTCACACTACGCCACCTCCTTTCTCATCTGGGATTCGTAGACCTCCTGGTAGATGGGGTTCCTGGCGAGGAGCTCCTCGTGGGTGCCTACGTCGTTGATCCTTCCCTCGTCCAGGACCACGATCCTGTCCGCCTCCATGACGGAGTTGAGCCGCTGGGCGATGACGATCTTGGTGGTCTCGGGACAGACGTTTTTGAAGGCCTCCCGGATGGCCTTATCCGTGGCCGTGTCCACGGCGCTGGTGGAGTCGTCCATAATGAGTATCCTGGGCTTCTTGAGCAGCGCCCGGGCGATGCACAGCCGCTGCTTCTGCCCGCCGGACACGTTGACGCCCCCCTGCCCCAGGTCCGTATCATAGCCCTGGGGAAAGCTCATGATGAAGTCGTGGGCGCAGGCCGCCCGACAGGCTTCCTCGATCTTCTCGTCCGTGGCGTCGGGATCGCCCCACTTCAGGTTGTCCCGGATGGTGCCGGAGAACAGCACGTTCTTCTGCAGGACCATGCCGATGGCGCCCCGCAGCTCGTCGGTGGAATATTCCTTCACGTCGACGCCGCCCACCTTCACCGACCCGGAGGTAGCCTCGTAGAGCCGGGGGATCAGCTGGACCAGGCTGGTCTTGCCGCTGCCGGAGCCGCCGATGACGCCGATGGTCTCGCCGCTTTTTATATGCAGATCGATGTCCGTCAGGGTGGGGTTCTCGTTGCTGCCGGAATAGGAGAAGTTCACGTGGTCGAAGTCCACGGACCCGTCCTTGACCGTCAGGGTGGAGGACCGGTTCTCGTCGATGTCGGGGACCTCGTCCAGGACCTCCACCAGGCGCTTGGCCGATGCGGAGGACATGATGAGCATCATGAAGTACATGCTGAGCATCATGAGGGAGATCAGGATGGAGCTGATGTAGGAGATGAAGCTGATG
>JBGVAK010000156.1:0-12099 GCA_045224495.1 Christensenellales bacterium
TCGAGGGCATCACCCAGATGATCCCCCTGGGCGGCAGCGGCGTGGGCATGCACGTGATCCCCGTGGAGAAGGCCATCGAGCACGAGAGCCATTCCGTCAGCGTGGAGCACATCTCCCACTGGCTCAATAAATACGACAAATACTCTGTGGGGCAGTGCACCTGCCGCAAGCAGCAGTCCATGCGGGGCGAGGGCAGCGGCGAGATCAACGGCGAGTTCTGCGTGGGCGTGGGCGATATGGCCGAGTACTGCGTGGAGAAGGGCATGGGCCGCTACGTCTCCTATGAGGAGGTCCTGGAGATTTTGGAGCGGGCCGAGCGCCACGGCTTCGTCCACCAGATCACCAACATCGACGGCGAGGACAAGATCGTCGCCATCTGCAACTGTGCTCCCGGCGTCTGCAACGCCATCCGCACCAGCCAGCTCTACAACACCCCCAATATGTCCCGCTCCGCCTACCGGGCCCACGTGGACCGCACCAAATGCGTGGCCTGCGGCAAGTGCGTGGAGGTCTGCCCCGTGGGCGCCGCCAAGCTGGGCCAGAAGCTGTGCAAAAAGGACGGCAGCGGCATGGCCTATCCGCTGACTGAGCTCCCCGACGCCCGCAAGTGGGGCGCAGACAAGTGGAACCCCAACTATCGGAACGACGCCAAGATCAACTGCTACGATTCCGGCACCGCCCCCTGCAAGACCGCGTGTCCGGCGCACCTGGCTATCCAGGGCTATATCCAGCTGGCGAAGGAGGGGCGGTACATGGACGCCCTGAAGCTCATCAAGCAGGACAACCCCCTGCCCGCCGTCTGCGGCGCCATCTGCAACCGGCGCTGCGAGGACGCCTGCACGAGAGGCACCGTGGACGAGCCCCTGGCCATCGACGAGATCAAGAAGTTCATCGCCGCCCGGGAGCTGAAGGCGGAGGATAGGTTCATCCCCATCTGTGAGAAGGACGACGGGGGCATGTGGGGCCCAGACTATAAAATGGCCGTCATCGGCGCCGGTCCCGCGGGCCTTTCCTGCGCCTACTATCTGAGGACCCGGGGCTACGACGTGACCGTCTTCGAGAAGGAGAGCGCCCCCGGCGGCATGCTCCGCCACGGCATCCCCAGCTTCCGCTTGGAGAAGGACGTGCTCAACGCGGAGATCGACGTGCTGCGCACCATGGGCGTGGCGTTCCGCTGCGGCGTGGAGGTGGGTCGTGACGTGACCATCCAGCAGCTGCGCGACGAGGGCTACAAGGCCTTCTATCTGGCTATCGGCCTGCAGGACGGCCGCAAGGCGGGTGTGCCCGGGGAGGACGCCGAGGGCGTAGAGTCCGGCGTCAGCTTCCTTAAGCGCATCTGCAACGACAACACCCTGCGCCTCACCGGCGACACGGTGGTGGTGGGCGGCGGGAACGTGGCCGTGGACGTGGCGCGCACCGCCGTTCGGGCCGCTTCCGGCAAGGTCACCATGCTGTGCCTCGAAGGGGCGGACGAGATGCCCGCTGCCGACGACGAGGTGAAGGAGGCCAAGGCCGAGGGCATCGAGGTGATGAACGGCTGGGGCCCCAAGGAGATCCTGACCGAGAACGGCAAGGTCACCGGCGTGGTGTTCAAGAAGTGCACCCGGGTCTACGACGAGGAGCACCGCTTCAGCCCCCTCTACGACGAGAACGAGACCATCACCGTCCCCTGCGAGAACGTGCTGCAGGCCATCGGCCAGGCGGCCGTTTGGGGCGATATGCTGAAGGATACGAAGGTGGAGCTCAGGAGGAACGGCACCGTGGTGGCGGACCCCGTCACCTTCCAAACCGGAGAGCCCGACATCTTCGCCGGCGGCGACATCGAGCACGGGGCCCGGTTCGCCATCGACGCCATCGCCGACGGCAAGAAGGCCTGCGAGTCCATGCACCGGTTCGTCCATCCCGGTCAATCCATGACCATCGCCCGGGACCTGAGGGAGTTCAAGGAGCTCGATAAGGACGACATCCGGCTGCCCGATTACGACCACGCCAAGCGCCAGATCCCCGGCGAGACCGGCGTGGTGCCCAAGACCACCTTCTCCGACACCCGCCTCCCCTTCACGGAGGAGCAGGTGAAGGCGGAAGCGAACCGGTGTTTGAGCTGCGGCGCCTCCGTGGTGGACTACAACCGCTGCATCGGGTGCGGCCTGTGCACCACCCGGTGCGAATTCGACGCCATCCACCTGACAAGGGACCTGCCCGAAGCGTCCACCATGGTCCGCTGCGAGGACAAGATGGGCAAGGTGGGGGCCTATGCCGTCAAGCGCGCGGGGAAGATCCTCTTCGGCAAGAAGGAGCCTACGGAGTGGATCCCCGAATAAGCCATGCATGAGATGGGCATCATCCTGCACCTGGCCAAGTCCCTTGAAGAGACGGCCAAGGAGCAGGACATCAGCAAAATACTCCGGGTGACCCTGCAGGTAGGGGAGGTGTCCGGCATCATGACGGACTATTTCACCGACTGTTGGAACTACTTTCGCAGGCGTCACCCGGTCCTCGACACGGCGGAGCTTGAGTTGGAAACCATCCCCGCCGTGACCTTCTGCTCGTCCTGTGAGCGCACCTATCCCACCGTCACCTACGGCCGGGAGTGTCCCTACTGCCACAGTGGCGAGACCTGGCTTTTGCGGGGGAACGAGTGCGTCATCAAGGAGATTGAGGTCGAATAGCCGTAAGCCTTGTCGGAAGGACCGGCGAAGCGGAAGTTTTCACAGGGCTTTCACAATGTAGGCGGCGGTTTCTGGTACAATAAGGAATCATAAGCATCGGAGCGGACATGATCTCCAAATTCAGTGTCAAAAAGCCCTTCACCGTGTTGGTGGCGGTCATACTGGTCCTGGTCCTGGGCACGGTCTCCGTGACCCGGATGACGCCTGATCTTTTGCCGGAGATGAGCTTTCCCTACATCGTCCTGGTCACCACCTATGCAGGTGCGGCCCCGGAGGAAGTGGAGAACACCGTTTCCAAGCCCTTAGAGCAGAGTCTGGCCGCCCTGGACGATCTTAAGACCGTCTCCTCCGTGTCGTCGGAGAACGTGTCCGTGGTATACCTGACCTTCGAGGACACGGTGAATACGGATCGGGCCATGCTGGACATCCAGCAGGTGGTCACCAAACTGAAGGGCGACTGGCCCGAGGCTGTGGGCACCCCCACCACGCTGGAGCTGTCCACGGACCTCATCCCCACGGTGGTGGCGGCGGTCCACTACAAGGACATGGACCCCGTGGCGCTCTCCGGCTTCGTCAGCGAAAAGCTGCTCCCGGCCCTGGAGGGCACCAACGGCGTGGCCTCCGTGAACGCTACGGGCCTGGTGACGGAGCGGATCGAGATCGAGCTCAACAAGGAGAAGATCGACGCACTGAACAAGAAGCTCTACGGCTCCATAGACGAGGCGGCGAAGGAGGCCTTCGACAAGATCGACGAGGGCCAACAGAAGCTGGACGAGGGCCGGCAGGAGCTGGAGGACGCAAAGGCAGAGCTGGAGAAGGGGGAGCTGGCCTACAAGCACGGCAGCTATGCGGCCTATCAGGGCTTCAAAGAAGCCGAAACCGAATTGGATCAGAACAAGGAGCAGTTGACCGCGGCCATCGCCCAGATGGAAGCGCAGCGGGCCGAGCTGGTGCGGCAGCGGGACGAAGCCCAGCCCATGCGGCAGCTGCTGACGGCGCTGCAGGGGTCCATCGACCTGATGGAGGGCAGCAAGGCGGTGCTGGAAGCCTCCATCGCCGAGATCAACGCCAGCGAGACCATGACCGCGGAGGAAAAGGCCGCGGCGCTGGCCGTCCCTCAGGCGGAGCTGGACGGCGTGAACCAGGCCCTGGCCGCCATCGATGGACAGCTCGGCCAATACGGCATCACCCGGGACCAGATCCCGGGGCTCCTCGCCCAATTCGACCAGCTGGATCAGGGCATCGCCCTGCTGGACGAGAATCTGGCGGCGGCCAAGGACGGCCTCGCCCAGGTGGAGGGCGGCTATGACGAGCTGGAGAAGCAGAAGAGCGCCGTCAACGGTCAGCTCTCCTACGCCCAGAAGCAGATCGACGAGGGACGCAAGCAGATCGAGAACGGGGCCTTGGAGCTGGAGAACGGCCAGCAGCAGTTGGACGACGCTCTGAAACAGGCCCAAGAGCAGCTGGCTGCGGCCAAGGAGGCGGCGGATCTAAACACCATCCTCACCAAGGAATTGGTGGCCCAGCTGGTCCAGGCCCAGAATTTTGAAATGCCCGCCGGCTATGTGGACGACGGCGACGTGAGCTGGATCGTGAATGTCGGCGACAAGGTCAGGGACGTGGAGGCTTTGGAGAACGTGGCCATCCTGTCCTTGGGCCTGGAGGGCCTGGACGTGGTGCGCCTCGTGGACGTGGCCGACGTGTACATCGTGGACAATAGCGACACCACCTATGCCCGCATCAATGGAGAGAACGGGGTGCTGCTGACCTTCACCCGACAGAGCGCTTATGCCACCGCCACCGTGGCGGACAACATCGACGCCCGGTTCCGTGAGCTGGAGAGCCAGTATCCGGGCTTGAAGTTCGTGGCGTTGATGGACCAGGGCGACTACATCCATATGGCCATATCCGCCGTGGTCCAGAGCCTCCTGTTGGGCGGCGCGCTGGCTATCTTCATCCTGTTCCTGTTCCTCCGGGACATCCGACCCACCTTCGCCGTAGGCATCTCCATCCCCGTGTCGGTCCTCTTCGCCCTGGTGCTCATGTACTTCTCCGGGGTCACTATGAACGTGATCTCCATGGCGGGCCTCGCCATCGGCATAGGCATGCTGGTGGACAACTCCATCGTGGTCATCGAGAACATCTATCGATTGCGGGCCGAGGGGGTGGCGCCCCGGGACGCGGCTATCCAGGGGGCTCAGGAGGTCATGGGGGCCATCACAGCCTCCACGTTGACCACGGTCTGCGTGTTCCTGCCCGTGTTCTTCATCCATGGTATGACCCGACAGGTCTTCATGGACATGATCCTGACCATCACCTATTCCCTCATGGCCAGCCTTATCGTGGCCCTCACCGTGATCCCCGCCATGGCCCAGGGGTTGCTGCGGCGGCAGGTGCGGTCTCTGAACGCCCTCGAAAGGAAGCTCATAAGCGCCTTCGAAAAGGCGGTCCGCTTCAATCTGCGCCATCGGATCTTGGTGTTGCTACTGGCCCTCGCTCTGCTGGGCGCTTCGGCCTGGTACTCTCTGAAGCAGGGCTTTGAATACTTCCCCGAGAGCGGCGGCACCCAGATCTCCATCACCGTCACCGCCCCCGAGGACTACACCTTCGCCGATCGCTGCTTCCTGGCGGACGAGATGATGTGCGCCATGGAATCGGTGCCCCACCTGACGGACATCGGCGGCATGATCAACGGCGGCATGGAGAGCCTGGTGGGCCTTACCGCCAGCGAGGGAGATCAGATCACCGTGTACGCCCTGGTGGACGAGAACAGCGGTTACAGCAGCATCGAGGCCATGAAGGATATCCGCAAGGCCTTGGAGCCCTTCCATAGGGAGGCGGACTTCGAGGTGTCCAGCGTATCCACCATGAGCATGTCCTCCATGATGCAGAGCGGCGGGTTCACCATGAACATCTTCTCCAACGATCTGGAGGATCTAAGGACGGCGGCTGCGACCGTGGCCGAGAAGCTCAAGACCGTGGAGGGCCTCAAGGAGATCAGCGGCGGAGCGGAGGAAACCACCCCCGCGCTCCACATCACCGTGGACAAGGAGAAGGCCATCGCTCACAACCTGACCACAGCGCAGGTGTATCTGGCTATCGTCCAGGAGTTGACCAGCTCCGTCAAAGCCACTCAGGTCGCCACTACCACTTCGGCCCTTTCCGCCACCATCCACGCCCCTGACGGGGAGACGGACCGGCAGAAGCTGGAGAAAATGACCATCACGTCCACCCTGCGGGACGGCACCACCGAGGAGGTGCCCCTGAAGGACATCATCACCATTACCGAGACCGAGACCCTGTCCTCCATCCATCGGCTGGAGCAGCGGCGATACATCTCTGTCACCGCCTCCGTGGTCGATGGGTACAATGTGACGCTGGTGTCCACCGCGGCCCGTCAGGCCCTGGAGGGCGTGGCGCTGCCGGAGGGATGTCAGGTGGAATACGCGGGCGAGAACGAGACCATCATGGACGCCATGAAAGACCTGTTCTTCATGCTCCTGCTGGGCGTTCTCATCATCTACCTCATCATGGTGGCCCAGTTCCAGTCCCTTTTGAGCCCCTTCATCGTGATCTTGACCGTGCCCCTCAGCTTCGCCGGCGGGTTCTTGGGCCTGCTGGTCACCGATTTCCATATGAGCATCGTGTCCATGGTGGGTATGATCATGCTGGTGGGCGTGGTGGTGAACAACGGCATCGTGCTGGTGGACTGCGCCAATCGGCTGCGGGAGGAGGGGCTCACCAAGCGGGAGGCCATCGTAAAGGCTGCCACCATGCGCATCCGGCCCGTGCTGATGACGGCATTGACCACCATCCTGGGCCTGCTGCCCTTGGGCATCGGCCTCGGCACCGGGGCGGAGATCATCCAGCCCGTAGCCATCGTCTGCATCGGCGGCCTCACCTACGCCACCTTGATGACCGTCTTCATCGTCCCCGTCCTCTACGACCTGCTGCGCCGGGATAAGAAGCCCCGGCCTGCGCCCGCGCCTGAGTCTGCGCCCGCGCCGGAGCCCGTGAACGTGCCGGAGCCTGCGCCAGCAGCGGTCCCGGAGGCAGCACCGGCCGCTCCAAAGGAGCTTTCCGAGGAGATGAAGATCCTTTTGGAGATACGGGACGCGTTGAAAAAATGATTCGTCGACATAAAGAAGCGGCAGGCCCTTGGGTCTGCCGCGTTTTATATGCACATGGGTTCCTCCGGCTCCCTGTGGCGGGTAAGCCACCTGAGCTCGGAGGGGCGGGTCAGGTCGTAGGGACGGTCGGGGATCTCCACCTCGTATCGTTCCGAAGCGTTGACGATGCGGGTGGTCCCCGAGATCAGCTCCCGTTCCGGCAGAGGCCAGCCCCTTAGGTGGACGTGGCCATGGACCCAAAGGGCGGGGTGGCAGCGGTCCAGGAGCTTTTGGAAGCAGGCGAAGCCCCGGTGGGGCAGGTCCTCTGCGTCGCCCAGGCCCAAGGGCGGGGCGTGGGTCACCACCACGTCCACGCCGCCGCTTTTCCACAGGGCCAGGCGGAGCTTGGCGATGCGGCGGGCCATCTGACGCTCCGTGAACTGTAGGGGCGCGTCGGGCCGGTACTGGCGGCAGCCCCCCAGGCCCAGGATGCGCACCCCGCGGTAGATCACCAGCTGATCGTCGATGCAGTCGCAGCCCTCCGGCGGGCGGCGGCGGTAGCCCTCGTCGTGGTTCCCGTGGACGTAGAGGACCGGCGCGTGGGCCATGGTCACCAAAAAGGAGAGGTAGTCCGCCTTCAGATCCCCGGCGGACAAAATGAGGTCGTATCCCTCCAGCCGCCCGGGCCGGTAGTGGTCCCACAGGGCCGGACACTCCTCGTCGGAAACGGTCAGGATGCGCATGGCTATACCTCCGGCGGCAGGTCCTCCCGGTGGAGGCCCAGCTCCCGCACCAGGCCCCGGGACATTGGCAGCAGCTCTTCGTAGGCGGGGATATGCCCCTCCACGTCCTCGGAGAGGTAGTCCATATCCAGCAGCTCCCGGGAAGAAAGATCCCGGCTGCCATCGTTCTTCACGGCGCCGTCCTGGCTAACCAGGGGCCGCTGGAAGGGGCGCAGGGTGCCGCTCTTGATCTGCTCCATGACGGCGGCGGCCAAGGTGCGGATGCCCTCGGGCACCAGCTCCGTCATCTGTACGTCGATGACGCCGCTGTCCATGCCCCACCAATAGTTGATGGCTTCGGGGGCCTTCTTCTGGTCGTAGCTGCCATTGAGGACCGTACGGACCAGGTTTTCGTAGAGCTTGCCCCACATCCAGCAGGGGGAGGCTAAGGGCGAGAGCCGCCCCGCCTCGTCGATGAGGTAGGTGCCGTATTCGCCGAGACCCATGTAGTGGGCGTTGGGCACGGGCACGTCCCGATTGGAGATCACCTTGGCGCCTCGGGCGATGAGCTTCTCCACCGCGCTCCCTTCAAGGCAGCTCCATTCGAGGAGCACCCTTGCCCGGGGGTTGGTCATGCGGGCGCCCAAGGTGAAAGCGTTGATGGAGGCCGGTACCCCCAGGATGGGGTAGGAGGCCACGTAGCCGATGAGATCGTTCTTGGCCATGGCCCCGGCGATCATGCCCGTGATGAACTTGCCTTCATAGATGCGGCAATAGTAGCTGCGGACGCTCGAAAGGCTGGTGCCGGCGGAGCAGTTGAGGAAGCGCACCTTGGGCCACTTCACCGCCGCCTTCAGGGTGGGGCCCAGGAGCGGCGGCGTGGTGGTGAAGATAAGGTCGGCCCCGTCGGCGGCCGCCTGATCGAGCAGGAGCAGGGCCTCCTCCGGCGTGTCAGCATGGCGGTATTCCCGGACGGTCACCTGCTCGGCCAGGGCCTTCGTAAGATACGCCGCGCCTTCGGCATGGCCGCGGGTCCAGGTGCTGATCTCCTCATCCTGCTGATAGATCATGGCTACGTTCAGCCGCTTGGGCGCGGGGGAGATGAGCTTGGTGATAAGGCTCTTTTGCTCCTCCTCCGGGGCGGTCTTGACCTGGACTGCGCCGGTGTCGGCGGTCACCTGCACGTCCTTCCACAGGCCGGACAGGGACTCCTTCAGCGCCTTGGCCGTCATGGTCCCCAGCTGCTCGTAGGGATAGACCCGGAGCCAGAGGAGCAGGGCGTCCTCGAACCGCAGCTCCTTGCTCTGCCCGCCCAGGGCGGCGAAGGCCTCCTTGAAATAGACGCAGCGGGCGGAGAACCGGCGGCGCTCCTCCTCGGTCCAGATCTCCCCGGGCTTTTTGTCCAATGCAGCGAGGAGTTTGGCGTATTCGCCGGGCTTCTGGAACTGCACGTCGTAGGAGCCGGTGCACCGGTGGAAGTCCACGAATTCGTAGTAGGCCCGGATGCGGACGTCGTCTGTCTTCTCGGGCAGGACCCGGCGTATCTCGCTCATGATCCGGGTGGTGCCGAAATGCTTGAGGACGCTGACCCGCTTGTTGCCCTCCTGGACGTAGAAGCTGCCCAGGTACTCGTAGCACAGGATGGGGTCTCGAATGCCCGTTTCGGAGAGGTTGGCCTCGCACAGGTTCATCCATTTCTGGGCGAACTCGCTGTCCTCCGGCAGCAGGGGCAAGAACCCCGCCGTCAGGGCGGAGGTCCGGCCCCGGGTCCGGGTGCCTGCGATCCGATCCATGGGGATCTCCTGGCTTTTGAGCTCCTGGACGGTGAGCTTGCCCATGTCCGGCAGCAGCTCCTCCAGCACCGCCGGCCCCGGGTCCTTGCCCAGAGCCGCCAGCTTCGCCTGCTCCTTCTGGCCCTCCTTCAGGGCGGTGAGATATTCTTCACGTACAGCTAAATTCATACTAAACGTATCCTCTTTTCAGGTTGCCCTATCTTACCAGAAAAGGGCCCCCTTTGCCAATAGAGATTTGGTCTCGGGCCATGTCAATTTATACATACTCTTTTGCGGCCAGGCCAAGTTTTCTGTTGTTATTATAGCGAAAGTGCGCTAAAATGTATACGATCACATTGCGGGAGGCGACCCCATGAAACTCAACTACAAACGCACCATCTTCGTCGGCTTCGCGTTCTTCCTGATTTGCACCTTCTGGAACGCCTACGACACCATCATCCCCAAGATTTTGACGGATAAATTCGGCATGTCCCAGGCCAATTCCGGCATCATCATGGCCCTCGACAACGTGCTGGCCCTGTTCATGCTGCCTCTCTTCGGCACCATATCCGACAAGTGCCGCCACAGGCTGGGCCGCCGTACCCCCTTCATCCTCTACGGCACCATCGTGGCCGCCATCATGCTGGTGGCCCTGTCCTTCGTGGACAACAAGCAGCTCAAGAACATCAAGGCCGTGGCCAGGATCGACGATCCCGCCGCCCTCGAGACCCTCTACGATGCCGAGAAGGACGAGACCATCCTGACCCCCGACGGCCGGGAATTCGTGCTGGCGGACCAGTTCAGCCGGGAGGAGTTCGCCGCCATCACCGCCCAGCGGGTGGACCCCGACACGGGCAAGACGGTGAAGAACGAGCAGTACACCAACTACGTGGTCCCCGCCCGGCAGCTCTACGCCCGGCAGACCACCAGGGCCAACCCTGTGACGCTTATCCTGTTCATCGCGGTGCTGCTGGTGATCCTCATCGCCATGGCCACCTTCCGCTCTCCCGCTGTGGCCCTGATGCCCGATGTGACCATGAAGCCTCTTCGGAGCAAAGCCAACGCCGTCATCAACCTCATGGGCACGGCGGGCGGCATCCTGGTGTTGGTGCTGGGCTCCGTGTTCGCCACCGGCGCGGTGAAGAACTCCCTCATGAGCTATACGACCTTCTTCGGGATCGTGGCGGCCATCATGCTCCTGGCCCTCGTCGTCTTCCGCCTGACGGTGGACGAGCCCCGGTTCGTCCGGGAGATGGAGGAGGAGAGCGCCAAATACGACCTGGACGAGGCCACGCCGGAGGAGATGGCAAAGGGCGAGACCCGGAAGCTCACCAAGCCCGAGCTCACCAGCCTCATTTTGATCCTGGCCTCCGTGGTGTTCTGGTTCATGGGCTACAATGCCGTCACCTCCAAGTATTCTGTCTATGCCGGGAACGTGCTGTCCTTGGACTACAACAGCACCCTGCTGATCGCCAACGCCGCCGCCATCGTCTCCTACATCCCCGTGGGCCTGGTGGCCAGCCGGATCGGCCGGAAGAAAACCATCCTGATCGGCATCGGTTTTCTGGCTATCTCCTTCTGCATCGCCTCCTTCCTCAGGGAGGGGAGTTCGGCCATGCTCATGAACTGCATGTTCGCTCTGGCGGGCATCGGCTGGGCCACCATCAACGTGAACAGCTTCCCCATGGTGGTGGAGCTTTCCCGGGGCGGCGACGTGGGTAAGTACACGGGCTTCTACTACACCGCCAGCATGGCCGCCCAGACCTTCACGCCCTACTTTTCCGGCGCCCTCATGGACAAGGTGGGCATGACCGCCCTGTTCCCCTACGCCACGGTGTTCGTGGCGCTGGCGGCCATCACCATGGCCTTCGTGAAGCACGGCGACAGCAAGCCCATTCCGGCCAAGAGCAGGCTGGAAGCCCTGGACGTGGGCGATTGACCCCATAGATAAAAAGGAGAGAAAAGATGGCTTCGCCCCAAGAGCGGTTTTTGCAGGATCACAAGATCGAGGAATATGTGGACAAAAAGGGGAAGACCCGCCGTCGGTACGTGTACAAGGGGGACCTGTACGTCCGTCAGCTCACTGAAAAACAGCGGCGGGCGGAGCGGTATCTGGGCGTCCTCGTAGCCCTGGCGGCAGGGGGGCTCGCGGTCTTTGCCGCCACCTGGAACACGCCTGTCAACGCCCACGGCTTCTTCGCCGTGCTCTCCATCCTGGCGATGATCCCTGCCCTGGGGGTCCTGACCGGCGCCGTGTCGGCCTTCTGCAAAAAGGGGGATCTGACCAGCCGGGAATACCACGAGCGGCTGATCCTCCTCAGGACCATGTCCCTCCTGGGGGCGGCCCTGTTGCTCGTCCTTAGCCTGGGCTACGCCCTTCACGGCGCCTGGCCGGCCTTTGCCGCGGCCCTGCCCGCCGCCGCCCTCTACGCCCTCACGGGCGTCCACGAGCTGAAGGTAAAGTATACAGTGAAGGCGCGACAAGCATAAACGAAAAAGGGATCGAAAGTTGAACTCCGATCCCTTCTTAATGTTCTTTGGGCCTGGACCCTTTCTTACAAGAAAGGGTCCGTGTTTTTGATCATTCCTTATTCCTGCCGTTGACGGCCAGATTGACCACCTCGTAGCCGCCGTTGTAGACGCCCTGCTGCTTGAGGGCCATGATCCGGCGGCACATGTGCTTCAGGATGGCCGGGTCTCCGATGAGGGTGTCGATCATGTCGCTGAGGGCTGCGGCGGTCTCGCACTCGAAGGTGGAGTCCCCCAGCTCCTGGGCATGGATGGCGCCGTAGACCTCGTGGCCGCCGATGTGCCGCATCATGAGCTT
>JBGVAK010000157.1:0-4695 GCA_045224495.1 Christensenellales bacterium
CGCTGAGATCGCCCGCAGCGAGGGATACCATGACGGTTCCATCCCCCTGCAGACCATGCGCGCGGACATCCACTACGGGTTCGCGGAGGCCCACACCACCTACGGCCGTATCGGCTGCAAGGTTTGGATCTACAAGGGCGAAGTGCTTGGCAAGTCCAAGCGCAAGGAAGGAGGCAGATAACTATGTTGATGCCGAAGAGAGTGAAGCACCGCAGAGTGTTCCGCGGCAGAATGAAGGGCACCGCCCATCGTGGCAACACCATCAGCTACGGCGAATTCGGCCTGGTAGCTCTGGAGCCCTCCTGGATCACCAGCACCCAGATCGAGGCCGCTCGTGTGGCCATGACCCGTTTCACCAAGCGTGGCGGTCAGGTCTGGATCAAGATCTTCCCGGATAAGCCCGTTACCGAAAAGCCCGCTGAGACCCGCATGGGTTCCGGCAAAGGTTCCCCCGAATACTGGGTGGCCGTGGTCAAGCCCGGTCGCGTCATGTTCGAGATCGCAGGCGTTGAGGAAAGCATCGCCAAGGAAGCCCTTCGTCTTGCCGGGCATAAGCTGCCCATCCGCTGCAAGATCGTGAAGAAGGAAGAGGCTCAGGAAGGAGCAGAAGCATGAAGGCTGAAGAATTGAGAAAAATGTCTGTTGCCGACCTGGAGAAGCAGGAGAAGGACCTCAAGAGTGAGCTTTTCAACCTCCGCTTCCAGACCGTGACCGGTCAGATCAGCAACCCCAGCCGCATCGGCGCCTGCAAGAAGGACATCGCACGGATCAAGACCATTCTCCGGCAGCGTGAGCTGACTGGCAGTGCCGAGTGAGGAGGAAGTAAGAAATGGAACAGGTTATTAGAGGATATCGCAAGACCCGCACCGGCGTCGTTGTCAGCGATAAGATGGATAAGACGGTGGTCGTCGCCATCTCCACCAAGGTCCGCCATCCCCTGTACGGCAAGATGGTCAACCGGACCCGTAAGTTCAAGGCCCACGACGAGGAGAACCAGTGCGGCATCGGCGACACCGTGCGCATCATGGAAACTCGCCCGATCTCCAAGGATAAGCGCTGGCGCGTGGTGGAGATCATCGAGAAGGCCAAGTAAGGGGAGGTAAATATGATTCAGCCTCAAACCAGATTGAAGGTGGCCGACAACTCCGGCGCCAAAGAGATCATGTGCATCCGGGTCCTGGGCGGCTCTTCCCGCAAGTTCGCGGGCATCGGCGATGTGATCGTCGCCTCCGTCAAGACCGCTACCCCCGGCGGCACCGTAAAGAAGAAGGACGTGGTCAAGGCCGTGGTCGTGCGGACCGTCGCCGAAACCACCCGTCCCGATGGCAGCCACATCCGCTTCGACGACAATGCGGCCGTCATCATCAACGACGACAAGCAACCCCGCGGCACCCGTATCTTCGGGCCCGTGGCCCGGGAACTGCGTGAGAAGGATTACATGAAGATCGTTTCTCTCGCGCCCGAAGTTCTGTAAGGAGGTAGAGATATGAACAATCTGAACGTCAAGAAGGGCGATCGTGTCCGTATCATCTCCGGCAAGGACGCTGGCAAGGAAGGCAAGATCCTGACCGCGTTCCCCTCCAAGGAGCGGGTCATCGTCGAGGGCTGCAACATGGTCACCCGCCATGTGAAGCCCCGTCGGCAGGGTGAGGCCGGTGGCCGCATCGAGCAGGCCGGCACCATCCACGTGTCCAATGTGCAGCTGGTTTGCCCCAACTGCAAGATGCCCACCCGCGTTGGCCACGCCATCGTGGAGAAGAACGGCAAGCAGGTCTCTGTCCGCGTGTGCAAGCAGTGCGGCAAGCAGATCGACTAAGGCGGAAGGAGGAACGTTAAATGGCTAAGAAAGAAGTCAATCAGGCTCCCGCGAAGGCCAAGAAGGCCGCGGCAGAAGCCAAGCCCTTTTCCGGTGAACCCCGCCTGAAGGCCAAGTATCGCGAGCAGGTCGTTGCCGGTCTCAAGGAGAAGTTCCACTACGAGAACGTCATGATGATCCCCAAGCTGGACAAGATCATCATCAACATGGGCCTCGGCTCCGAGAAGGACAACCCCAAGGGCATCGAGACCGCCGTGCAGCAGCTCTCCGCCATCGCCGGCCAGGCCGCCGTGGTGACCAAGGCCAAGAAGTCCGTCGCGAACTTCAAAGTCCGTGAAGGCATGACCATCGGCGCCAAGGTGACCCTCCGCGGCGACAAGATGTACTACTTCGCCGACAAGCTCATGAACATCGTGCTGCCTCGGGTCCGCGACTTCCACGGCGTGTCCGACAAGTCCTTCGACGGCCGCGGCAACTACGCCATGGGCGTCAAGGAGCAGCTGATCTTCCCCGAGATCAACTACGACGACGTTGACAAGGTGCGCGGCATGAACATCGTGTTCGTCACCAGCGCCAAGACCGATGAGGAAGCCAAAGAGCTGCTCGCTCTCCTCGGCATGCCTTTCGTTCAGGAGTAATAAGGAGGAGCGATCATGGCTAAATTGAGCAAGAAACTGAAGCAGCAGGCTGCTCCCAAATACAGCACCCGCGCTTACACCCGCTGCCGCATCTGCGGTCGGCCCCATTCCGTGCTGCGCAAGTATGGCATCTGCCGTATCTGCTTCCGGAACGAAGCCTACGCGGGCAACATCCCCGGCGTCCGTAAGGCCAGCTGGTAAAGGAGGAAACCAAGATGACTGATACCATCGCAGATATGCTGACTCGCATCCGCAACGCTCTCGTTGCCAAGCATGAGTCCGTGGACGTGCCCTGCTCCACCATCAAGAAGGCCATCGCCGAGATCCTGGTGGAAGAAGGCTACATCAAGTCCTATGAGATCATCGAGGACGGCCTCGTGAAGACCATCCGCATCCAGCTCAAGTACGGTCCCAACAAGCAGCGCGTCATCGTGGGCATCAAGCGGATCTCCCGTCCCGGCCTTCGTGTGTACGCCCGCAAGGACGAGATCCCCAAGGTCCTGGGCGGCCTGGGCATCGCGATCCTGTCCACCTCCCGCGGCGTTATGACCGATCGGGAAGCCCGCAAGCTCGGCGTCGGCGGCGAAGTGCTGGCCTTCGTCTGGTAAGATAATCAGGAGGAAAAGAAATGTCACGTATCGGAAAACTTCCGGTGAAGATCGACGCCGGAGTGACAATCACGGTCGACGACAGCAATGTTGTGACCGTCAAGGGCCCCAAGGGCACGTTGTCACAGCAGATGCACCCTGATATGCAGATCGAGCAGGACAACGGTGTGCTCACCGTCAAGCGTCCCAGCGACGACAAGGCCCATCGGGCCCTGCATGGTTTGACCCGGAGCCTCATCCACAACATGGTGGTGGGCGTGACCACCGGCTTCGAGAAGAAGCTGGAGATCGTGGGCACCGGCTATCGTGCCCAGCTTCAGGGCAAGAACCTGGTCCTCAACATGGGCTTCTCCCATCCCGTTGAGTTCCAGCCCCCCCAAGGCATCACCTTCGAGGTGCCCGCTCCCAACAAGATCTCCGTGAAGGGCATCGACAAGCAGGCCGTTGGTCAGGTCGCTGCCAACGTCCGCGAGGTCCGGCCTCCCGAGCCCTACAAGGGCAAGGGCATCCGCTATGAAGGCGAGACGGTCCTCCGCAAGGAAGGCAAAGCCGGTAAGAAATAAGAGAGGAAGGAGAGCTGAAAGATGTATTCTAAGATCGATAAGAATGCGGTGCGTAAAGCTCGTCACCATCGTATGCGTCTTCACATCAACGGCACGCCCGAGCGTCCCCGTCTCAATGTGTATCGCAGCACCGTGCACATCTATGCACAGGTCATCGACGACACCACCGGCAACACCTTGGCTGCTGCTTCCACTCTGGACGGACAGCTCAAGGAGCAGCTCGCCGGCAAGAACAAGACCGAAGCGGCCAAGTTGGTGGGCAAGCTCATCGGCGAGCGCGCTCTCGAGAAGGGCGTGAAGAAGGTCGTGTTCGATCGCGGCGGTTACCTCTACACCGGTCGGGTGGCTGCCCTGGCACAGGGCGCCAGAGACGCCGGCCTGGACTTTTAAGGAGGAAACGATATGCGTAACGACAGAAGGTTCGAGAAGGAAGTTCCTGAATATAAAGAGCGCCTCGTGTTCATCAACCGCGTTGCCAAGGTCGTCAAGGGCGGCAAGAACTATCGGTTCACGGCCCTCATGGTGGTCGGCAACGAGAACGGCAAGGTGGGCGTGGGCCTGGGCAAGGCCGTGGAGATCCCCGAAGCCGTCCGCAAGGGCGTCGAGGATGCCAAGCGCCACATGATCGAGGTCCCCATCGTGGGTACCAGCATTCCCCATCAGGTGGAAGGCAAGTTCGGCAAGGGCCATGTGCGCATGCTCCCCGCTGAAGAAGGTACCGGCGTCATCGCGGGCGGCCCCGTCCGTGCGGTCCTGGAGATGGTGGGCATCAAGGACATCCGTACCAAGTCCTACGGCTCCAACAACCCCAGCAACTGCGTGAAGGCCACGCTGAACGGTCTTTCCCAGCTGCGCACCGCGGAGCAGATCGCGGCCCTGCGCGGCAAGACCGTGGAAGAGCTTCTGGACTAAGGAGGAGACACCATGGCTAAGTTGAAGATAACGCTCGTCAAGAGCCCCATCTCCTCTCTGAAGGATCAGCAGGACACCGTGAAGGCCCTGGGTCTCCACAAGGTCTATCAGACCGTGGAAAAGCCCGACAACGCCTGCATCCGCGGCCAGATCTTCAA
>JBGVAK010000158.1:0-14130 GCA_045224495.1 Christensenellales bacterium
TTCTTGTTGGTTTCGCTCATGTTCGTCTCCTTATTTTTTTGCCCGTATCATGTCTGTGATCCGCTTGAGGAGCGCGGCGCGCTCCCCGTCAGAGAGGTCGGTCCGTTTCAGTTCCCGCTGCAGGTCGCTGAGCTTGTCCTCCCGCTCCAGCTGCTGCAGCCGTTTTAAGCAATCCAAAGCCGTTTTTTCCGGCTCCACCATATTCTGTTCGTCCCGTATGAGGGCGGTCAGTTTTTCGGCTTCCTGGCGCTCCTGAGCCCCCACATAGGCGGCGAAGGAGAAGCCCGGCTGATCGAGGGCGACGAACAGGGCTTTGTAGGGCTCCGGAAGCTCCTCCCCTGCCCCCGCCGCCTTCAGGGCGGCCAAGGCGCGCTTGTCCTTCACGGCGCAGGTGAGCATGGTCCGAAGCAGCAGCTCCTTCTGGTCCTCGTCCTGGGCGCTGGGGCGACGGTAGGTGCCCCGGGAGAAGCGCAGGGGCTTCTCGGTGTATCCCTCGCCCCGCTTGCCCTGCTCCCGCAGGGACTCGATCTCGTAGCCCGTCTTCTGGGCGATGAGCTTATAGTAGCGCTCCTGCTCCACGGGCTGCAGGGTGCCCACGAAGGCGCAGGCCTTCACGGCGAACTGCTCCCGGCTGTTCTCGTCCTTGAGGTCGTACGCCCGGGCCATGGCCTCCAGCTTGAAGG
The DNA here is from genome assembly GCA_045224495.1 of Christensenellales bacterium. Classification (GTDB taxonomy): domain Bacteria; phylum Bacillota; class Clostridia; order Christensenellales; family CAG-138; genus RUG472. The sequence goes on from JBGVAK010000158.1 coordinate 684, forward strand.
CGTTGAGGGAATAGGCGTTGGCCTTCAGGGTATCGAAGCCCGCCTTGCCGTAGATCTGGACGTACTCGTCCGGATCGAGATCGTCCGGGAACACGATGACCCGGACCGCCAGCCCCTCGTGGGAGAGTATCTCCAAGCCCCGTATGGTGGCATTCTGCCCGGCGGCGTCCCCGTCGTAGGCGATGTAGACCGTGTCCACGTACCGCTTGAGGAGCCGGGCCTGCTGCTCCGTCAGGGCCGTGCCCAGGGAGGCTACGGCGTTGGTGACGCCGGCCTTATAGAGGCCGATGACGTCCATGTACCCCTCCACCATGATGAGGTCGGTAAGCTTGGTCCCCTTCTGCAGGAACAGGCCGTAGAGGTTGTTCCGCTTGTTGTAGATGGGGGTGTCGCCGGTGTTGATATACTTAGGCTTGCTGTCGTCCAGCACCCGGCCCCCGAAGCCCAGCACCTGGCCCCCGATGCCCTGGATAGGATAGATGAGGCGGTTGCGATAGGCGTCGTACACCCGATTGGAGGTGGGGTTCTTCACCAGCAGGCCCGCGTCCAGCAGTTCCTTCTCGGAGAAGCCCTGGGCCGTGAGGTGCTTCATGAGGTTGTCCCAGCCCTCCGGCGCGTACCCGATGCCAAAGCGCAGGATGATGTCCTTCACCAGGCCCCGCTTCTGGGCGTACTCCCGCCCGGGCTGGCCCTCCGGCCCCAAAAGCTGCTCGCAGTAGAACCGGGCCGCCGCCTTGTTGGCCGCGTACAGCCGCTCCCGGTAGGCCCGAAGGCGGATGATCTCCTGGTTGTTCCTGTCCTCCGGCAGCTCCATGTGGGCCCGCTCCGCCAGGAGCTTCACCGCCTCGATAAAGGTCAGATGCTCCATGTCCATGATGAACTGGATGACGGTGCCGCCCGCGTGGCAGCCGAAGCAGTAAAAGAGTTGCTTATCCGGGGACACGGAAAAGGAGGGCGTCTTCTCCCCGTGCAGCGGGCAGCAGGCCCAGAGCTTGCGGCCTTTGGGCTTGAGCGCCACGTAGGAGGAGACCACCTCCGTTATCTCGTTCTTGGACAGAAGCTCGTCCATCCATTCCTGCGGAAAAGCCAATCCTTGCCTCCGATATCTATGGGCGGTCAGTTCCAGGCCGCCGGTACGAACAGCCGCTGATACTGCTGGATGGCGTAGGTGTCCGTCATGCAGGCGATGTAGTCCGCCGCGATGCGCTGGGCGCCGTCCTCGTCCAGGTGGAGCAAAAACTCCTCCGGCAGCAGCTCGATATGATCCAAATAGTAGCTGTACAACGCTTCCACCACGCCCCGGGCCTTCTCGTCCTCCCGCTTGGCGATGGGGTTGAAGTACACGTTCTCGTACATGAAGTTGCGCAGCAGGTCGAATTCCTTGGCCGCCTCGTCGGTGAAGGTCACCGCGGGCGTGTCCATGCTGGCCTGAAGCACGTCCAATATCATGCTGTTGATCCGCTCGCTGTGGGTGTTGCCGAAGCGGCGACGGCAGCTTTCGGGGATATCCTCCGCCTTCAAAACCCCGGCCCGGACGGCGTCGTCGATGTCGTGGTTCACGTAGGCGATGCGATCGGACAGGGACACCACCTTCCCCTCCATGGTGGCGGGGTGGCACTTCTTGGGGTGGTTCACGATGCCGTCCCGGACCTCGAAGGTCAGATTCAACCCCTGGCCGTCGTTCTCCAGCTTGTCCACCACCCGGAGGCCCTCCTCGTTGTGACTGAACCCGCCGGGAACCAAACGATCCAAAACGCCCTCGCCGGTGTGGCCGAAGGGGGTGTGGCCCAAATCGTGGCCCAGGGCGATGGCCTCGGTCAGATCCTCGTTGAGCCGCATGGCCCGGGCGATGGTCCGGGCAATCTGGGACACCTCCAGGGTGTGGGTGAGCCGGGTCCGGTAATGGTCACCCAGGGGCGCCAAGAAGACCTGGGTCTTGTGCTTGAGCCGGCGGAAGGCCTTGCAGTGCAGGATCCTGTCCCTATCCCGCATGAAGCAGGTGCGGATCTCGCAGGGCTCGATGTCCCGGGCACGGCCCCGGGTGTTCTTCGACAGGGTGGCATAGGGCGAGAGCATCTGCTCCTCCCAATCCTCCCAGCGGGCCCGAACGGAATCCTCTGCCATATATGCCTCCCGAAAATGTCACTGTTGATTCTTATACGCCGGTTTTGCCCATTTTCCTTTTTGTTTTTCGATTTTTTGCCAAAATGCCAAAGTTGCAGAAAGGCCGGAGCGCGAAGCCCCGGCCGGGAAGAAATCTTTTTCCGTGTTATGCTTTCGGGATATAGTAGAAGTCGTGGATCTTGCGGGTCTGGCCCATGCCCTTGTCGCTGACCAGCTTGCCGTTGAAATACATGCCCGCCGTACCGCCGCCGTCCAGGTTGTAGGCCCGGACGCAGCCCAGCTCGTACATGAGCTTGGAAAGGCTCTCCATGTCCAGGCAGGTACCGTCCTTGCGGGTCTTGTAGGGCTGGACGTAGACGAAGCAATAATGGCCCGGCTCGAAGTAGCCCACGGCGTTGCGGATGTTGGCCCGCACGACGCCGTTGGGGTCGTTGAAGCTGGTCTTGGGCTGACCGTTCTCGTCCAGGAGCTCCGGCCCGAAGCCCAGGATCTGCCATACGTCGGGATCGTTCAGTATCTCCTCCACCGGCGTCTGCTGCGCCAGGTAGGTCTCCATGTGACCGTCCTTATAGATGACGCCCACGTCCCGCTTCTCGTCGTGCTTGCTCTGCAGCAGCTCCCCGTTGCGAATGACCAGGCCCGTCTTGCGGGTCAGGGTGAAGTCGCCGGACACGGCGAAGATGGCGTTGTTCTTTTTGGCGCAATCCACCAGCATGGCGTTGTCCCACAGCTGCTTCCAGGACTTGGCGGCGCCGCTTCTGAAGTCCTCCATGTTCTGGAAGTACACGTCCGCCATGTAGTAGACGAAGGTATGGTTGGTGATGGTCCTGGACTCGTCCACTACCCGCTCGATGAAGATGGCCAGCCGATCCGTCTGATAGCTGCTCGCCGTGAGCACCGGGGCGCCGGTGACGAACTTGTCCGCAAACTTCCCGTCCAGCACGCCCAGCTTAGGTTCGGGCGTAGGCTCCGGCGTGGGCTCCGGCGTAGGCTCCGCCGTGGGCTCCGGCGTGGCGGTGACCACCGGAGCGGCCACAGGGGCCTGGGTTACCTCTGCGGGCGCGGCGGCGATGACCACCTGTCGAGCCTCCTGCGGCGCGGCTGTGGGGGCCGGGGTCTCATGGACGAGGGCCACCTCCGTGGCGGCGGGGGCCGCCGTGGGTTGCGTAGCAGCAGCGTCGCCCTTAGAACAGGCGACGAGGAGCAGGGCGCAGAGAAGGAAAAGGATCAGCGTGCGTATCTTCAACAAAGGGTTCCACCTTTCGGCATATTCATGTGCCTATTGTACAGGATATGTGCAACGAAAAAGCGGATAAGATATCAACAAATTATGAACAAAGCGAAGACCCTGCCAAATGCTGGCAGGGCCTTTTCATTCATTTCAAATCCACCTTGTAGATGGTGTAGTCCGTCTGATAGGTATAGCGCCCGATCTTCTCTGAATAGGGACCCAGGACGGTGGTGCGGAAGCAGAGGCAGTACTCGCCCGGGGACAGATCGTCGATATCCGGCAAGCCAAGATCGGCCCCGTCCAGCTGTCCTGTGGCCCGTGTATCGTTAACATCGCTCACCAGATAGACGTCCACCGCATCCACGGTGACATCGTCCGAGGCAGTGAGGACGGTCAAGGGCCGCTGCCACGTGTAGGTCGTCTTGAACAGGAGCCCGTTTGCCATGGTCTCCTCCAGGGGCGTCCCGTCCGCCGCCACGCCGTCCTCGTTGAGGCTGTGGGCCATCAGGGTCACCCGGCCGGGATAGACCGTTCCACCGCTCTCCACAGCCATAGCGGGGATAGTTTGGGGCGTGAGGACGTTGACCCTGTCCAGGGTGAATCCCTTGCTCTTGCCGTCGACCTCCGCGGTGACAGTCAGCTTCTTGATTTCATGCTCCTCCCCGTCCTTCCAAAGGTAGCATTCCCGGGCCGAATAATAGTAGGGACCGCCCGTGATGCGCTGCTGGATCTGAGAAAGGGGCAGGACCGGCACCACCTCGTCGTCCCCGCTCTCCAGCGTGAGCTTGCCCACGGTCATGGCGAGGGGCCGGTTGTCGAAGGCCGGGGACTTGCCGAAGACGATGGTGTTCCCGTGATGATGGACCACGTTGATCCGCTCGTCCGAAGCGCCCTGGGTCATCCAGAGGATGCGCCCGTTCTCGCAGTAGAACAGCTCCGGGGACGGCTCCCCGTCGCCCACGTTCAACGCCAGCACGTAGGCGGATGCGGGCGGGGTCCCGTCCTCATTCTCTTGGTCACAGGCAACGCCGCAGATCCAGAGCTCGTCATGGATATGCTCGCCGCTGACCAGCAAGGCCCGGCGGACGGCCTCTGCGTACTGCTCCACGACCGCCTCCCCGTACCAGTCGTCGGTAAAGTCCCGGATCAGGGGCATATTTTGGCTCAGCCAGTACTCCACGCCCTTCACCTGGTTCGGGTCCATGGTGGGCGTCGGGTCCGCGATCTTCGTCTTGTCCGCAACGACGGCGGGCAGGGGCGAGGAGGGCACCCCGTTGGAATGAAGCTGGGCGTAGGTCACCGTATTGACCAAAGGCAGCTCCGTTTCCATGTTCACATCCACGTTCCCTTCCTCCGTCTCGAAGCGCAGGATGGGGTTCTCCATGACGCTGTCCCAGCTGCTGGCGGGGACGGTCATCAGGAAATATTCCCGGGCCCCATCGGCATGGGCGCTGTCGGCGGCGGTAAGGCGGCTCTGTACCTCAGTGACGGAGGCCGTCATGCTGAACTCGATATCCGTGCCCGGCTCCGCGCCCACCAGAGCGCCCCGGGTCACATGGGCGGTCGTGGGGGCCATGCCATAGAGAAAGTGGCCCTGATAGGTTCCAGCATAGTTATCCCCCTCAGGATTCACGGCATGGTTGGGACCCGGAGCGCTGCCCTCCGTACACCATAGGACCTCGAAGTCCTCCGACAGGCAGTAGAGCTCGGGCCCGTCACTTTCCCCAAAGGCGTGCTGAGCGAGGACGTAGTACCCGCTCAAATACCCGTCCGCCCGGTTCCCGGTGTCCGCCGCTACATAGCGGTTTTTGATGGCGCAGAGCCACATCTCGTCGGGCTCGTTCTTACCCTGCTCCATGAGAAAACTCAGGATGCTCTGGCAGAGGGCCTGGAACTTTTCCTCATTGGCAAACTCAAAGCCGGAGCTAAGGGTAAAAACCTTCGTCTTCCAGGGGGCTGCCGTGGCCCTGGTCTCCCCCGGGGCGGCGGCTTGGATGGGGTTGCTCTTTCCGCCGCTCAGCACGCCTACGAGGACGATCAGCAGCACGGCGGCGGCTGCCACCAGGCTGACGGCGCCGGTGAAGACGCCCGTAGCTGTGGGGCGCTTTTTGACCTTCACGCCCTCATCTTCCATGGCTTTTGTCAGCTTTCGCCCAAAGGATATGGGCATCTCGGGGAACAGGTCGTTTTGGAGCCTGTTGTCAAAATCATTCTTCTTCATTTGGCTGCCTCCTTTTCCTGCAGCATGGTCCGAAGGCTGGACCGCGCTCGGGAGAGACGGCTCCTTACCGTCCCCTCGCTGACCTCGGTAAGCTGGGCGATCTTGCGGGTATCGTAGCCTTCGTAATAGTAGAGGGTGATGGTAAGGCGCTCCTCCGGGCTAAGCTTATCAAAGGCCCGGTTGAGATCCAGGTCCGGCACGGCCATCTCGTAGCTCAACTTCTGCTCAGTAACGTCCAGGGTGGGGCGGCGGCGCTTGAGCATGTCGAAGCACTCATTCTTCAAGATGGAGATGAGCCAGGTCTTAAAATAGCTGCGCTGTTTCAGGGAACCCAGATTCCGGTATGCCTTCAGCACCGCGTTTTGGGCGGCGTCCTCACAATCGGTCCGGTTGCGCAAAATGGCAAAGGCGACGCGAAACAGGGTGGGCCCCAGCTTCTCGATCTCTCGGGAAAACCAGGCGTCGAGTTCGTGGCTGCTCATGACGCGCTCCTTTCTTGCATCGGTCTGGATGATCATCTACTGATTAGACGACGGGAGGCGCAAAAATGTTGCAAAAATGGGTCAAATATGTTTTCTCGCATACTGCAGGAGGGCGTTTCTGTCGTTGGACAGAGCGCCGTCCGCCACCTGCTCCAATAGCTCGTTCAGGAGCTTGCCCACCTGGGGACCGGGGGTCATGCCCAGGGTGAGAAGGTCGTCACCGGAAACGGCCAGGGATTTCAAAGACAGGCAGGGCCTTTGGGCAAGGACCCGGTCCAGCAGGGCCGACCATTCCTCCACGTGGGCGATGGCGGCATCCCGGGCAGCGGGAGCGTGGGCTACGGCATCGCAGCGCTGTACCACCAGCAGATCCCGGATTCGGTCCGGGTCCTCGTGGAGCAGGAAGCGGCGCATATTCTTCTCCGTGCCGGGAAGCCAGGTGTCGTGCTTTTCGATGAGGTACAGCACCCTATCCATTGTCTCGTTGTCACACTTCAACCGGCGCAGGGCCTGCTCCGCCAGCTCCCGGCTCCTCTGGGGGTGGCCGTAGAAGTGGCCCCGGCCCGTTTCGTCCCGGGTGAAGCAGTCGGGCTTGCCGCAGTCGTGAAAGAGCAGGGCCAGGCGAAAAACCGGGTCGGCGGGGCTCGCCTCCAGGGCCCGGAGGGTGTGCTCCCACACGTCGCTGTCGTGATAGGGGCTGTGCTGCTCGAAGCCCTTTAGGGGGGCGAGCTCCGGCAGTATGGTGAAGATGACCGGAGCAAAGGCCCGCAGGATACGGCCCGCGGCGGACCCGGTCAGGATGCCCTTCAATTCCGTGAAGACGCGCTCGGCGCTGATGTCGAGAAGGAGGGCCCGCTCGTCGATCATAGCCTGGACCGTGGCGGGCTCCACGGCAAAGTCCAGCCGGGAGGCGAACCGTAGCCCCCGCAGGATCCTGAGGCCGTCCTCCCTAAAGCGCTGGGCGGGATCCCCCACGGTGCGGATGATGCCGTTTTTCAAGTCCATCTGGCCGCCGAAGAGGTCCATGGGGCATTCGTTTTCGTCCATGGCCATAGCGTTTATAGTGAAGTCCCGGCGGGATAGATCCCCCTCGATACGGGAAAGAAAGGTCACACCGCTGGGGTGGCGGTGGTCCAGGTACGCCCCGTCCGCCCGGAAGGTGGTGATCTCCACCGTCCTTCGGTCCACGATGACGGCCACGGTGCCGTGCTTCTTGCCCGTGTCGATCTGGGGCAGGTCGCAAAAGACCCCCTCGATCTCGTCGGGCCGGGCGGAGGTGCACACGTCCCAGTCGTGTGGGGGAACGCCGCGCAGAAGGTCCCGCACGCAGCCGCCCACGACATATGCCTGGTGGCCTGCCTGACGGAGCCGGGTCAGGATGAAATTGACGTACTGGGGTATCATGTCCCTATTATGGGCAGGAGCGGCCGTTTTTGTCAAGGCGCGGGTAGATTTTCCCGGCCGGCTATAGTATACTGTAGCCATGCATGAACGTATGAAACCCATCTTGCAGCAGGCGGCCCTGTTCCGCTGCCCCCTGTGCCACAGCCCCATACGAGCTGGGGAAACTTCGCTGCGCTGCGAAAAGGGCCACGACTTCGCCATTTCCAAGAAGGGATACGTGGACTTCTGCCCCGGCGCCAAGACGGGGGCCTACGACGACGCCCTGTTCGACAGTCGGAACCGATTCATCGCCGGTGGGTTCTACTCTGAGCTGATCGATGAACTGCGGGCCTTGCTCCCGGACGGTCCCATTTTGGACGCGGGCTGCGGCGAGGGGAGCTTTCTGAAGATGATCGTGCAAGACCCGTCTTCGCGGCCGGCTATAGGTATCGACCTGTCCCGGCCCGGCGTCCAGCGGGCAGCCCGGGGCGGGGGCGGCTGGCTGTGGGCCGTGGGGGATCTCAGTCGCTTGCCCCTTGAAAGCGGCAGCATGGCCGCCATTTTGAACATCCTCTCCCCCGCCAACTACCCGGAGTTCGAACGAGTGCTCATGCCTGACGGCGTGGTCGTCAAGGTGGTGCCGGGAGAACGATATCTGCAAGAGGTCCGCGCCCTGGCCAAAGACCGGCTGCGCCACGAGTCGTACAGCAACGAGCGGGTGGTGAAGCTTTTCGAGGACCGGTTCAAAGTCCTGAAAACAGAGGAGCTTTGCCGCACCCACCCCCTGACCCAGGCCCAGGCGGCGGACCTGGTGGCCATGACGCCGCTGACTCAGGGCATAGAAAAAGAGCAGCTGGATCTCGCTGCTCTCGAATCCGTCACCATCCATCTGCATATCTTGGTGGGCCGGCCCCGGTAGCTACCGCCCCGCCGCCCGCCTGACCAAGTTTTCGTGCTCCACGTCGGCCATTCCCAGTACATCTGAGGTGCTGCCCTGGAAGTACACGTGGGCGGTAGCGTTGTCGTACTGCAGGGAGGCCGCCACCTTCTTCTGGCCCACGGTCACCACCACGGCGATCTTATAGTAGCTGTTGCTCTCCCCCAGCCACTTGGTCAACATCTGTCCGTTGGTATAATAGGCCGCTGGGGTCATGTGGGCATGTCGTTTGCCGCCCTCATAGACCATGTCGCAGCTTTCCCCCGTGGCGCAGTTGGTGACGGTATAGGTCTCCCCCGCCGCCAGCTCCTTTATGACCTCGTTCCAGTCCCAAAGCTCCCCGGTCACGGCAAAGGGCGTGGTTTGAGCCGTGAAGGTCAGAGCGATGGACGCAGCGAAGGGCGCCCGAGCCGCCCCGGCGGCAAAGAGCTCGTCCTGCTCCTCCGGAGTCAGGCGGCCGTCCTGCCGAACGTTTGCAGCCCCCTCGTAGGATAAAGCCGCCCGCCGGGTCACCGCCTGGTAGCTGCCCGTGGGCTTGTAGGTGTAGTACCCCAGGTCCATGAGCCGCTGCTGGATGCGGACCACCAGCTCCCCCTTGGTGCCCAGGGCCACCGTCTCTCTTTCCTTTTCCTCCGCCAGGGCCGACGCGCCGACGCACAGGCACAGGATCGCCAGCAGGAGCACGAACGTACGTTTCATGGCAGCAGTATACCATGTTCCTTGTGTTCGCGGGAAGGGTGTGCTATACTGAATTTACAAAAGATACGAAAAAGGAGGCTGCCTATGCGCTGCAGCTGCAAGGTGTGCGGCACCTATATGGTCCAGCGGGAGCAGGGCGTGGAGAGCGGCTGCGTCTGTCCCCAATGCTTCTATACCTGTTCCGCCTGCGTGACCCCTGAGGGCGGCAGCCCCCTGCGTCCGGATCAGCTTCGCGACCTCCTCCTGAACCGCCAGTTCCTGGACCGGGAGGAGGAGGGCTATACGGACCCCTTCCACGGACCCATGGGGCCGCAGGAGTACGAGGATTAGGCTGGATTTTATTATATCTCTTCCGTGAAGAGAAAAAGTGCCAAAAAGAGAAGCTTAAGAAGATTTTTTGGAATGTCTTCTTAAGCTTTTTAATTTTCCTGAAGTTCTTTTGGGCGTCTTTTCTTTCAAGAAAAGACGCATGCTTCCAATGGATCCCTCTGCTATTTCCCTACGCAGAAACGGGAAAAGATGCGGTCGATGAGGTCGGCGTCCACGTCTCGGCCGGTGATGGTGCCCAGATGATGCAAAGCTTCCCGGATGTCCGTAGCGATCAGCGTCATTTCCTTTGCAGCACTAGCGTGACGCAGGGCATCCTGTGCGTTCTCCAGAGCCTTGATGTGGCGCTCGTTGGTGATGGCCGCCCCCTCTTTAGCACCAGAAAGGGCCACGATGCGGCGCTTCAGCTCGTCCAGGCCCTCGCCCGTTTTGGCGCTGACGGAAAGCTCTCCAAATTCGTCCCGGGTCTGCAGCAGATCCCCCTTGCTGCGGAGGATCAGGCGGGTCTTGCCGGCGGTGAGGTCCATTAGCTGCTCATCCTCCTCTGTGAGGCTCTGGGTGCCGTCCAGCAGCAGGACCACCACGTCCGCCCGATCGAGAGCCGCCTTGGCCCGGTCGATGCCGATCCGTTCCACCAGATCGCCACTGTCCCGGATCCCCGCCGTGTCCACCAGACGCACGGGCACGCCGAAGAAGGCGGTCTCCTCGTCCAGAGTGTCCCGAGTGGTACCGGGCAGGTCCGTGACGATAGCCCTGTCCGTGCCGATGAGGGCGTTTAGAAGCGAGCTTTTGCCCACGTTGGGCCGGCCCACCAACGCCACGTAGACCCCTTCCCGCAGGATGCGTCCCTGACGCCCCTCGGCGATCAGGGCGTCGATCTCCTGTCTGGCTTTACTGAGGCTTTCGGGCAGGGCTAGGGATACGTCCTCCTCCACCTCGTCGGGATAGTCCACCGCCGCGTCGATGGCGGAAAGACTGTCCAACAAAAGTTCTTCGATGCCGATGATGCGCTCCGAGAGCTTGCCGTGGAGCTGCTCCAGGGCGGCCTTCAGGCTCTCCTCCGCCCGGGCAGAGACCACGTCCATGACCGCCTCGGCCTCGCTCAGGTCCATCTTGCCGTTGAGGAAGGCCCGTTTGGTGAACTCCCCCGGCTCCGCAGGCCGGGCGCCCGTGCGGCTCAGCCGCTCCAGCAATCGCGCCACTGTCCGGCTGCCGCCATGACAGGAGAGCTCCAGCATGTCCTCGCCCGTGTAGGTGCCCTTTCCCGGCAGGAAGCAGGCCATGCCGTCGTCCAGGACCTTGGCTCCGTCCAGCATGCGCACGAAGCGAAGCATCCGGGGTGTTTTCGTCACGTCCCTATCCAGCATGTTCCGGGCAATGTCCGCGCACAGGGGCCCCGACACCCGGATGAGGGCTATGGCTCCGCCGATGGCGGTGGAGGGCGCGTAGATGGTGTCAATGGTCATGGGAACCTCTTTTATAAGGAATGATTGAAAGCTCTCACCTTTTCTTGTAAGAAAAGGTGACCAAAAGAACTTTAAGAAGGGAAAAATCTCCGCTATGAAGACATGATTCCCTTCTTAAGCTTCTCTTTTTTGGGCACCTTTTTTCTATTCACCGAAGAGAAAAAAGGTGCAAAAGAAAATGATTCGCTATTACTCCTCCGGCGTGATGATGACCCGGCGATTGGGTTCTTCCCCTTCGCTATGGGTGGTGACGCCGCGGAAGCTCTGCAGCGCGGAGTGAATGACCCGGCGCTCGTAGGGGTTCATGGGCTCCATGGCGAAGGAGCGGCCGGACTTGGCCACCTTCAGCGCGTTGCGGCGGGCCAGACGCTTGAGGGTGTCCTCCCGGCGGGCCCGGTAGCCCTCAGTGTCGATGGAGATGCGGCGATAGCCGTTCTCCTTGCGGTCCTTGTTCTCATACAGGGACACGATGTACTGCAAGGCGTCCAGCGTCTCGCCCCGGCGGCCGATCAGGAGCCCATCGGTATCGGAGTCGATCTTGAGCTTGATGCCCTCCTCGTTCTCGAAGGCGGACACAGTGCCGTTGACACCCATTTTATTCAGCAGCTCCTGCAGGAACTTAGCGGAGTCCAGCTCCTCAGCCAGCTCCTTGGAGTAGGGCAGCTCCTCCACAGGAGCCTGGGCTTCCTTCTCCTCCCGGGGCTGTTCCCGGCGGCGGTCGGACCGCTTGCCGCCGCGGCCCTCGCGACGGTCGTCCTTGCGGTCGCCCCGACGCTCCCGGCGCTCCTCCCGCTGTTCCCGACGCTCCTCGTTGATGGCGGAAAAGTCGGGGACCACGGGGGTCTCCCGCTCCACCAGGCGCACGATGGCGTTCCTGGCGCCGAAGCCGAAGATGCCCTTAGATTCGCTCTGTACGGTGATGATGTCCACCTGGTCGATGGTGACGCCCATCTCGTTCAGGCCGTGGAAGATGGCCTCGTCCACGGTCCTGCCGGAAAATTCCATACTTCTCATGGGTCAGTTGCTCTCCTTTATCAGCTTAGCTGCCCGCTTCTGCTTGTCGCGCTCGATCATGGCGGGGAGCTTTTTGTTTATGATGACGTTGATGGCCGTGGCGATGACGTTGCTCAGGATCCAGTAGATGGAGAAGGTGGCGTCATACTGCCAGCAGAAGAAGACGGACATGGCCGGCATGATGTACATCATGCCCTTGCCCATGTTAGCCGCCTGGTTGTTGGCGTTGTTGGCGTCGGTCTCCTTCTTGTTCTTGTTCTGCTGCTGCATGGACACCCAGGAGAGGAGGAACGAGGTGCCGCCGGCCAGGATGGGCAATATGGCGTAGCCGTTCACGTAGCCCTTGTAGGCATCGATGCAGGGGCCCATGATGGTCTCATAGGCCGTGAGGAAGGCGGAACTGTCCTCGGCGATGGTCAGGGCGCCGGCAGCATCCTTCACGAAGAAGCCCATCCGAAGAAGGAGCTCGTCCAGAACCTGCTGATGCTCGGTGTAGAAGATGAACTTGTCGATGGACGTGGCCTTGCTGGCGGCGAAGGTGCGCCAGAACTGCTCGCCGGTGAGGACGGCGGAGCTGGTCAGGTTGTCAGGGCGCCAGATGTTGAGGATCCAGAAGAACTTGTACTGATTGAACAGGGCGATGCCGGCCTGGGGATCCTTGTCCATGGTGAGGAGCAAGGACAGCATCTGCTCGTTGGACCAGGCGCGGAAGGCGTTGATGAACATGAAGAGCAGGGGCATCATGATGAGCATGGGCAGGCATCCGGACATGGTGCTGACGCCTTTCTCCTTCATAAACTTGCTGCGCTCCTGGTTCATGCGCTTGGGGTCGTTCTGGTACTTCTTCATGATGCGGTCCAGATCCGGCTGGATCTCCTGCATCTGTGCAGAGGACTTGCGGGACTTGATGTCGCCGAAGATGGTCAGGCACCGAACGCCCAGGGTGAAGATGAAGATGGTGAGGACGATGGCGTAGGAGGCCTGCATCCCCGAGGACATGATGGTCTCATACAGCCACCGCATGCCGGCGAGCAGCCACCGGGTGAGAAAGAAGGAATTAGTCACTATGGATCTCCTTTATTTGTGCGCACCTCAGGGAACGGGGTCGTAGCCGCCCTTGCAGAAGGGGTTGCAGCGGAGGATCCGCCAGATGGCCAGGCCCGTGCCCTTCAGGGCACCGTATTTCGTGATGGCCTCCCAGGCGTACTGGGAGCAGGTTGGGGTGAAGCGACAGTGGGCGGGAAAGCAGGGCGAGATATGCCGCTGATAGAATCGGATCAGGGACAGCAGCACCTTCTTCATGGCTAAAGCTCCTCCCCGTTCTCCACATAGACGCCGGCCCTCTGCAGGGCGGTGACCATGCTCTTCTGTATGGCCATAAACGGCGCCGTCAACGAGCCGGATCGGGCGATGAAGATCAAATTGTACCCCGGTTTCACCATGGGGAGCAGGGGCGAAAAAGCAGCCTTCAAGCGACGCTTGGCCCGGTTGCGCATGACGCTGTTCCCGATCTTTTTGGATACAGAAAAACCGACCTGGACCTTGTCCTTTCGGTTCCGGGCC
>JBGVAK010000159.1:0-4571 GCA_045224495.1 Christensenellales bacterium
ATCCTGGGGCTTCTCCTCCTTGGAGACCTGACCCTTCTCGTTGTAGACCTCTTTCTCCACCATGTCCGTGTTCTTGTATTCCTTCACCGCCAAGGTGATGATCTTCTCGGCGATGCTGCGGACTTCCTTGGCTCTGGTCTCGGTGGTGACGATCTTGCCATTCCAGATGAGAGCGGTGGTCAGGTTCCGGAGCATTGCAACACGCTGGTCAGTGGGCTTTCCCAGTTTCCTGTTTGCCATTGCTGCTTCCTCCTAATTAATCTTCGTTGCTGCGCAGGGTCAAGCCGAGCTGCGCCAGTTTTTGCTGCACTTCTTCGAGAGACTTGCGGCCCAGGTTCCGGACCTTCATCATCTCGTCTTCGTCCCGCTGCACCAGCTCCTCCACGGTGTTGATGCCGGCCCGCTTCAGGCAGTTGTAGGAGCGGACGGACAGGTCCAGATCCTCGATGTTCATCTCCAGGATCTTTTCCTTCTTGCTCTCCTCCTTCTCCACCATGATCTCCACGCCCTGGATCCGATCGGTCAGGTTGATGAAGAGCATCAGATGCTCGGTAAGGATCTTGGCGGCGTAACTGGCCGCCTCGTCGGGCTTGATGCTGCCGTTGGTCCAGATCTCCAGCGTGAGCTTGTCATAGTCGGTGATCTGACCCACACGGGTGTTGTCCACGGTGAAGTTCACCTTGGTGATGGGGGTGTAGATGGAGTCCACGGCGATCTCGCCGATGGGCATGTCGGGCCGCTTGTTGCGGTCGGCCACCACATAGCCCCGGCCGTGATCCAGCATGATCTCCATATGGAGCTTGCCGTTCTCATCCAGTGTAGCCAGATGGAGCTCGGGATTGATGATCTCAACATCCGAATCGGGCAGGATGTCACCGGCGGTGACTTCGCACTCGCCCGCCGCGTCGATAACGACCTTCTTGGGGCCCTGGCTATGAAGCTTGCAGATGAGGCCCTTCAGGTTCAGGATGATCTCGGTCACGTCCTCCTTGACGCCCTCGATGGTGGAAAACTCATGGAGCACACCGTCGATGCGGATGGAGGTGGCGGCTACGCCGGGGAGGCTGGAGAGCAGCACCCGACGCATGGAGTTGCCCAGCGTCATGCCGAAGCCGCGCTCCAGGGGTTCCACCACGAACCTGCCATAGTTCTCAGACATCTCAACGCATTCGAGTTTGGGCTTTTCAAAATCCAACATATTGTACCCTCCTTCGGTAATGTCGTTTTGGGGAGGTCGAGGCTTACCTGGAGTAGAACTCGACGATGAGGTGCTCCTCGATGGTGAGGTCGATATCCTCTCTCTTGGGCAGAGCTACGACTTTACCGGACAGGTTCTCAGCGTCCAGCTCCAGCCACTCGGGCACGGTGCGCTTGGCGCCCTGCTCCCGCAGGGTGGCGAACAGGGGGATCTGGCGGCTCTTCTCCTTGACGGAGATCACGTCGCCCACTTTCAGCTCGTAGGAAGCGATGTCCACCTTCTTGCCGTTGACCAGGATGTGACCGTGGGTCACCATCTGGCGGGCCATGGGGCGGGACTCACCGAAGTTCAGGCGGTAGCACACGTTGTCGAGACGACGCTCCAAAAGCTGGAGCATGTTCTCGCCGGTGACGCCCTTCATGTTGGAAGCGGTCAGATAGTACTGATGGAACTGACCCTCCATGATGCCGTAGGCCCGGCGGACCTTCTGCTTCTCACGAAGCTGAATGCCGTACTCAGACTGCTTGCGGCGGCCCTGGCCGTGCATGCCCGGGGGGGTGTGGCGCAGGGTCATGGCGCACTTCTCGCTGTAGCAGCGGTCGCCCTTGAGAAACAGCTTGGCGCCTTCGCGGCGGCACTGTCTGCAAACGGAATCCGTATATCTTGCCATTGTTTGTTTCCCTCCTTACACTCTTCTGCGCTTGGGCGGGCGGCAGCCGTTGTGGGGGATGGGGGTCACGTCCTTGATCATGTTGACCTCCAAGCCGGCCGTCTGCAGGGCGCGGATGGCGGACTCACGGCCGGAGCCGGGGCCCTTCACGTACACTTCCACGGTCTTGAGGCCATGCTCCATGGCGGCCCGGGCAGCGGCTTCAGAAGCCATCTGGGCGGCGAAGGGCGTGGATTTGCGGGAACCGCGGTAGTTCAAAGAACCGGCGCTGGACCAGGCGATAGCATTGCCCTGCATATCGGTGATGGTCACCAGCGTGTTGTTGAAGGAGGAACGGATGTGGGCCTGGCCGCGGTCGATGTTCTTCTTTTCACGACGCTTGCGGCTGACAGCCTTCTTGACTTTCGTTACTTTAGCCATTGCTTCTCCCCTCCTTATTTCTTCTTACCGCCCTGGGTGCGTTTCGGGCCCTTGCGGGTGCGGGCGTTCTGCTTGGTGCTCTGACCGCGAACGGGCAGGCCCTTGCGATGACGGACGCCGCGATAGCAGCCGATCTCCACCAGGCGCTTGATGTTCATGGAGGTTTCACGGCGAAGATCGCCTTCCACCTTCACATTGTGGTCGATGTACTCTCTCAGTTTGTTGACATCGTTCTCCGAAAGATCACGTACCCGGATGTCAGGGTCCACGCCCGTCGCAGCCAGGATATCGTTGGACAGGGCACGACCGATACCGAAGATGTAGGTCAAGCCGATCTCGATCCGCTTGTCTCTCGGAAGGTCTACGCCAGCAATACGTGCCATATGGTTTCCTACCTCCGTAAAAATTTCAAAATGGTTTGTATCTATATCCGCTCGCAGGAAGCACCTTTCCGCTTATGGGAAGGCGCCAGCCGCCCCGCGAGTATTATCTGAAGTCGTGCGCTTAGCCCTGACGCTGCTTGTGCTTGGGGTTCTCGCAGATGACCATGACGCGACCCTTGCGCTTGATGATCTTGCACTTCTCGCAAATCGGTTTCACAGACGGTCTGACTTTCATTGTTTTATCTCCTTAAACTTTAGTTCTGATGGTTCAGTTCTTGGCGCGCCAGGTGATGCGGCCCCGGCTCAGGTCATACATGGACATCTCCACGGTCACCTTGTCTCCCGGCAGTATCCGGATGTAGTTCATGCGAAGCTTTCCGGAGATGGTGGCCAGTATCTTGCGCCCATTCTGCAGCGTCACTTCAAACATGGCATTGGGGTATGCTTCCGTGACGACGCCTTCCAGTTCAAAAACATCCGCTTTGGACAAGCTGTACCTCCTTTTCTGATCCCTTAGGTTTCATCGGCTGTGAGAGCGGCGATGTGCTTGCGGATATCCGCGTCGCACAGTCGTCCTCCCTCGGGGAATTCCATCCGGCAGAGGCCCTTCTTGGGATAGGGCTTCACGTGCATCCGCTTCTTCTTCTTGGGGCGATCCAGTTTCCTGAGGTCGCCGTCGACCAGATACACGAAGCCTTCCTCGGTGCTGAGCACCACGAAGGGGCGTCCCTTGTCCCGGCCTGCCCGGGATACGACCAGATCGCCAACGCTTACTTCGACGCTCATAGATCGTCCTCAAAGTAGGTGGTCATCACCGGGTCTCCCTCGGTGATGAGGACCGTGTTCTCGAAGTGGGCCGATGGAAGTCCATCTACCGTCTCCACCGTCCATCCGTCGGAAAGGACCTTCACCTCGTAGGTGCCCAGGTTGATCATGGGCTCGATGGCGATGGCCATGCCGGCGTGGAGGCGCTGCCGCGCCCGGGGAGTGTAGTAGTTGGGGACCTCCGGGTCCTCGTGCATCTCCCGGCCGATGCCGTGGCCCACATAGTCGCGGACCACGCCGTAGCCGAACTGTTCGGCGTGCTGCTGCACGGCCTTGGAGATATCGGAGATCCGATAACCCACCCGGCAGAACTTCAGCCCTTCGAAGAAGCACTCCCTGGTCACCCGCACCAGCTGCTGTACCTCCGGCTTCACTTCCCCGCAGAGGAAGGTCCGGGCGGCGTCCCCGTGGAACCCGTCCAGGATAGCGCCGCAGTCGCAGCTGACGATGTCGCCGTCCTTCAGGACGCGCTTGCCGGGGATGCCGTGGATCACCTGGTGGTTCACCGAGATGCACACGCTGGCGGGATAGCCCGCGTAGCCCAGAAAGGAGGGCTTAGCGCCGCAGCTCAGGATGTACTCATGAGCCAGCTTGTCGAGATGGCCCGTGGTGACGCCGGGGCGAACGTTTTCACCCAGGAGCTTCAACGTCTCCCCCACCACCTTGCCGGCGGCCTGCATCTTCACAAGCTCGCTGGCGGACTTGATGGTGATCATGCTTCCAGCTCCCGGGCGATCTCCTGGGCCACAGCGTCCACAGGCGCGTCGCCGTTGACCTTCAGGAGCTTGCCCTTCTGGGCGTAGAAGTCGATGAGGGGGGCGGTCTTCTTGTGGTACTCCGTGAGCCGCACCGCCACGGTCTCCTCCCTGTCGTCGTCCCGCTGATAGAGGACGCCGCCGCAGGAGCACTTGTCGCTCTCATAGGTGGACACGTGGTAGGTAGCGCCGCACAGGGGGCACATGCGCCGTCCGCTGATGCGGGCGATGAGCCGCTGATCGGGGACCTCGATGTCGACGACCCGATCGATGTCGGTGATCTTCTCCAGAGCCTCCGCCTGAGCGATGGTCCGGGGGAA
>JBGVAK010000160.1:0-2721 GCA_045224495.1 Christensenellales bacterium
CTGTCCAAGATCTTCCCCTCCACCAGGGTATAGCGGATGGAGGCGGCCATGAGGATCATCAGCACCGACGGCGCAATGGCCACGAGCCCCGACAGGAAGGACTTCAACAGCCCCCTGACGCCCATGCCCGCTGCCAGCACCGCGACGACCCCCGCCACCAGGAACATCACCGCCACGATGATCATGGTGAAATCCCGGAGGGCCGGAATGAACCCGGAGGAGATGACCACGGCGATGCCCGCGCCCAGGATCAGGGCAAAGAGGAGCAGCCCCCGGTCCATGCGCCCATCGGGCACGTGGTCCCCCGCGGCGGCCGTAAAGGCCTTCTCCGGCAGCCGTTTGGCGTGGAAGCGGACGAACAGGAGCAGCAGCGCGTAGATGCAGGCAAAGGACAGCAGCCGCATCCAGATGCCGCTGAACATGGGGAGCCCCGCCAGGGTCTGGGCGACGCCGATGGTGAAAGGGTTGGCTACGCCCGCGGCGAACCCGCAGCCCGCGGCCAGCAGGCTCATGGCCACGCCCGTGAGCACGTCCCACCCAAGGCCCACGGCCAGGGAGGTGACGATGGGCACCAGGGGCACCACCTCTTCGAAGGAGCCCACCAGGGAGCCCATGGCCATGAAGAACAGGATCAGCACCGCCATGAGCCGGTAGCGGACCGCGCCGAAGCGATGGACCAGCTTTTGGAGCATATACCCCATGAGCCCGCACTCGTTGAGGGCGTTGAACACCCCGCCGATGACCAGTAAGAAGGCGATGACCGCGATCAGGGCCCCGGAGCCCTCGGCCCCCAACACCAGGAGGGGCGAGAGGAGCCACTTATAGAAGGGCAATCCACCCTCCACTTCCCGGAACCCAGCCTGGGTGTCCAAGATGGTGTGGCCTGCCTCGTCCACGGTCCGGGCGTACTCGCCCCCGGGCACCAGGAAGGTCAGGGCGTAGGTCACCGCCATGAGCAGAAAGATGATGACAATGGCTGCAATAAAGCTTTTGGCGCTGATGTTCAGGGTGTTTTTTCGCTTCTCCATACTCCCTCCTTACGGCTCTACGGGCGGCAGCAGGAACCGAAGCCCGTCATAGAGCCCGCTGAACCAGGTGGTCCAGTCGTGACCGTGGGCGTACTCCACCAGCTGGGCTTGTCCGGCAAAGGGGCTCACCCGCTCGTAGGTCCGTCGGCTGGCCCAGTAGAAGGTCTCGTCCCCCACGCCTACGGCCGCAAAATACTTTTCCAAAGCAAAGTCCGAAGCCTGCAGCGCGGCTTCCAAAGCCTCCCGGGAGCCGCCGCAGGACAGGCACAGGTAGTTGGCCGCATATTGAGGCTCCTTCTCCAAAACGGAATAGGCGTAGATGCAGCCCCGAGACAGCCCGCCCACGACGAAGTGGTCCCGCGCCTCGATGACGGCCGCCTCCGTTCCCTCTCGGGCGTAGGTGGAGAACTTCTCCGCCACAAAGGCCAGAGCCGGGGGCAGGTCCTCCAGGATGCGCTTGCCGTAGCCGGTCACGTTGTTGTCGATGCACACCACCAGAAAGGGCCGGCACAGGCCCTCATTGGCCAGCCAGTCCAGGATGTTCCGGCCCGTGGTCTTGCCGCCGTATACCGCATGGGGCACGCACAGCCACCCGCGGATGTCGTCCCCGTCCCCGTGCATCAGGAACACCACGTCGTACTGGGTCGATGGGTCGTAGTCGAAGGGCGTCCAGACCAACAGCTCCCGATCCCCCTGAAAGAGCAGGGAATGGACCTCGCCGTGCTGGGGACAGTCCGTGAGATACCGATCCGGTACAGTCCGCCGCAGAGCCTCTGCCCGGGAAGCAGCGCCCGGCAGCAGCAACAGCAGCGTCAGCAACAGGATAGCCCATGTTCTCTTCATGCTCGGCTCCTTTCCTTGGTATACCGTCTGCCCGATCTTCACTCCTGGTTCGCCACCACGGGCACCCGGAGGTTGTGGAGCATACCCAAAAAGTCCGTGTCCGGGCTCAGCCACTCCTCCGCCCGGCCAAAGGGCACCAGCACCGGCATGCGGGGGTGCAGGTCCCGGATAGCTTTGTCCGCGTCCTGGGTCAGGATGGTGAAGCAAGGCAGCTGGCGCCGGTCCGAGGTGCGGATGTACAGGCCCGCCATATAGAGGGGCGCTCCGTCCTCCGCTCGAAAGGCGTATCGGTCCTTGCGCCTGGGGTCGACCTTCTTCCATTCGTAATAGTTGGAGGCAGGGATCAAACACCTGCGGTCGTTGACGCTGCCGGCGAACATCTCCCGCTCCAGGGCCGTCTCCATGCGGGTGTTGAAGACCAGCATGCCCCGCTTGGGGTGGGTGAAGCCCCACTGCATGGGAAACGCAGCGAGGCGCCTGTCCCGGCTGGATGGCGCGATCACCGGCGCTACGTCCGTAGGCCGGATCTCCCCCTCCGTCTTCATGGTGACTTTCATCCGTTCCGCGATATGCAATGCCTGGAACATGAGCTCCGTCAACCGCTCGTCCGGCACCCGATCTTCGATTTTATACCGTCCGCACATGGCAGCTCCTCCGTTGATTAGTATAGTATACAATATGGAGAGGAAAAAGAAAAGATACGGTCGTGTATGAATTGCATGGGGTTTAAGCAGGCTGAACATAAAAAAAGAGCCACTCTGTGGAGTGACTCTTTGGGGTCCCGGCGGCTGCCTATCTTCCCGGGCCGTTGCCAGCCAAGTATTGTCGGTGTATGTGAGCTTAACTTCTG
>JBGVAK010000161.1:0-5370 GCA_045224495.1 Christensenellales bacterium
AGAATATCCGTTTTACGCATGGTTCTTGCCCTCCTCAAAGAGATATCCTTGCAGGAGTTTGGAGTCGCCGCCGAACTTGGTCACCTCCAGGGGCGAGATGCCCAGCTCTTCGGCCAGGATCTCCACGGTCCTGGGCGTGCAGAAGCCCGCCTGGCACCGGCCCATGCCGGCCCGGGTGCGGCGCTTGATGCCGTCGATATCCAGCGCGCCCACGGGGCGGCGGATGGCTTCCCGGATCTCCGCTTCGGTGACGGTCTCGCAGCGGCAGACCACCTTGCCGAAATCGGGATTGGCCGCGATGGCGGCTTCCCGCTCCGCGGCGGTCATCTCCCGGAACTTGGGGATAGCCTTGCGGATGGGGTTGAAGTCGGGATTTTCCTTCAGATCCAACTTGCCGGCGATCTGCTCGGACATCCACTTGGCGATGGCGGGCGAGGAGGTGAGGCCCGGAGACTCCACGGCGCAGCAGTTGAAGAACCCAGGCGCGTCGTCAGGCTCGCCCAGCACGAAGTCGCCGGTGTCGCCCGTGGCCCGAAGGCCGGAGAAGGTGGTGATGAAGGCCCGGGTGGGGATATGCTCCCAGGTGCGGGCGGCTTCCCGAAGGGTCTTGGCCAAGCCAAACGCCGTGGTCCGCTTATCTTCCTTATCGTCGATGTCCTCCGCGGTGGGCCCGATGAGCACGGTGCCGTCCACCGTGGGGGCCACCAGGATGCCCTTGCCCATCTTGGTGGGCAACTGGAACATGGCCGCATGGAACACGTCGCGATACTTTTTGTCCACGATATAATACTCGCCGCGGCGGGGCCGGATATGGACCTTCCGCTCGGAGACCATGTTGTTGAACACGTCGGAATAGGCGCCGGCCGCGTTCACCACGACCCGGGTCTCGAAGGTGCCGACGGTGGAGACCACCTTCCAGTGGCCGTTCTCCAGTTTCTTGAGATTGGTCACCTTGGCGTTGCGCAGGAACTCGGCGCCGTTCATGGCCGCGTTCTCCGCAAAGGCCGTGGTCAGCTCGTAGGGGCAGACGATGCCGCCGGACCCCACCAGCAGGGCTTCGCAGGCCGTACTGCCCACGTTGGGCTCCCGACGGCGAAGCTCCTCCTCGTCGATGATCCTCAGCTCCCCTCGGCAGCCGTTCTGGATGCCCTGATGGAGGAGCTTCTCCAGAGCCGGGTGATCCTCCTTGTTGAAGGAGACCACCAGGGAGGTGTTCCACTGCACGGGCACTTCCAGCTCCTCATGGAGCTTGTCGAACATGGCGTTGCCCAGGACGTTAAACTTTGCCTTCAAGGTGTTTGGCTTGCAGTCATACCCGCCGTGGATGATGGCGGTATTGGCCTTGCTCTGCCCGTTGCAGATATCGTTGGTCTTTTCCAGCAGCAGCACCTTGGCCCTGCGGCGCATGAGCTCCCGGGCCGTGCCGCAGCCCACCACGCCGCCGCCGATGATGATCACGTCGTATAGTTCGTTCACCTTTCGCTCTCCTTTACAAATCCTCTCTGGCCCAGCCGAAGGCGCATTTCACCGCCCGATGCCAGCCAGTCAGCTTCTGATCCCGCTCGATATCGCCCATCTCAGCCGTGAAGGTTCTATCGATGGCCCAGTTCTTCTTCACGTCCTCCTTAGTTTTCCAATAGCCCACGGCGAGGCCCGCCAAATAAGCCGCGCCCATGGCCGTGGTCTCCACGCACTGCGGCCGCAGCACCGGGGTGCCGATGATGTCGGACTGGAACTGCATGATGAAGTTATTGGCGGAGGCGCCGCCGTCCACCTTCAATGCTTCCAATTTGATGCCGGAATCCTTCTCCATGGCAAAGAGCAGGTCCGCCGACTGATAGGCCAGGGATTCCAGCGTAGCGCGGATGATGTGGTTCCGGTTCACGCCCCGCGTAAGGCCCACGATGCAGCCCCGGGCGTATTGATCCCAATAGGGCGCCCCCAGGCCCGTGAAGGCCGGGACCACGTAGCAGCCGTTGGTGTCTGGCACCAGGGAAGCGTACTTCTCCGAGGCTGGCGCATTCTCGACGAGGCCCATCTCGTCCCGCAGCCACTGGATGGAGGCGCCTGCCACGAAGACGGACCCCTCCAGAGCGTACTCCACCTTGCCGTCCAGGCCCCAGGCGATGGTGGTGACCAGCCCGTTCTGGGAGTATTTGATGTCCGTGCCGATGTTCATCAGGGTGAAGCAGCCGGTGCCGTAGGTGTTTTTCGCTTCGCCGGGCGTGAAGCAGGCCTGGCCAAAGAGGGCCGCCTGCTGGTCCCCCGCTGCCCCTGCCATGGGGATGGGGCCCCCGAACCACTGGGGGTCCGTATAGCCAAACAAGCCGGAGGAGGGGCACACCTCGGGCAGGATGCACTTGGGCACGTTCAGCTCCTTCAAGATCTCATCGTCCCACTTCAGGTCCCGGATGTTGAACATGAGGGTGCGGGAGGCGTTGGAGTAGTCGGTCTTGTGGACCTTGCCGCCGGACAGCTTCCACATGAGCCAGCAGTCCACGTTGCCGAACAGGACCTCCCCCTTCTCCGCCCGTTCCCGGACCCCGGGCACGTTCTCCAATATCCAGCGGACCTTGGTGCCGGAGAAATAGGCGTCGATGACCAGACCGGTCTTCTTGCGGAAGGCGTCCACCAGGCCCTTGGCCTTCAGGCTGTCGCAGTACTCCGACGTGCGGCGGCACTGCCAGACGATGGCGTTGCAGACGGGCTCGCCGGTGGCTTTATCCCAAACGATGGTGGTCTCCCGCTGGTTGGTGATGCCCAGGGCCGCGATATCCTCCGCCTTGGCGCCGATCTTCTCCATGGCGCGGCGGCAGACCAGGAGTTGGGTCTCCCAGATCTCGTTGGCGTCATGCTCCACCCAGCCGGGCTTGGGATAATACTGGGTGAACTCCCGCTGAGAAACGCTGCAGATCTCGCCCCTCTCGTTGAACAGGATGCAGCGGTTGCTGGTCGTTCCCGAGTCCAGGGCCATGATGTACTTTGCCATGTGCGCTTGCTTCTCCTTCTTTGGTGATCTTGGACACAAAAAGCATGTGAAGGAACGAAAAACAGGTTTCATCTTCACATTTTATCGATTATATTGTATCATCATATCGTGCGGGTATGCAAGGATAAATTGCGATTTATGACGCAGGGAGGCAGCGGATGTGGACACCTGAAAACAGCCATATGGATCCAGGCTTCCTGCCCACGGACAGGGTCATCCTCCATGCGGACTGCAACAGCTATTTCGCCTCCGTGGAGTCCATCGACCATCCCGAATGGAAGCTGGTCCCCATGGCGGTCTGCGGCGATGCGAAATCCCGGCATGGGATCATCTTAGCGAAGAACGAGCTGGCCAAAGCCTATCATATCCAGACCGCAGAAACCATCTACAGCGCCAAAAAGAAATGCCCCGACCTGCTGCTTGTCAGCGCCCACCATGAGAAGTATCGGGCCGTATGCGAGCGCATCAACGCAATCTATGAGAGCTATACGGACCTGGTGGAGCGCTTCAGCATCGATGAAAGCTTTCTTGATGTGACGGGAAGCCGCCACCTGTTCGGCTCCGGGCGCGAGATCGCCGACGAGCTCAGGCGTCGCGTACGGGAGGAGATCGGCGTGACCATCTCCGTGGGCGTATCCTTCAACAAAACCTTCGCCAAGATGGGCTCCGACTACAAGAAGCCCGACGCCACCACGGTCATCTCCCGGGAGAACTACCGGGAGCTTTTGTGGCCCCTGCCCATTGGGGAGCTGCTGTTTGTGGGCAAGGTCGGCGCGGCCCTCCTGCAGGAGCACTGCATAATGACCATAGGCGATCTTGCTGAAGCGGACCCCAAGGCTCTTGCCCTTTGGATGGGCAAGATGGGCGAGAGCCTGCAGCGGGCTGCCCGGGGCGAGGACCTCTCCCCCGTACTGCCCACGGGCTATGAGGAGCAGCCCAAGAGCATCAGCCATAACGTGACCTTCGACCACGATCTTGTGGACCCGGCCGAGATCATGGCGGGCCTCACCCTGATCGCTGACCAGGTGGGGACGCGGCTGCGGCGCAGGAAGCTGTTCGCCTCCGTGGTCCAGATCCAGATCAAGGACACCAGTCTCAAGGTCACCAACCGGCAGAAGAAGCTGGAGGAATACACCTGCAGCACCCGGCTCATCCGCGATACGGCGGTGGAGCTGTTGCGTGAAAACTGGCCCGCCGGGAAGCCAATCCGCATGCTGAGCGTGGGCGTCGCAGGGCTCAGCCTGGATGGGGCGCAGCAGCTGAGCATGTTCTCCGACACCGCCGCCACGGAGCGCGCCCGGCGGCTGGACGATGCGGTGGACAGCATCCGCTCGAAATTTGGGAAGGAGGCCGTCCGGTTCGGGCGGCATCTGGACAGCAAAAAGGACGGCCAGTGACCGTCCTTTCGGTTTGATCGTTTGAAATCTTATTTGATCTCGCAGGTGGCGCCGACTTCCTTGAAGGCAGCGACCAGCTTCTCGGCATCCTCCTTGGAGACGCCTTCCTTGACGGGGGCGGGAGCGCCATCGACCACAGCCTTGGCTTCCTTGAGGCCCAGACCGGTCTGCTCGCGGACGACCTTGATGACCTTGATCTTCTCGGGGCCGACTTCCTTCAGAATGACGTCGAACTCGGTCTTCTCTTCCACAGCCTCAGCGGGGGCGGCGGCGGGGCCAGCGGCCACGACGGCACCGGCGGCGGCGGACACGCCAAACTCTTCCTCCAGAGCCTTGACCAGCTCGGCCAGCTCGAGGACGGACATTGCCTTCAGATCAGCAATCAATTTTTCCTTATCCATGATAAATCTCCTTAAAATTATATTTTTTGTTCTGTGGGCCAATGCCCGGTCCTTTACGCTTCGGGGGCTTCGCCCTTCTGCTTGGCGATCTGATCCAGCACGATTGCGAGCTTGGAAATGGGGCTCTTCATGCTGCCCAACAGACGGCTGATGAGCACTTCCTTGCTGGGCAGATCGGCGATCGCATCCATGTCGGCGGCGCTGGTCAGCTTGCCGTCCACGATACCGCCCTTGATCTCGCACTTCTTCGTCTTCTTCACGAAGGCCTTCAGAATGCGGGCGGGGGCCACTTCGTCCTCATACCCGAAAGCGTATGCCACGGGTCCCTTGAGCATGTCCTCGATCTTGGAATCGATGGAGCAGTTCTCGGCGGCGCGGGACACCATGTTGTTCTTC
The DNA here is from genome assembly GCA_045224495.1 of Christensenellales bacterium. Lineage (GTDB taxonomy): Bacteria > Bacillota > Clostridia > Christensenellales > CAG-138 > RUG472. Next base: position 5,184 of record JBGVAK010000161.1, read on the forward strand.
AACACCACGTATTCCACGTTCTCCTTGCGCATGCCCCGACGCAGCTCGGTATCCTCGGCCACGGTGATGCCGCGATAATCGAAGAACACGATGGACTTCGCCTTCTCGATCTTCGCCTGGATCTCAGCGACCTTGGCTGCTTTTTGCTCGATAAACTTCGCGTTTGCCATTGTTTCACCTCCTTGTA
>JBGVAK010000162.1:0-9876 GCA_045224495.1 Christensenellales bacterium
ACGAGTCCTACAAGACCAAGATCAAGGCCGCGATGATGGGCGGTGACACCGAAGATCTGCCCGACATCTTCTTCTCCTGGTCCGGCGGCTTCCTGGGCGAGTTCGTCAACGCCGGCAGAGTCGTCTGCCTGGACGAGTACTTCAAGGCCTATGCCGACAAGCTCCCCGAGTCCATGCTGTCCACCACCACCTATGAAGGCAAGCACTATGGCGTGCCCACCACCTTCAACATCGTGGCCATGTATGCCAATATGGACCTGCTGGCCGAAGTCGGCTATGACCATGTCCCCCAGACCTATGAAGACCTGACCGCCTGCTGCGACGCCCTGCTCGCCAAGGGCATCATCCCCTTCGGCTGCGCCGGCAAGGAGACCTGGTGCGTGACTGAGTACCTGGAGCCCATCATCATCAAGACCATCGGCTACGAGGCGCTCGACAAGATCTTCGCCGGTGAGGCCACCTGGAACGATCCCGACATCGCCACCGCCGTCACCACCTTCCAGGAGATGATCAAAAAGGGTTACTTCGATCCCGCCGGCGCCGCCCTCGGCAACGACGAGACCAAGGCCAACTTCCTGGCCGGCAAGACCGCCTTCTATCAGAACGGTTCCTGGAACACCGGCGAAGTCGCCAAGGCCGATTTCAAGTCTGCCGTCGGCCTGTTCCCGGTCATGAACGCTGAGCGCTCCACTTACTATCAGACCATCGGCGGTCCCTCCGACGTGCTGGCTGCCTGCAGCGCTTCCAAGAACGCGGATCTGGCTGCCCAGGTTGCTGTGGAGCTGGGCAAAGAGATCTGCCACTACAACTTCCTGAACGCCGTGGGCTGCCCCGCCTGGGCCGTCGACTATGACACCAGCTCCCTGACTCCCCTGATGGTCGAGATCGGTCAGGTGGTCAACTCCTGCGAGGGCCTGGTCCTCTTCGGCGATACCGCCATGGCCGCTGATCCCGCGAACACCTACCTCGATTACGTCTCCCAGGTCTATGGCTGCGCCATCGACGGTGAGGGCTTCGTGGCCGGTCTGACCGCGGACATCGGCTGACGCTGACAGTCAATCAGATCACACCTGACTAAGTAACGCAAAAAACGGCACCTCTCATATCCTCTGGCACTTTGGGAGGTGCCGTTGCCCCTTCTGTCGATGGGAGGAACTCGGCTATGCAGCGGATGTACAGCAAAAAAGTCTATATCATACTGTTTCTTCTTCCGGCGCTGATCCTGTTCTGCGGCGTTCTGATCGCGCCGATCGGAGCCTCGGCGTATTTTAGCCTCTTCAAATGGAACGGATTCGGGCCGAAGGTCTTTATTGGATTGAAAAATTACAAGGAGCTTTTCACCAGCAATTCCATCGGCTTCATGAAGGCGCTGCGCAACTCCCTGCTGCTGGCCGGACTGTCGGTCTTTCTCCAGCTGCCGCTGGCTCTCGGTCTCGCCCTCACGCTGGGGAAAAAGATCAAGGGCGAGAGGCTTTTCCTTTCCGTCTATTTCATGCCGGTGTTGATCTCCACCGTGGTCATCGGACAGCTCTGGTTGAAGATCTATAATCCGGATTACGGTATTTTGAACGTTTTTCTCCGCAAGGTCGGCCTGGAGAGCTGGACCAGGATCTGGCTCGGGACAAAAAAAACCGCCCTGGGTGCGGTGTTCGTGCCCACCCTGTGGCAGTACGTGGGCTATCACATGCTTTTGCTCTACGCGGGCGTCAAGAGCGTCCCGCCGGAGCTCAGGGAAGCCGCCATGCTGGACGGCGCCACAGACGGACAGGTCAACCGCTACATCGTGCTGCCGTACATCAAGCCCATCATCCGCATCAGCGTGATCTTCGCGGTGACCGGCTCCCTCAAGTCCTTCGACCTTATCTATGTTTTGACCAACGGCGGTCCGATGCATGCCACGGAGGTGCCGAGCACCCTCATGATCAACATGCTCTTCCTTCGCAACCGCTACGGTATGGGCAGTACGATCGCGGTCATGCTGATCGTTCTCTGCTTCGGCTTTGCGCTTCTGATCAGCGCGATCTTCAGAGAGGAGAAGGAATAATATGCACAACAACTCTAAAATCGCGCGCGTCATTATCTATATCGGGTTGATCCTGTGGCTGTTGGTCAACCTGTTCCCCGTGTATTGGATGTTCACCTTCTCCCTGAAGAGCAACCCCGAGATCTTCGGCGAGAACGTGATCGGGCTTCCCAAGGAATGGCTGTGGTCAAATTATGCCAGCGCTCTCAAAACGGGGAACATGCCCAAGTACTTCCTGAACAGCGCCATCGTGGCCGTGGCCACGATCCTCATCACCCTGGGCGTAGCGCTCATGGCCACCTTCGCGCTGACCCGGCTGATCTGGAAGCGGCGCAAGACCCTCAACAAGTTCTTCATGCTGGGGCTCACCATACCGATCCACGCCTCCATCGTGCCGGTATACGTGACGCTGTCCCGCCTGCATTTGCTCAATACCTATTGGGCTCTCATCATCCCCTATTCAGCGTTTTCCCTGGCCATGGCCATCCTGGTCTGTACGGGATTCATGAACGAGATCCCGCGGGATTTGGACGAATCCGCCTGCATCGACGGCTGCAGCGTCTGGGGCATCTTCTTCAGGATCATCTGCCCCATGATGAAGCCCGCCGTGGCCACCGTGGGCATCTACACGTTCCTGCAGTGCTGGAACGAGCTGATGTTCGCCAACATTTTCATCAGCAAGTCCGCCCTTCGAACGCTGCCGGTGGGCGTGCAGGCCCTTTCCGGACAGTATACCACCGAATGGGGCCCCATCGGCGCCGCTCTGGTGCTGGCCACCTTCCCCACATTGCTCATGTATATCTTCCTCAGCAAGAAGATCCAGGACAGCTTCATCGCCGGCGCCATCAAGGGATAAGCCGCGCGCCGGTCCCCGTACACGATCGGTATACCTTTGAAACGGAGGACAACTGTCATGTTATATATCGGAATCGATCTCGGCACCTCGGCGGTGAAGCTCCTGCTGGTGGACCAGCAGGGGACGATTTTGAACACTGTGAGCCGGGAATACCCCCTGTATTTCCCGCAGCCCGGCTGGTCGGAGCAATCGCCCACGGACTGGTGGGACGCCTGCGTGACGGGCGTCGGCAAGCTCCTCAAGGGCTTTGACGCCGCCGTGGTGGCGGGCATCGGCGTAGGCGGCCAGATGCACGGCCTGGTGGCTCTCGACGAGCAGGACGAAGTCATTCGCCCCGCCATCCTCTGGAACGACGGGCGCACCGCCGAGGAGACGGCGTGGCTCAACACCGAGATCGGCAAGGGGAGGCTTTCCGAGCTGACGGCCAACATCGCCTTCGCCGGGTTCACCGCGCCCAAGCTCCTCTGGATGCGGAACAACGAGCCCGAAAACTTCGCCCGCATCAGCAAGATCATGCTGCCCAAGGACTACATCAATTATCGGCTCACCGGCGTCCACGCCTGCGACTTCTCCGACGCCAGCGGCATGCTGCTGCTGGACGTGGCGCACCGGCGCTGGTCGAAGGAGATGCTGGACGTCTGCGGCATGAAGGAAGCGCAGATGCCGAAGCTCTTCGAGAGCTATGAACCCATCGGCACCGTGAAGCCGGAGGTCGCCAAGGAACTGGGCCTTCCCGCAACGGTCCGGGTCGTGGCCGGGGCAGGCGACAACGCCGCCGCCGCCGTGGGCACCGGCGTGGTGGGGGAGGGCGGCTGCAACATCAGCCTGGGCACCAGCGGCACCATCTTCATCTCCTCCAAAGCCTTCGGCGTGGATCCTCACAACGCCCTCCACGCCTTCTGCCACGCGGACGGGGGCTGGCATCTCATGGGCTGCATGCTCAGCGCCGCCAGCTGCAATAAATGGTTCTGCGAAGATATTCTGAACACCTCGGACTACGCTGCGGAGCAAACGGACATCACCGACGACAAGCTGGGCTGCAACCGCGTCTTCTTCCTGCCCTACCTCATGGGCGAGCGGAGCCCCATCAACGACGTCAACGCGCGCGGCACGTTCACGGGGCTAAGCATGGACAGCACCCGCGCCGACATGGTCCAGGCCGTGCTGGAGGGCGTGGCCTTTGCCCTTCGGGACAGCTTTGAGGTGGCCAAGGCCATCGGCCTTTCCATCGACCGCAGCTTCCTCTGCGGCGGCGGCGCCAAATCTCCCCTGTGGCGGAAGATTTTGGCCAACGTCCTGAACATCCCCCTGGACATCCCCCAGACGGAGGAAGGCCCGGGCTACGGCGGGGCTATGTTGGCCATGGTGGGCACCGGCGCCTATGAGAACGTCCAGGCCTGCGCCGACGCTTTGACCCATGTGCAGGAGACCGTGGCGCCCGACCCACAGATCGCCGCTCGGTATGAAGCTCAGTATCGCAAGTTCCAAAGGATCTATCCCACCATGAAGGACCTGTTTCAAGAGATCAAATAAAGGAGATATACCATGAAAGAGATTTTTGAGAACATCCCGGTCATCCCCTACGAGGGACCCCAGAGCCAGAACCCCCTGGCCTTCAAGTTCTACGACGCGGACCGCCTGGTCCTGGGCAAGCCCATGAAGGAGCACCTGCCCTTTGCCATGGCCTGGTGGCACAACCTGTGCGCCGGCGGCACGGACATGTTCGGCCGGGACACGGCGGACAAGTCCTTCGGTGCGGAGAAGGGCACCATGGCCCACGCCAAGGCCAAGGTGGACGCGGGCTTCGAGTTCATGAAGAAGCTGGGCGTCAAATATTTCTGCTTCCATGACGTGGACCTGGTCCCCGAGGCGGACGACATCAAGGAGACCAACCGGCGCCTGGACGAGATCAGCGACTACATCCTGGAGAAGATGCAGGGCACCGACATCAAGTGCCTGTGGGGCACGGCCAACATGTTCAGCAACCCCCGCTTCATGAACGGTGCAGGCTCCTCCAACAGCGCGGACGTGTTCTGCTTCGCCGCGGCCCAGATCAAGAAGGCTCTCGATCTCACCGTGAAGCTGGGCGGCCGGGGCTACGTCTTCTGGGGCGGCCGTGAGGGCTATGAGACCCTGCTCAACACGGACGTGAAGTTCGAGCAGGAGAACATCGCCAAGCTCATGCACCTGGCTGTGGAGTACGGCCGCAGCATCGGCTTCACCGGCGACTTCTATATCGAGCCCAAGCCCAAAGAGCCCATGAAGCACCAGTACGACTTCGACGCCGCCACGGCCATCGGGTTCCTCAGACAGTACGGCCTCGACAAGGATTTCAAGATGAACATTGAGGCGAACCACGCGACGTTGGCCGGCCACACCTTCCAGCACGACCTCAGGATCTCCGCCATCAACGGGATGCTGGGCAGCATCGACGCCAACCAGGGCGACCTGCTCCTAGGCTGGGATACGGACGAATTCCCCTTCAACGTGTACGAGGCCACCATGTGCATGTACGAGGTCCTGAAGGCCGGCGGCCTCACCGGCGGCTTCAACTTCGACGCCAAGACCCGCCGCCCCTCCTACACCCTGGAGGACATGGCCCACGCCTACATCCTGGGCATGGATACCTTCGCCCTGGGCCTCTTGAAAGCCGCAGCCCTCATGGAGGACGGCCGCATCGATCAGTTCGTCGCCGATCGCTACGCCTCCTACCGCACCGGCATCGGCGCCAAGATCCGCTCCGGCGAGACCACCCTCCAGGAGCTGGCCGAGTACGCCGCCTCCCTGGGCGCCCCCGCCCTCCCCGGCAGCGGCCGGCAGGAGTACCTGGAGAGCGTCGTCAACCAGATCCTGTTCAGCTGATCTCGCGGACGCCGTCTCCCCGCGAAACGTGGGGGAAGGTCCCGCTGACAAAACGGAAAACAGCCTGCCTCGCGGCAGGCTGTTTTATTTTGCTGCGGAGCAGGACTTGGATCGGCGGCCTCTGGCATATAAATTCAGGAATCCCCTTAGTTTCCTTCGATGACTTTTAGTATGAGCGGGAAGCAAACAGACACCATAGACAGCTTCGATAGCGTCTGCCTCTGCGTGAAGTTCCTGCGTTTGTCGGGCGTTCGATTGCAAAAAAGCGGATTATGATTATAATGGATATATAAACCGGGAGAAAAGGAGATCACCATCATGAGCAGAGTCAACTATGGAGCCAAACCCATCATGCTGCCGCAGCCGGTCCTGATCATCGCCACCTATGACGAGAACGGCGTGCCCAACGCCATGAACGCCGCCTGGGGCATCACCACGGATTTTTCGGAGATCACCATCAGCCTCGGCAAGCATAAGACCACGGACAATCTGATGGCTCGCAAGGCCTTTACGGTCAGCATGGGCACGGAGGATACGGTGATCCCCTGCGATTATGTGGGGATCGAATCCGCCGCCAAGGTCCCCGACAAGTTCGCAAGGGCCGGGTTCCATGCCACCAAGAGCGCGTTCGTGGACGCGCCGCTGATCGATGAGCTGCCCATGGCGTTGGAGTGCAGGGTCAAGAGCTTTACAGACGGCATCCTCATCGGCGAGATCGTCAACGTCTCGGCGGACGAAAGCGTGGTGACCGACGGGATAATCGATCTTAAAAAGCTGAAGCCCATCGCCTTCGACCCCTGCAACTCTGCCTACGTCGGCCTGGGCGAAAAGGTGGGCAACGCCTTTGCTGACGGCGCAAAGCTGAAATAAGTCGGAGTTTGACGAGGTATCTATATGCCGTATGAAGAGGAATCCATCGTTGCCGAATGGATGGATCGGCTCAAGGATCTGAACGTCAGCACGAAAAAGATGTTCGGCTGCTATTGCCTGTATTGTGACGGTCAGGCCGTCGGCTGGATCCATGACAGCGTCCTTTCCCTGCGCGAGGTTGGACTTGCGTTCCTCCCCGAAGAGATCAAAAGACCAGCCCCAACGGACAAGATCCAGGAGTTGGTGATCCCTTTCGACTATGTGGATGCCGAATGGCTGCCAAAGGCGGTTCAGGACACCGCCGAAATTCGAAAGAAGCAGGCAGCTCGCGATTTGACGAGATGAGATCTGCACGTTCGGAAAGAAGAAGGGCGTTCATGAAATAAGCATATCCCGGTTTGCGGAGGTGTACGAAAATGATCCGGCTGCTCGCCGTTCAGCAAAAAGACAAGGAATTGCTTTGGAACATCAATCAAAAGTATCTGTATGAAATGACCAATTACTACGACGACCCCATGGATGCGGCGGGGAATTATCATTACGGATACTTCGACAAATACTTTTCGGACCCGAAAAGGACCGCGTATTTCCTCTACGATGATGACACGCTCGTCGGGTTCGCCATGTTGAATCCCTACTCCTGCATCGCGAAGACGCCGGATCACACCATGGCGGAGTTCACGATCTTCCCGGCGTATCGCAGAAGGCACCTTGCCCTGGACGCTGCAAATACAATATTGCAGCGGCATCCCGGCCAGTGGGAGATCAAGTATAACGAAAAGAATATCGCGGCCAAACGGCTCTGGAACACCGTGGCCGCCCCGTACTTGCCGGAGGTCTTTCACCTGAACGACACGGAAACGGTGCTGCTGTTCACAACAGAAGCGTAGCGGCAGATGAAGCGTCCCACGATTTCGACTGCCATCCTTCCGGAGCGGCATGAAGGACGGCAAGCAGCCCGGTGCCTGGGCGGCCAGCAACGGGGCCAAGGATTACTCCCTGGCCACCATCGGCAACCTTGAGGCAGAGGCGGTGGTCACCGAGACCATCTGTGCCAAGATGGACGGTGTCAGCGCCTTCATCGAGGGCGGGGGAAACCAAGATCCTGGCCCTGGGCAACGCCGTGTCGAGCGGCATCGGCAGCGCTCCCGGGAGCCTGCGGGCCATCGACGGCGGCCGGTCCAACGTCAGCGCCAAGATGGGCACCAAGGACGCCCGCCAGAGCGTTCGGGTGGAGATCAACGGCAAAGCCAACGACACGGGCATCTGGTCCAAGAATGGGTTCTTCCGGATGCTGTCCGCCGACCAGGACGAGATCAATGATTGCGCCCTGCGGGGCTTAGACCTGCCCCAGGGCCGGATCACGGAGGGGCTGCGAGGTAAAAAACAGCGCAGGGACGGTGACATCCAACGCGGCGGTGTTGACGGTCGGCTCTTCCGGCCAATCGACTGCGCCTACGATCACGACGCAGCCCAGTTCCGTGACGGCAGCGTTGGGCACGACGGCACCTTCACGGTAACGGCGGAAGGAGAAGGCTTAACCTATCAGTGGCAGTATCAGCGGCCGGGAGAAAGCACCTGGAATGACGCTATAAACAACGGACAGTCTGCCACCTTCAATCAAACGAACGTAGAGACCCGTCACAACGGCTTCAAATTCCGTTGCAAGGTGAGCAACAGCGCAGGCAGCGTGATCAGCAACGCGGCGATGCTAACGGTACACTAAGGTTATTTCAAAGTATAATGCTGAGGGAAGCAACTCTATGGAAGGCAGCCGGCACGTTCCGCGGTTCGATCGACGCAGCGAATTATAAGGACTATATCCTCACCATGCTGTTTCTGAAGTATCTCGACGATACATATAAGGAAAATCTGCGCGACTTGGAGAAAAAATATTGCGGGAACGAAGTCCGCATTGAGCGAGCAAAGAAAAACCTGCCCTTCGTTTTGGCGGACGATCAACGTTTTGACTACCTGTATGAAAACCGTTTTGATCCCAAGATCGGCGACTCCATCGCCTGGGGCGATACCCTATCCAATCCGCAGCATCTGGATTCCGACGGCAACCTGAAGCAATTCGACGTGATCGTCGCCAATATGCCTTTCTCCTTGGATAAGTGGGCCGAGGGCTTCAATCGCGGCGGTCAGGAGGACGGCAGCGAGAGCAAGGACAAGAAGTTCAAGATGACCGCCAATCTGGACCCCTACCACCGCTTCGATTGGGGCGTGCCCCCGGCCAGCAAGGGCGACACCAAGATAGATGGCATGTTCACGCAGAGACAGAGAACAACGTGCAATGTGAAACAATCAAAAAAGCCAGGCAATACGGGCATTTTCGGCATGTTGGCGGGATTTGGGGATACCGATCTCTTAACTTGGTTGCGGTGTTTTTCGATTTGAACCATGTGCAAAACGGGAAGCAGATTATTCTGAAGAATTATCGTATTATCAATAACGAGGAGGAGTGTTTCATTCCAATGGCATATATGTTTCAGTAATAAAACAATTGCGGCGCATCAAAACGGTGCGCCGCGAGTTTGACTATACAAGATTTCGGTATTCCTGCCTTGCGCCCACAACGGCGTGAAGAATGACCGTTTTCTTTTCTTCGTACACCTTGTAAAAGATCAGGTGCCGCTCGACGATCAATACTCGATAACCCTGCTTCCTGAGAGTCGAATAGCGCGGCGTTACACCGGAATACGGAAACTCCGCAAGGTTCATCACGGCGGATTCCAGCTTGTCGAGATAATTCAGAGCAGTATCGATGCTCGAATCGGCGGCAATGTACTGGATCAGATCATACAGCTGATCGTTGGCTTTATCGGTGCGCAGGGTTCGATAACTCATCCGTTCTTCCTTTCGGTCAGACGCGCGCGAAGATCACGGAAGGTTTCTTCGACAGGGGCGACGCGATCAGCGGCAACGTCCGCTTCACTATCGGCGAGCATCCGCAAAAGCTCCAACTCCGCTTGCATTTGGCGGTATTCCTGCAAATTCAGAACAGCCGTATCACCGCGACCGTTGACCGTGATAATCACCGGCTGGCGGGACTGCTTGCAGGTTTTTGATATCTCGGCATAATGATTTCTCAGATCAGCCGACGGACGGATCATTTCTTCCATAGGTTTCGACCTCCTTTTGATAGTCAAATCATATCATAATATGCCGATCTCGTCAAGCTGTTATACAGCAGTGAGCACATTTTTTGTTTTCCGGAATAGCAATACAACCCAAGAGTGTTGTTCAATTTGTACATAGCGTA
>JBGVAK010000163.1:0-6871 GCA_045224495.1 Christensenellales bacterium
GCCCTGTTGCAGCAGTACGCGGCCCTCAGCGGCGAGGCCACTACGCCCGCCAAGAAGAAGGGCGGCATCCGCAACATCTTCAAATAAGGACGAAAAGGAGCAAGCCTATGCCGGTCTATCCCTATGAGGGCGTGACGCCTGAGATCGCTGAGGACGTGTTGCTGGCCCCCGGCGCCATGGTCGTGGGCCGGGTGAAGATCGGCGAAGGGTCCTCCGTGTGGTACAACGCTGTCATCCGTGGCGACGTCCACGACGTGGTCATCGGAAAGTTCACCAGCATCCAGGACGGGACCCTCATCCACGAGGACTCCGGCCGGGGCAGCGGCCTGGAGGGCGGGCTTCCTACGGTGGTGGGGGACTGCGTGACCGTGGGCCACGGGGTCATCCTCCACGCCTGCCGGGTGGAGGACTACGCCCTCATCGGCATGGGCGCCATCATCATGGACGGAGCCGTCGTCGGCAAGGGGTCCGTGGTGGGGGCCGGGGCTTTGGTGACCAAGAACACCGTCATCCCGCCCTTTTCCGTGGCACTGGGAAGCCCGGCCAAGGTGGTGAAGACCCTGCCCGAGTCGTCCCTCGAACAGCGGAAGGAGCAGGCCATGCATTATCACGGCCTGGCCGCCGATCATCGGAGGATGCTCGAAAGCCTGTAGGATCGAAGCAATACAAGGAACTGTCGCACAGGCGGCAGTTTTTTGTTGCTTTTTTGGCCCGTGGTGCTATGATAGCACTATACCTTTTTTTGAGGAGAGAAACATGTCGTTCGGTGTGCTGGCGGGGATCGTTCTGGTGGTGGGGCTCATCCTGGGGGTGGGCTTTCTGTCGGGCCGGAAGGTGAAGGATTCCTCAGATTTCCTTTCGGGAGGCGGCAAGGCCGGCAGCCTCCTGGTGGCCGGAGCCATGATGGGGAGCCTGGTGGGGAGCCAGGCCACCATGGGCACCGCCCAGCTGTCCTTCCAGTGCGGCTTCTCCGGCTGGTGGTTCACCCTGGGCTGCTGCCTGGGGTGCCTCGCCTTGGGCCTTGGCTACAGCCATAAGCTGCGGCAGAGCGGCTGCATCACGGAGCTGGCTATCGTCACCCGGGAGTATGGCTCAGCCGCCGGAGGCCTCAGCTCCGTCCTCTGCTCCATCGGCATCTTCATCAGCGTCTTCTCCCAGGTCATCGCCTGCGCGGGCCTTCTCTCCGCCCTATTCCCCGGCACGCCCCTGTGGGCGGGGGCTGTCATCGCCGCGGCGCTCATGGGCCTCTACGTGATCTTCGGCGGGGCCTGGGGCGCGGGCATGGGCGGCATCGTCAAGCTGTTGCTGCTGTGCGCCGTGTCCCTCATGAGCCTCTGCCTGATCCTCTACTGGAGCCACGGTCCCAAGGGGCTTTGGACTGAGCTTGGAGACCTGCTGACGGGGACCTCCCTAGGCATGATCCGGCAGGCAGCCACGGGGGTGCCCAACATCGAGGATGTGAGCGTGTTGAAATCCCAGTTCCTGAGCCTCACCGCCCGGGGCGCCGTCAAGGACCTGAGCTCCGGTTTCTCCTTGCTGCTGGGGGTCCTGTGCACCCAGTCCTACGCCCAGGCCATCTGGTCCGGCAAATCGGATCGGTCTGCTCGCAACGGCGCTTTGATCAGCGCCTTCGCCGCCCCTTTCATCGGCCTTGGCGGCGTGGCCATCGGCTTTTTCATGCGCAGCCACTACATGCTGCGGGCGGAGGCGGAGGCTCTGGCGGCCATGGGGAAGGCTCTGCCGGATCTGCCCATCTTGGAGACCACCATCCGCGCCATGCCCACCTTCGCGCTCGATCGTTTCCCGCCCCTGGTAGCCGGGATCATCCTGGGGACGCTGCTCATCACCGCCGTCAGTGGCGGGGCGGGCCTGTCCTTCGGCATGGCCACCATCCTGACCCGCGACATCCTCAAGCGCCTTTCCCGCCGCTGGGACGATCCCCAGCGGGAGCTGGTGGCCGTGCGCATGTGTATCGGCGGCATCCTTTTGGCGGCAGTGGCGGTGACCTTATCGCTGCCGGATTCCCTCATCAACGACTTCGGATTCCTGTCCATGGGCTTTCGGGCCTGCGTCCTCTTCCTGCCCATGACTGCTGCCCTGTGGCTGCCGGGCCGGGTAGACGGCCGGTGTGTCCTTCTCTCCATGATCCTGGCCCCCTGCGCCGACATCCTCTCCAAGATCCTCTCCCTGCCCGGCGACCCCCTTCTCTACGGCATGGCGGTCTCCCTGCTGTGCTGTCTGGTCGGGTTGATCGTCGGCCACAAAAAAAGAGCCGATTGACGGCTCCTGCAGTCTGTCGAAAAAGGCGGCAGACCATTTGCGGCAAACTGATATGAATATTTACTGGCAGGAAGAAATGGCGTAAACCGCCATTTCTTTTTATTTCAATACCGCAAATTAGCCGTTTTTCCTCCCTCTCGCAGTACATAGTACAGCTTCGGGTCGGAGAAAACGGCTTCTGCCATCCTTTGCTGACAGATTGCTCTTGCTCATATCGTTTTTACCGATCCACTGTAAAGAACGCCTGGTCCCCGTACCCGTTCACCAATTGGATCACTGGCTTATCCACTCCCTCTGGAAGCGGAAGTTTCAAGGGGAGTTTTGCTTTAGTGACCGTGCGGGTGGGGTAGAACATCTGCTCTTTCTCGTACCCGACGGCGGCGTAGGAGAGGGGGGAGGGGCGGCGGTTCAGCTGGGCTTTCGTGACGATAACGTTCTTCTCCTCGACGGAGAAGGCCGCTTCGCACTTGTTGCGGAGCGCCGGGAAGTGCAGCGTCATGGGCCGCTGGGCCTGATCCGGCTCGTCCAAAAGGGTGGGGCTGGCGGCGATGGACAACAGGCGCTTGCGCAGGGTGACGAGGGAAAGGGGAGAGGCGTCCACCGCCAGGAAGCGCCGACCGTTCTTGACGGCTACGGCGGCGGTGGTGCCGCTGCCGGAAAAGAGATCGCATACCAGGTCCCCCGGCTTAGAGGAGGCCAGGACGATCCGCTCCAGCAGGGCTTCTGGCTTTTGCGTGGCGTAGCCCAATCGCTCCTTGTCCTTTTGCTGCAGGTGTTCTATATCCGTCCAAACGTCCGTAGGATAGATGAGATCGTCCTCATAATAGGTGTACAGCTTACCGTTGGTGCGGATGGAGAAGCCCACCCGTCCGTCCTGGTCCACGAACTGCTTCATGTGGTTGCGGCGTTCCGGCCCCCGAGGCTGGCCTACGGCGGCGATGTTGAAAAACACCTTGCGGCTCTTGCGATAGAAGAGGATGGTGTCATGCTTGCGAGGGAAGAAGCGGGTAGCCCGGCCGCCGGACTTGTAGCCCCAGACGATCTCGTCCATGAAGTTGTCCTGACCGAAGATCTCGTCCAGCAGGAGCCGGAGCTTGGCGCTCATGCGCCAATCGATATGCAGGTAAAGGCTCCCCGTGGGGGAGAGGAGGGTATGACAGCCGGTGAGGATGGTACGCATCCATTTGAGATACTCCCCCTCGGGCATGTCGTCCCGAAACAGGGGGATATCTTTTTCTCCCTTGCGCTGGAAGGAGTCCCCCGTGCCGAAGGGCGGGTCCAGATAGATGAGCTGGACCTTGCCGCCGTACTCCCGGATCAGGGCCGGCAGCTGCTTCTCGGAACGGGCCAGAAAGAAGGACCCGGGGCCGCCTATGTCGTGATGTTCCGCCTTGCAATAGATCCGCATCGAACTTTCCTCCGTTCCAGCATTTCTACATTGTATAATACAAGATATTGCCTTTCATGGCAAGAGGGGACACCATATTTTGAACCAATGAAAAACTGTTTTTGCAAGAATTGATAATAATATTGCAAAAGTTATGATGAAGTGGTATCATATATCAAGTTTTGTTAGGAGGTATTTCTATGAAAGTCGTCATCGATTCGGCCGAAAAAATCGCAGCCATGGCTGCGCAGCAATATGTGGAACTGCTCAAGCGCAAACGAAACGCCATCCTGGGCGGCGCCACAGGCTCCACCCCTCTGGGCCTCTATGCGGAACTGGTCCGGCTCAACAAGGCGGGGGAGATCTCCTTCAAGAATGCTTCCAGCTTTAACCTGGATGAGTACGTGGGCCTGGACGGCACCCATGACCAGAGCTATCGCTACTTCATGGACCACAACCTGTTCGATCATATCGACATCGACAAGTCCCGCACCCGGGTCCCCTCAGGCATCGACACCAGCGACCCTGCGGCTTACGATAAGGAGATCGCGGCGGCGGGCGGCGTGGACCTGCAGCTGTTGGGCATCGGCAACAACGGCCACATCGGCTTCAACGAGCCCGGCACGCCCTTCGGCTCCCTGACTCACATCGTGGAGCTCACAGAATCCACGCGGGAGGCCAACAAGCGCTTCTTCAAGTCCATCGACGAGGTGCCCACCCATGCCGTCACCATGGGCGTGAAGACGGTCATGCAGGCCCGCTCCATCATCCTCATGGCCATCGGCCCCGCCAAGGCGCCCATCATGAAGGAGATGCTCCAGGGCCCCGTCACCGAGAAGGTCCCTGCCTCCGTGCTGCAGCTCCATCCTGACGTGACCGTCTACATGGACTACGAAGCAGCCAAGCTGCTGTAAGGAGAAAAACATGGGCAAATACTTTGGAACAGACGGCTTCCGCGGCGAAGTCAACAAGGTCCTGACGGTGGAGCACGCCTACAAGATCGGCCGGTTCATCGGTTGGTACTACGGACGGGACCACAAGGCCAGCATCGCCATCGGCAAGGATACCCGCCGTTCGGGTTACATGCTGGAGCACGCCCTCATCGCCGGCATCACGGCCTCCGGCGCGGACGCCTATATGCTGCACGTGACCACCACCCCCAGCGTCTCCTACATCACCCGCATCGACGACTTCGACTGCGGCGTCATGATCTCCGCCAGCCATAACCCCTTCTATGACAACGGCATCAAGCTCATCAACGGCCATGGGGAGAAGATGGAAGACGAGGTCCAGGACATGTGCGAGAAGTACCTGGACGGGGAAATGGAGGAGCTGCCGCTGGCGGAGCGGGAGAACATCGGCCGGGCCATCGACTATGCCGCGGGCCGCAACCGCTACATCGGCTACCTCATCAGCCTGGCTACCCATTCCTACAAGCACATGAAGGTGGGCCTGGACTCCGCCAACGGCTCCACCTGGCAGATCGCCAAGAGCGTGTTCGACGCCCTGGGCGCCGATACCTACGTGGTGGGCAATACCCCCGACGGCACCAACATCAACGCGGGCTGCGGGTCCACCCACATCGAGAACCTCCAGAAGCTGGTGAAGGAGAACCACCTGGACGTGGGCTTCGCCTTCGACGGCGACGCGGACCGGTGCCTGGCCGTGGACGAAAAGGGGAACGTAGTCAACGGCGACCATATCCTCTACATCTACGCCGGCTATATGCAGGAGCGCGGGAAGCTGGGCAGCACCAAGGTGGTCACCACCGTCATGAGCAACTTCGGTCTCTACAAGGCCTTGGATGCCCGGGGCATCGGCTACGAGAAGACCGCTGTGGGCGATCGGTACGTCTATGAGAACATGCGCGCCAACGGTCACCGCATCGGTGGCGAGCAGTCCGGCCATATCATCTTCTCCAAGTACGCCACCACCGGCGACGGCCTGTTGACCGCCATCAAGATCATGCAGGTGATCCTGGATCGGAAGACCACATTGTCCCGTCTGGCTGAGCCCTGCCAGATGTACCCCCAGGTCTTGAAGAACGTGGTGGTGAAGGACAAGGACGAGACCATGAACGATCCCCGCGTCCAGGCTGAGGTGAAGGCGGCGGAGGAGCGGCTGGGCAACTCCGGCCGGGTGCTGCTTAGAAAGAGCGGCACGGAACCCGTGCTGCGGGTCATGGCCGAGGCCACCACGCCCGAGGCCTGCGAGAAGGAAGTGGACGCCATCATACATGCCATGGACGAGGCGGGCCAGCTCATTCGGATCAAATAAGGAAGGCATATTATGTATACTATCGCTGATCTGCTGGATCTTTCCCATACCAAGGCCGCCCCTCTCTTCGAGGGCAAGACCTACCCCTATGAGGTGCTGGACGGCATCAAGGGCTTCATCCTGGAGCTGGGCGCCACCTTGAGCCCGGAGGAGTTCGACCATCCCAAGGAGGACGTCTGGATCGCCAAGGACGCCGTGATCTACCCCAACAACTACATCGCCGGTCCCTGCATCATCGGTCATAAGACCGAGGTGCGGCCCGGGGCCTTCATCCGCGGCAGCGCCCTGGTGGGCGACAACTGCGTGGTGGGCAACTCCACGGAACTCAAGAACGTGATCCTCTTCGACAACGTGCAGGTGCCCCACTACAACTATGTGGGCGACTCCATCCTGGGCTACAAATCCCACATGGGCGCAGGCTCCATCACCAGCAACGTGAAGTCTGACAAGACCCTGGTGGTCCTGAAGGACGGGGAAAACGAGCTGCCCACCAACCGCAAGAAGGTGGGCGCGGTCCTGGGCGATTACGTGGAGGTGGGCTGCAACAGCGTCCTCAATCCCGGCACCGTCATCGGCCGCCACAGCAACGTTTACCCCACCAGCTGCGTTCGCGGTGAGATCCCGGCGGACTCCATCTTCAAGACCGGGGCCCGAGTGGTGAAAAAAGCCTGAAATATTTGAAAAAAGGTGTTGACTTCCTCGGCAACAGCGGCTATAATATCAGCCGAACGTCGCCAGAGACAGCCGGTAGCGGGATGAAACCCGTGTAAATCCTGCCGAGGTGGTGGAACACAGACTTGTATCGTGTCCTTCCGTCTTCAGCGACGGGAGGATTTTTTGTACAAGGAGGTGAAACAATGGCAAACGCGAAGTTTATCGAGCAAAAAGCAGCCAAGGTCGCTGAGATCCAGGCGAAGATCGAGAAGG
>JBGVAK010000164.1:0-3877 GCA_045224495.1 Christensenellales bacterium
AGGGGATGGCGATGTCGCTGACCGCCCGGGACACGTTGTCGGACCGGTTCAGGATGTTCTTCATCTCGGAGTTGTTGATGATCTTGATGTTGTCGCCGGTATCCACGATGGAGGTGGTGCGGATACCGATGTCCTTCACCGTGCCGCGGAAGCCGTTGACCTCCACGATGTCCCCCACGTTGTACTGGTTCTCGAAGATCAGGAAGATGCCTGTGACCACGTCGGCCACCAGGCTCTCCGCGCCGAAGCCCACGATCAACGCTACGATCCCCACGCTGGCCACGATGGCGTTGACGTTGACCCCCAGGATGGACAATCCCCAGCAAAGGATCACGATGGCCGCCACGTAATGGAGGAGGCTGGAGAACAGGGAGATGAGGGTCAGGCCTTTGCGCTGCTTAGGCTTGATGGCGCTCAACAGGAGCCGCAACAGCTGGGCGGCGAACAGGACCATGGCCGCCATGGCCAGCACCTTGATCACGGGGTGGGCATAGAGATACCGATCCACCAGGACGAAGGCGGCGAAGGCCACCAGATAGGTGATGAGGGGTTTTACGTTTTTCATGGGCGATTCCTTTATGTCGATCTCACTTGGCGTAGGCTTTCACTAGGTTCAGGGCAATGTCGACACACTGGTCCATCTCCTCCACGCACACGTGCTCGAAGGGGCCGTGGCAGGCGTAGCCGCCGGTGCCGAGATTGGGGCACGGCAGGCCCATGAAGGAGAGGGTGGCCCCGTCGGTGCCGCCGCGGATGGGCCGGATGAGGGGCTTGACGCCGGCGGCCTCACAGGCGGCGATGGCGTTTTCGATCAGGTGATAGTTCTGGGGCCGGATCTTCTCCACCATGTTCCGGTACTGATCCCGGATAGCGAGCTCGCAGGTGCCGGGGCCGTACTTTTCGTTGAGGAAGGCGGCCGCCTGCTGAAGCGTGGCCTTGCGGCTGTCGAAGCGGGGGGCGCTGTGATCCCGGACGATATAGGAAAGGGTGGCTTTCTCCACGCTGCCGGACATGTCGGTCAGATGGAAGAAGCCCTCGTATTGGTCCGTGTGCTCGGGCCGCTCCGCCCCGGGCAGCAGGGCGTTGAACGCCATGGCCACCTGCAGGGCGTTGATCATGACGTCCTTGGCGGCGCCGGGGTGCACGTTCCGGCCGTGAATGGTGACCTTGGCGGCGCAGGCGTTGAAGTTTTCGAACTCGATCTCCCCCGCCTTGCCCCCGTCCAGGGTGTAGGCGAAGTCGCAGCCGAAGCCCTTCACGTCGAAACCGTCGGGGCCGTGGCCGATCTCCTCGTCGGGGGTGAAGGCTACGCCAATGAAGCCGTGGGGGATATGGCCCTTCTGGAGGGTCTCCACCAGGGTCATGATCTCCGCCACGCCCGCCTTGTCGTCGCCGCCCAGGACCGTGGTGCCGTCGGTGGTGATGAGGGTCTTGCCCTTCAATTCGAGGAGGCTGGGGAAATTATGGGGAGACAGGACGCGGCCCGAGTCGCCCAGAGGGATGTCGCCGCCGTCGTAATCGTATACCAGCGTGGGCTTCACGTTCTCCCCGGAGAAGTCCGGGATGGTGTCCATGTGGGCGATGAAGCCCAGGCGGGGCTTGTTTTCATACCCCGCCGTAGCGGGCAGGGAGCCGTAGACGTAGCAGCTGTCGGTCACCCGGGCGTCGGCGACGCCCAGATCCTTCAGCTCCTGTACGAGGAGGTTGGCCAGGTCGAACTGGCGCTGTGTGGAGGGGTTTTTGACGAAGTCCTCGCTGCTGGCGGTGTGTATCTTCGCGTAGGGGATGAACCGTTCGTAGGCGCGCATGGGAAAGCCTCCTTATTTGATCTTGGTCATGTCGCAGCCGTCCAGCCACCGGACCGCCGCCTCGCAGGCCGCCTTCAATCCTTCGGGCTCGAAGGGATCGTTGAGACCCGCGGCGGCCACCAGCTCCCGGTATGTCCGGGTGCCGGCCAGCTTGACCAGCTTATAATACCGTGTCCAGGCGTCCGCCCGATCCTGCTGCATGAGGGCCCAGAACTGGAGCGCCACGGACTGGGCCAGGCAGTAATCGATGTAGTAGAAGGGCATCTCGTAGATGTGGCTCTGGCGCTGCCAGGCCTTGCCCTCGCCCCAGAAAGGCATGTCGCCCAGCCGGATCCAGGGCATGTAGATCTTCGTGAGCTCCGCCCACTTCTCATGGCGCTGGTCAGGGGTCAGTTCCGGGTTCTCGTAGACGATGTGCTGGAAATGGTCCACCATGGTGCCGTAGGGCAGGAAGGTGAGGGCGCCGGTCAGGTGAGCGTAGCGGTATTTGTCCGCCTCGTCGCCGAAGAAATCCTCCGCCCAGGGCCAGGCGAAGAACTCCATGCTCATGGAGTGGATCTCGCAGCTCTCCAGAGTGGGGCTCTGGAGGTCCAGGGGGAAGATGTCCCGGGCGGTATAGCCCGCGAAGGCGTGGCCGCCCTCGTGGGTCAAAACCTCCACGTCCCCCTGGGTGCCGTTGAAGTTGGCGAAGATGAAGGGGACCTTGTAATCGGGGATGCCGGCGCAGTAACCGCCGCCCTGCTTGCCCTTGCGGCTCAGCACGTCCATGAGCTCGTCCTTGAACATGACGTCGATAAACTTTGACGTCTCCGGGGCCAGTTCGTGATAGAACTTCTTCCCCGCCGCCAGGATGTCGTCCGCCGTGCCCTGGGGCTTGGGGTTGCCGGAGAGGAACATGGGAGCGGTATCCGCGTAGCTCAGGGGGTAGCTGACGCCCAGGCGCTGGGCCTGCTCCCGGAAGAGCCGATCCGCCACGGGCACCACGTATTGCACGATGGCCTCCCGAAACTTCTTCACGTCCGCCTCCGTGTAGCAGTTGCGGCCCATGCGATCGTAGCCAAGGGGCACGAAATTCTCATAGCCCATGTCCCGGCCCATCTTGGTCCGAAGGGCCGTCAACTTGTCATAGATGTCGTCGAGCTCAGACTGGTGCTCCGTATAGAAGCCCGCCTGAGCCAGCCATGCCTTTTTGCGCATATCCGGATCGGGGCTCTCCTTGTAGGGGCCCATCTGCGCCAAGGTCAGCACCTGCCCCTCGAAGGGGATCTGGGCGGAGGCGATGAGCTTGCCGTAAGCCGTGACCAGCTTGTTCTCCTCCTGCATGTCGGGGATCAGCTTGGGGTCGAAGGAACGGAGCTGGATCTCCATGTTGGTGAACAGAAGGGAACCGTATTTCCTTTCAAAATCGGGCCGCCAGGAGGAGCGGAACAGCTCCATCTGAGCCCCCTGCTGGATCTCCTGGAGCTGGGGCATGGCCTCGTCCAGATACTCCTGCTCCCCGGCGTAGAACTCGTCCTCCGTGTCCACGGTATGGCGGATGTAGCACAGGGTCATGGCGGTCTGGACCCCGGAAAACACCTTCTCCAGGGCGGCGTACGCCTGATCCGCTTCAGCGAAGCTGCGGGCGTTTTTCAGCTCCTCCACGTGCTCCTCGATCTTCTCACGCAAAAATTCCAGATCCGGGCGGACATAGGGCATATCAGAAAACAGCATAGGGTCCCTCCTTGTTCAGATAGTTAAAATAGTATACACCTTTACGGATGCAAAGACAAGTTCTTGCAAAAAATGTCCGCTTCATTTATAATGTGCTGTATATTTGGGGAGGTATGGTACATGCAGCGCATCGGTTTCGATCACGACCAATATGTGAAGCTCCAGTCCGAGCATATCCGGCAGCGGATCAGCTCCTTCGGCGGCAAGCTCTATCTGGAATTCGGCGGCAAGCTCTTTGACGATTATCACGCGTCCCGGGTCCTGCCCGGCTTCCAGCCCGACAGCAAGATGCAGATGCTCCGGTCCCTCAGCGACCAGGTGGAGATCATCATCGTCATCAACGCCTCGGACATCGA
>JBGVAK010000165.1:0-4330 GCA_045224495.1 Christensenellales bacterium
CGGCCAGATCATCGAGATCGGCATGGCCAACGAGGTGTTCTTCGACCCGCAGCACCCCTACACCTGGGCCCTGCTGTCCGCCCTGCCCCAGCTGGGCGTCAAGGGCGAGAAGCTCCCCGCCATCGACGGAACGCCGCCCAGCCTGTTCAACAAGATCCAGGGCGATGCCTTCGCGCCCCGCAACAAGCACGCCCTGAACATCGACTTCCTGGAGGAGCCCCCCATGTACGAGGTGACGGGCACCCACACCGTGAAGTCCTGGCTCCGGGACCATCGGGCCCCCAAGGTGGAACAGCCCGATTCCATCGGCCGGCTCTCCGAGATCAGCCTCAAGAGCAACGGCACGGACCCCAACGCCTATCACCCCCATCTGGATCCCAACCGGGAGACCCTGATCGAGGTCAAGAACATGCAGGTCACCTTCGGCACGGGCCGCAAGAAGTTCGTAGCCGTGGACGACGTGAACTTCAAGATCTACAAGGGCGAGACCTTCTCCCTGGTGGGCGAGAGCGGCAGCGGCAAGACCACCATCGGCCGGGCCATCGTGCGCATCAACCCCATTACCAGCGGCGAGGTGCTCTTCAAGGGTGAGCGCATCAGCGGCAAGATCAGCCGGGAGATGGACACCAAGGTGATCCGCTCCATGCAGATGATCTTCCAGGACCCCATGGCCTCCCTGAACGAGCGGGCCAAGGTGGACTACATCGTGTCCGAGGGCTTGATCAACTATCACCTCTACAAGGACGATCACGACCGGCAGGACAAGGTCCAGAAGGCTCTGCAGGAGGTGGGTCTGCTGCCCGAGTTCTCCAGCCGCTTCCCCCACGAGTTCTCCGGCGGCCAGCGCCAGCGCATCGGCATCGCCCGAAGCCTCATCATGCAGCCCGAGTTCATCGTGGCGGACGAGCCCATCTCGGCGCTCGACGTGTCCATCCGGGCCCAGGTGCTGAACCTGCTCAACGACCTGAAGAAGAGCCGCGGCCTCACCTACCTCTTCATCGCACACGACCTGTCTGTGGTCCGGTTCATTTCGGACCGTATCGCCGTCATCCACAAGGGCCGGATCGTGGAGCTGGCGGAGGCGGAGGAGCTCTTCGCCCACCCGCTGCACCCCTACACCAAGGCGCTGCTGTCCGCCGTGCCCAATCCCAATCCCTATATCGAGCGGTCCAAGAAGCTGCTGGTCTACGACCCCAGCGTCCACCACTACGAGAAGGAAGGACCCAAGTGGGTGGAGATCCTGCCCGGCCACTTCGTCTACGGCAACACCGAGGAGATGGACGGTTACCGCAAGGAGATCGGCCAGTAACCCCATACAAACCGCAAGGCCCCCGAGTTTTCGGGGGCCTTGTTGTATATCCGGCTCGATCGGGTAGGTCGTCACTTCCTCCCGGCCGCCTCGATGGCGGTGATGCGCTGGCTCAGGGTGGGATGGGAGTATTCGAGGGCCACCAGGATGGGGGACGGAGCGAGGTCAGAAAAGTTCTCCCGGCTCAGCTTCTTGAGGCCGCTGATCAGAGCGTCGCCGTAGCCCTCCCGGACCGCCTGCCCGTCCGCCCGGTACTCTGCCCGGCGGAAGAACCAGGACGTGACCAAGCTGAACAGGGGAGAGATCAGGGCGTATTCCACGCTCATGATCAGGATCACGGCAAAGCCGTAGTTCACGCCCTGGAAGCCGAAGGGCGTGAAGATCTGCGGATACCGCAGGGTGGCCCAGGCCAGGAGGCCCAGCACCAGCATCTGCAGGAAGCTCAGGATGTGGTTCTTCAGGGTGTCCCTATGGAGGCCGTGGCCCATCTCGTGGGCGAAGACGGCCAGTATCTCGTCGGTGGTCATGGCGGCCACCAGGGTATCGTAGAGGACGATGGTCTTCATCTTCCCGAAGCCCGTGAAATAGGCGTTGGACTTGGTGGACCGACGGGAGGCGTCCATGACCTGGATGGCCCGGACCTTGTAGCCGTTCTTCTCCAACAGCTTGGTGATGCCCTCCTTCAGCTCCCCGTCTTCGAGGGGCGTGAACTTGTTGAAGATGCGACTGAAGAAGGGGAACAGGAAGGTGATGAACAACAGGAACAGCGTGGCGAAGATGGCGAAGGCCAGGATCAGCCAGTCCCCGAAGCTCTTGTGGAGGCCCATGACCAGGGAGGCGAGGCCGATCATCAGCAGGAGCTGCAGGACGAACTGCTTCACCTGGTCCCCGGCGAAGGTCTTGCCCTTGGTGCGGTTGAAGCCGTACTTCTCCTCGATGTGCATGGTGTCGTACCAGGAAAAGGGGATGAGGGGGAGCGTGGCCAGGGCGGAGAGGAGCATGACCGCGAACAGCTGCAGCCACACCTGGTCCGGGAACAGCCGGGCGAAGGCGGCGTAGGCGTCGGTCAGGATCAACACGAGGTCGATGACGAAGGTGATCGCGTTGGTCACCATGCCCCAGCGGACTTTCTCCGTGTGGTAGGCCTTCCATTTCAAATACGTCTCCCGGTCGTACACGTCCGCCACGTTTTCGGGGATGGGGTTGCGGCTGGACCGGTAGCGCAGCAGGTCCAAAAACAGACTGTACAGGTACACGATGCACAGGACGACGATAGCGATAGTTTTGAAGTTCATAGGGGTTCTCCCAAAGTCAGTATAGTTTGAGGATAGTATAGCACACCCGCGCCTTGGGTGCAACGAACGGAGACGCGAGATCGCCGAGAAACGATTCCACGAAAAAGGGACGACCCCTTCGGATCGTCCCTTTCCTGTGATCTTCCCTTACTCGGCTGCCGGCAGGGGCTGGCTCATGGCCCAATCGAACAGGTCCTTGAGCTTGCCCTGGGTGTTGGTGAAGGTGAAGGAGGCGCCGCCCTTGGTCTCCAAGGTCAGGTTGGAGAAGAGGAACTTCTTCTCGAACCGCCATTCCTTCACGGACTCCCGCCGGATGATCTTCACGTCCCCGCCGCCCAATGCGGTGAAGAGGACGAGGATCCGCCGGTCGGTGACCGCCACCAACTTACGGTTGCCCTCGTGGACGCCGGTGAGCAGGCAGTTGAGCTGCTCGTACTCCCCCAGCATGGATAGCAACGCCTTGAGCTCCTTGCGATAGTAGAAATCGCTGTAGATGCCCAATTCCCTGAGCCGGTTGTCGAGATCGCTCCGCTGCATGCCTTATTTCAGCACGGAGTCGGCCTTGAGGAAGCCCAGCTGCTTGGCGATGCAGCAGGTGCAGGTCAAGTCGCCGGTGACGTTCAGGGCGGTACGACCCATGTCGAGGATGGCGTCGATGCCCAGGATCATGGCGTAGGCACCGGCCAGGATGGAACCGGCCTCGATGGGCAGGTTGATGCCCTGCATGACCATGGCCAGCATGATGGCGCCGGCGCCGGGCACGCCCGCGGTGCCGATGGAGGCCAGGGTGGCCAGGAGCACGATCATGCCCATCTCACCCATGGTCAGGCCACGGCCGTAGCAGCTCATGACCAGGAAGAAGGCGCAGACGCCCTGGTAGATGGCCGTGCCGTCCATGTTGATGGTGGCGCCCAGGGGCAGGGAGAAGGCGTAGACCTCCTTGTCCACGCCCAGGTTCTCCGCGGCGGCGAAGGTGGTGGGCAGGGTGCCGTTGGACGAACGGGTGACGAAGGCGGTGATGAACGGCGTCCGGGCTTCCTTGAAGAAGGCGCCGATCTTGATCTTGAAGATGGCCAGCAAGCCGCCGTAGACCGCCACGATGTGGATGGCGTAGCCCAGGAAGCAGGCGATGGTCACGGTCAGCAGCGCGCCGGCCACCTTGGCGCCGTTTTTGGCGAACACCTCGCAGATGAGGACCGCCACGCCGATGGGGGCGTACTGCATGATGCCGGCCACGATCTTCATCATGACTTCGGCCAGGCAGTCGAAGATGTTGTACATGGTGGTGGAGATGGTGCGGATGCGCTCATCCTCGGACACCTTCATGAAGGACAGGCAGAGGCCGAAGACCAGGGAGAAGAAGATGACCTGGAGCACGGTCTCGTTGACCAGGGACTGGAGGACGCTGGTGGGGATGATGTTGGCGATGATGTCCCACACGTTGGTTTCCGCAGTCTTGCCGGCGGCGTCGGCGGCCAACTGGGTCACCGCGGCCAGCTCAGCATGGGGCTGGAAGATGTTGCCCATGACCAAGCCGATGATGACGCCGAAGGCGGAGGTGATCAGGTAGATGATGACCACGCGGATACCGACCTTGCCCACGTTGGCGGGAGAGACGGAGGACGCGCCGACCACCAGAGAGCCGACGATCATGGGGATGATGATCATCTTCAGCAACCGGGTGAAGATGGTGCCGAACATGCTGATCCACTTGGGCAGGGCCGTG
>JBGVAK010000166.1:0-12039 GCA_045224495.1 Christensenellales bacterium
CTCCATGAGGGGATAGAGCATCATCATGGTCTTGGAGCAGATGCCGTACCCGTCCCGGTTCACCGGGCAGCCGTAGGTGCAGGTGTACACGTCCCCCACCTCCTCCCCGTTGCGGCAGTAGCGCTCCGTGTGGTCCCCCCGCAGAAAGCCCGCCACCTCCACGGTAAACTCATACTCCTCGTCGAACCATTTCTTCATCCGTTTTCCTCCTATAGAGCAAGTTGGCTTATTTCCTTCTGCAGCGCTTCCAGGAAGCGGCCCGCCTGGGCCCCGTCCATCTGGGTGTGGTGGAACTGAAAGGACAGGGGCAGGCCATAGCGAAACAGCTTCTTCCGGTACCGGCCCCAGATCAAAAAGGGGTTGTTGAAGATGCCGCTGTGCATGCCCACAGCCCCGTCCAGCTCCGTGTCCACGATGGCGGAGGTGCCGATGACCATGCACTCCGCGGAAAGGTCCCGATCCTCACTTGTCTCAGCCACCTGGGCGGTACAGGTCAAGTATTCCCGGTTGAAATCGGTTAGATCGTCTTGGAACCGGACGTCGCAGGAGCTAACGCCCCCGGCCCGATTTTTCAAGATGGTGTTCACCGCCAGGGCGTCGTACCGCAGGAGCTTGCGGCCCACGGGTAGGGTATAGAACTCCTCGACGCCCGCGGCTGCTCTGCCGATGCACCAGTCCAGCAGCATATTGAACCTCAGCCCCCGCCGGCGGCTGACCTTGACCAAATTCGTCACGTCCAGAGTCTTCATGAACGTGACCATAGGGTTGGGGGCGTCCATCCACAGCCGGTAGGCCGCCGCCCGGCTGGTATCCTTGGGGTCCATCTCTCGTACCATCAGTGGCCTCGCTTCCTTTCCTTCTTTTGCTGCTGTTTGAGCTCGAAGCGGCGCTGCTCCTCGGCCTCCCGCTCCGCCCTGGTGATCCGCTTGCGCTCCACCTTCATCAGCTCCCGCTGGGCCTGCAGGGCCTGCTGGGACTTAGTGCCCACGCCGGTGGGCTGCATCTCCCGGGCCGCCGCCCGCTGCCGCCTTTTGGGGCTGTCGGCCTTCTCCCGGGCCCGGTGGGGCACGGGGTCGCTGAAGCGAAGCTCGCCATAGTGGCGGCGCACATAGTCCAGCACCTCATAGCCCTTGGGCTCGGCCCCGAAGGTCACCTTGCTTACGCTGAGCCGGTCCCCCTCCATCCGCTCGAAGACGCCCACCCAAAAAGGCTCCTCGTAGAACACGGTCAGCCGGCCGGAATACTCGTCCATGGCCTGGGTCTCTACGCCTGGTGCGTTTCGATGAAGTGGCGGCTGAAGGCTTCGATCCGGGCCAGGGCCGCCGCCGTCCTCTCCGGCTCCCTATCGCACAGGTGGATGAGGGCGGAGATGGGAGCGGTGTAGGCAAAGGCCAGCATGGCGGGGTCGTCCCGGCGAAGGAGCCCCTTGTCCATCATGCCGGCAAAGAGGGGCGTAAACATGTCCGTCAGGCCCGTGAGGAAGTGCTTGGTGGCCAGGTCCCGGGCCAGCTCATCCCGAAACTGCTCGATGGTCAATAGCTTGCGGGTCTTGACCACCTTTTCGTCATGGATCGTAAAATCCGCCAGCGCCATGGTCAGCTTCACCAGCCCCTCCCGGGAATCGGGCACCGGGGGCAGATGCTCCGCCGAGCCGAAGCGGGCCCCGTAGTAGGCGATCATCTCATCCAGCAGGGCGTTCCAGATGGCCTCCTTGCTCTCAAAATGCCGGTACAGGGCGGACTTGACCAGCCCCAGGGACGAGGCCAGCTCTCGGATGTTGGTGCCGTCGTAGCCCTTCTGGGAAAACATGTCCAGGGCCGCCGCCAGGATCCGCTCCTTGGTATCCTTCGCCATAGAAAACCTCCTCCAGATAAAGAATAACCGCTCGTTCACATACAGTATAGTGAACGAGCGGTCACATGTCAAGAGCTCATTTCCAGCGGTACACCTGCACTTCGTAGGGTCGAAGCCGCCCCAGAGTGGGAGCCTCGGGGTAGTTGCAAAGGAGCAGTTCCGCCTTCTCCCGGTCGTATCCCCGGGGCAGCCGGTAAAGCTGGGGGAGGTGGGAGAAGGAGCAGATGACCAGGATGCGCTCGCCCTTGTACGCCCGCTCGTATAGATACACCTTCCCGCGCCAGGGCTGGTACTCTCGGTAGACGCCCCAAAGCAGGGTCTCGCTGCTCTTGCGGAGGGCCAGGCATTTGCGGTAGAAATTCAAAATGCTGCCCGGGTCCTTCTCCTCCGCGGCCACGTTGACTGTAGGATAATTAGGATTGATATGGAACCAGGGCGTGCCCGTGGTGAAGCCGGCGTTCTCCTCAGCGCTCCATTGGACCGGGGTCCGGGCGGAGTCCCGGCTGGATTCGTGGATGCGGCGCATGCGCTTCTCGTGGGATTGGCGGGTGAAGTAGGCGTGGTAGGCCCGGATGGAGGCGATGTCGATATACTTGTCGATGGTGTCCAGGCGGATGTTCATCATGCCGATCTCCTGGCCCTGGTAAATGAAGGGCGTGCCCTGCTGAAAGAGATAGCAGGCCGCCAGCATGGTGCCGCTTTCCCGCCAGAACTTCTCGCTGCCGTAACGGGAGATGACGCGGGGGTGGTCGTGGTTCTCCAGGTACAAAGCGTTCCAGCCCCGGCCCGCCAGGGCGTACTGCCAGCGGGAGAAGGCCCGCTTCAGCTTCCGAAGCCGGAAGGGCAGGTGCACGAACTCGGTCATAAAGCAGTCCGCCATCATGGTGTCGAACTGGATCATCATATCGAGGACCCGATCCTCCCCGGAAAGGTAGGTGAGAGCCGTCTTCACCGGCGTCATGGGCGCTTCGCCGATTTGCACCGCCCCGTATTCCTGCGCCACAGCGCGAAACTCCTTCAGGTACTGCATGAGGTTGGGCCCGTCCTTATAGAAGGGCATGCCGTTGATCACTGGCAAAAAGGGCAGGCCGTCGGGGAGCCGCTGGTCCTTGGAGATGAAGGTGATCACGTCCTCCCGAAAGCCGTCCACGCCCCGGTCCAGCCAAAAGCGCATGATGCCCTTGACCTCCTCCCGGACCTGGGGGTTGTCCATATTCAGGTCCGGCTGCTTCTTGGCGAACACATGGAGGTAGTATTGCTCCCGCTGGGGCTCGTACTCCCAGGCCAGGCCCTCGAACTGGCTGAACCAGTTGTTGGGGGGCCTGTGTCCGGTGCGGTGGGGCTTGGGGTCCCGCCAGATGTAATAATCACTGTAGGGGTTGTCACGCCCCTTGCGGCTCTCGACGAACCAGGGATGCTCGTCGGAGGTGTGGTTGATGACCAGGTCCAAGATGACCTTGAGGCCCAGGCCGTGGGCCTTATGGAGGACTTTGTCGAACTGCTCTAAGGTGCCGTAGTCCGGGTGGATGTTCCGGTAGTCGGAGATATCGTAGCCGTAGTCCGCGTTGGGGGAGGGATAGATGGGGCTGAACCAGATGCCGTCCACCCCCAGGCTTTTGATGTAGTCCAGCTTGTCGTAGACCCCGTAGAGGTCCCCGATGCCGTCGCCGTTGCCGTCGGCGAAGCTGCGGACCCAGATCTGATAGAGGCTCATCCGCCGAAAATCGAACTGTTCCATGGCCCCGCCTCACCGCTTTTTCAGGGTTTCCAGCTCCCGCTGGATATCCTCGGCCACCCGGGCCCAGCGCTGCTCCGCGTTCCTCTGGACCTCCTGGATGTTCTCCATCATGCCCTGGGCAGTCTCCCGAAAGTCGCTCAACAGCTCCAGCCGGATACGGCGACGGCGCACCCGCTCCTCCAAACTCCGGGAGGCCAGAGCCATGAGGTAATCCGCAGGGAGCTTTCGCTGTGGCGGCAGCTTGCCGCTGCGCTTCAGATCCAAAATGGCGCCGTACCGGTCGTAGGCCGCGTTCACGGCGCTCTGCCAGGAGAGATATATCTCGTCCATGGCGTGCCAGCCCACCTCATGCAGATGGGGCAAATCGGTACAGACCCGCTCAAGGAGCGATGCCATGGCCTCCGGCGTCTCGTCGATCAGGAAGCCGTTGCGGCCGTCCGTGATGCCCTCGGCGGCGCAGGAGCCTTGGACGAGCACGCAGGCAAGGCCGCAGGCCGCCGCCTCCCGGACCACCAGGCCGTTGGTGTCGAAGGTGGACGGGAAGAGGAACAGGTCCGCCCGGGTGTTCCAGGCCCTGAGCTCTTCCCGGTCGTAGACGGGCCCCACGAAGAGGCATTTTTTCTCCAGGCCCAAACTTTTGGCCTTCTCTTCCATGATCCCCTGGTCCGCACCCTTGCCCACGAACACCATGCGAAAGTCCTGCCCGGCGTCCATAATAAGCTTCAAAGCGTCCAGAATGAGGGGCAGGCCCTTGTAGGTCATGATCCGGCCCACGAACAGCAGCACCGGCACCCCGTGAGGAAGGTCATAGCCTGCCGTGACCTTCTCCACCGTGGCCTCGTCCACCCGGCCCCGGGCGAAGTCCACGCCGTTGTTCATGACCCGGTATTCGCCCGTGTAGCCCAGGGAACGGAGGTTCTCCCCTGCGCCCCGGCTCACCACCCAAACTTCGTCCACGGCCTCGATGTTGGATACCATGGCCCGGATGGTCTCCTCCGCCGCCACGGGCAGCTTCACGGCCCGGTGGATGTCGATGTCGTACTTCGTATGGTAGGTGAAGACCACCGGCGCGTCCACCTGCTCCCTGAGGAGCCGGCCCAGGATGGTGGAGGCCACGGGGCAGTGGCTGTGAATGATCTCCGGACCGAAGCCCGTCAGCGCCTCCAGGGCCTTGCCCGAGAAGGGATATCCGGCCCGATAGCCGCTGGTCAGGGCCGTGGTGTCCAGACTGGGGTAGGCGACGACCTCATAGGGGTATTGCTCGTAGTGGGCGTCCGGATACTGGGGCGTGCCCACGATCACCTGCGCCCCGTGGTCCTTCCCCAGATGCTCCGCGTAGTTCAGCACCACGTTCACCACCCCGTCCATGGCCGGCGGGAAGGAATCGTTCAGGAGACAAACCTTCATCTTGTCACTTCCTTATACTTTTCTGCCGGTACAGTATAGCACACCCGCGCCCAAAAAGCGAGACGGGAGGGGCAAGCCCCTCCCTGCACATATTGTGTGCCGATCTTACGCTCCGTAGGTGCACAGGCTCCCCACATCCAGGTCCATGACCTCCGTCAGGGTGGATTCGCCCTGCAGGTCCGTGTAGACGTACGCCAGGGCGTAGTGGGGCCGGGCGTCGGGGACCACGGGGGTCACCTGGACCAAAAGGCAGCGATTGAGGCCCGCCACCACCTGCTCGCCCACGTACGCCACGATGGTGTAGGAAGCCCCCACCTGGTTCTGCAGGGCCCCTTCCAGCTTCGCCTCATCCTCGTCGGTGAAGGCTGGATCCTCAGCGTAGTGCCAGCCGCCCATGAGGCCCTCCTCCGGCAGGGCCAGGGTGCCGTCCTCCTGGGGCACGATGGGCAGATCCGCGATGGTCAGGATCTGCACACCGCCCTGCAGATCCTCATAGAGGTAGGCCAGGGCGTAGGAAACGGGCTGGGTAGGCACCACCATCGTGCCCTTCACCAAAAAAACGTGGTTGGTCCCGGCCACCACCTGGGAGCCGAGATAAGCGAGGGGCACATAGTCCACCCCCAGCAAGGCCGCCATGCCCTTCTCGAAGATAGCCAGGCGCTCCTCGGTCAGGGAACTGTCCTCCGCGGGGGTCCAGCCGCCCGCCAGAGGTTCGTCCGCTCCTACCACCGTCTGAGCCGCCGCTTCCTTGTTGCAGGCCACCGTCAGCATCAGCAGCACCGCCAGCAATCCGATCAATATCCTTTTCATTATCTGTGACTCCTTTCATTCTTTGCCCATAACACGCCGCAGCATGGCAAAAGGTTGCAGCGAATATGGTATTATATCCGATCCGCTTCTGTTTTTCAATTCCTTCCGAGCAAAAGAGCCCGCAACTCCTTCTTGTACAGCCGGGGTCGGAGCGATATTTTGCATTCAGAACATAAGACAAATATGCAGGACGTATCAGAAAACACCATGCAAAAAACACGGAGATATCAGCGTTTAGAGCATGTTTCGCCTTGACACGGCGCGGACAGTTTTGTATACTTATTACATGCAATTCAATGGCGAGATATAGCTTTTTGCCGTTTTACATGTGCATATCTCCCATGGATATGTAGCAGCGTCGGTTTTATTGACGAAAGAAGGACACGAGAAAGGAGCGTATGGTATGTTCAAGGTGGATCTGAATGCGGATTTGGGGGAGAGCTTCGGCGCGTACAAGATCGGCTGTGACGCCGAGGTGCTGGAGCAGGTGACCTCCGCCAACGTGGCTTGCGGCTGGCACGCGGGGGACCCCGTGGTGCTGAATAAAACGTTGGCCATGGCCAAGGAAAAGGGCGTGTGCGTGGGCGCTCACCCCGGCTATCCGGACCTCATGGGCTTCGGGCGGCGGGACATGAAGCTTTCGCCCGACGAGGAATACGCCTACACCCTCTATCAGCTGGGCGCCTTTTCGGCCTTTGCCAAGAAGAACGGCCTGGAGATCCAGCATCTGAAGGCCCACGGCGCCATGTACAATACCGCCGGGAAGGACATCAACCTGGCCCTGGCCATCTGCAAGGCCGTGAAGGACTTCGACCCCGAGATCATCCTGCTGGGCCTGTCCGGCTCCAAGCTCATCGAAGCGGCCCAGGAGCTGGGTCTCAAGGCCGCCAGCGAGATCTTCGCTGACCGGGCCTACGAGGAGGACGGCTCATTGGTGAACCGGAAGAAGCCCGGCGCCATGATCGAGGACGAGGAGGAGGCCATCGCCCGGGTGGTCCGCATGATCAAGGAGGGCAAGGTCACCGCCATCACCGGGAAGGATATCCCCGTGAAAGCCGATTCCATCTGCGTCCACGGCGACGGTCCCAAGGCCCTGGCCTTCACCAGCCGCATCCGTCAGAAGCTGGCGGAGGAGGGCATCGTCCTGGCCCCGTTCCATACATTTGTTTCATAAGATACGGAGGAAGCTATGGCAAAGATCCTGACTTCCTCCGACTGTTCACTGTGCGTTGAATTCGGAAATGCCATTTCGGAGGACATAAACCGACAGGTGCGCTCCTTTACGGTGGCCGTGGAGGCGGCCGACCTGCCGGGCGTGGTGGAGCTGGTGCCCACCTATCGTTCCGTGACGGTCCACTACCGACCGGAGGTCATGGGCTACGCCCGGCTCTACGAGCAGCTCAGCCGCATCGTGAACGGTCTACAGGAGGCGGATATCCCGCCCGCCGGCGAGATCCGGGTACCCGTGCTCTATGGCGGGTCCCATGGGCCGGATCTGGAGAACGTGGCCAAGCTCCACGATATGACCCCGGAAGAGGTCATCCGGATCCACACCGCCCCCGTCTACCTCAACTACATGCTGGGCTTTTTGCCCGGGTTCTGCTATCTGGGGGGCCTTGACGAGCGCATCCACACCCCGCGGCTGACCACGCCTCGGGTGAGCATCCCGGCGGGCTCCGTGGGCATCGCCGGGTCCCAGACGGGCATCTATCCCTTGACCTCCCCCGGCGGCTGGCAGCTCATCGGCCAAACGCCCCTGAGGCTCTACGATCCCAAGCGGGAGAAGGCCATTTTGGTGGACGCGGGCATGAACATGATCTTCTACCCCATCGACGAAGCGGAATACGAGCGCATCCGTCGAGAGAACTATCCCGAGGAATACGGGGAGGGAGGTGACAAGGCATGATCACCTTCCAAAAGAAAGGCCTTTTGACCACGGTCCAGGACCTGGGCCGGATCGGCTATCAGCGGTACGGCATGCCGGTCTGCGGCGCCATGGACCATTACGCCATGGAGCTGGCCAACATCCTGGTGAGCAACCCCCGCAGCGAAGCCGTCATCGAAGCGACCGTCATCGGCCCCACCATCGTCTTCGGGGAAGCGGAGATATTCGCCGTCACCGGCGGCGACTTCGGCCCCACCCTGAACGGCCAGCCCATCGAGAACGATCGGGCGTATCTGGCCGAGGCGGGGGACGTGCTGTCCCTGCCCATGGCGAAGGCCGGTGCCCGGGCCTACATCGCCTTTGCGGGCGGACTGGATCTGGAGGAGGTCATGGGCAGTCGCGCCACCTTCCTGAAGGGCGGCGTGGGCGGCTTCAACGGCCGTCCCATCCACGATGGGGACGAGATCGGGCTCAGGGCCCCCTGTGAGTATCTGCCCGATTTGGAGGATCGGTTCGTTCCGGCTAAGATGCTGCCCTCTCTGACGGACCAGGTCACGGTGCGCTTCACCTACGGCCCCCAGGACGATCTCTTCAGCGCCGCCGGCAAGCACACCTTCGCCTCCAGCGAGTACACCCTCAGCGACAAGAGCGACCGCATGGGCTTCCGGCTGGACGGCCCGGCGGTGGAGCGGGCCGCGGGGAGCGACGGCAACATCATCTCCGACGGCATCTGCTTCGGCGCCATCCAGATCACCAACGGCCAGCCCATCGTCATGATGGCGGATCGGCAGACCACCGGCGGCTATCCCAAGCTGGGCTGCGTCATCACGGCGGATCTGCCCCTGCTCGCCCAGCTCAAAGCCGGGGACAGGGTCCGGTTCCGGCCCGTGTCCGTGGCGGCGGCCCAGGCGGTGTACCTCCGGCAGAAAAAGGCCCTGGACAAGTTGGAAAAGAGGTTTACGGCAGCAGCCGAACCATATGACGCGCCGCCTCTGGCCGGTCGCTTTTATGTGACCGTGGACGGAGCGGAGTACGACATCTACATCGAGGAAACGCAGGCATACTGAAAAAGGAGGGAACCATGCCGAATTTTGACATCAGCCAATATGTACACATGGCTCCGGTGGAGCTCAGACGCCTCATCCGCGCCGGGAAGATCAAGAGCATCCCAACGGCCGGTATGTGTGCCGGGTACGCCCAGGCGAACCTGGTGATCCTGCCCAAGGAATACGCGGAAGACTTTAAGGAGTTCGCCCGCCTGAACCCCGGCCCCTGCCCCATCCTGGAGGTGCTGGACGGGGATCCCCACACCCACGACATGGGCGAGGACGGCAACATCCTCACCGACATCCCCGAGTACTTCATCTACAAGGACGGCAAGCTGGTGGACCGGGTCACCGACGCCACCCCCTACTGGCAGGAGGGCATGGTGGGCTTCCTCATCGGCTGCAGCTTCTCCTTCGAAGAAGCGCTGATGCGGGCCGGCATCGAAGTCCGCCACATCGCCACGGGCCGGAACGTGCCCATGTACAAGACCTCTGTCATGACCAAACCCGCCGGCCCCTTCTCCGGGCCCACGGTGTGCTCCATGCGGCCCATGACCCCTGAGGACGCGAAGAAGGCCTACGAGATCACCGCGGCCATGCCCAACGTCCACGGCGCGCCCATCCAGATCGGCGAGCCGGAGAAGATCGGCGTCAAGGATGTGATGAAGCCCGACTACGGCGAGGCGGTGGACGTGTACCCCGGAGAGGTGCCCGTGTTCTGGCCCTGCGGCGTCACGCCTCAGGCGGCCATCGAGAACGCCAAGCCCCCCATCGTCATCACCCACTCCCCGGGCCACATGTTCGTCACCGACATACTCAACTGCGAACTCAACGACTATCTGGAGCAAAAGAAGCACCAGTAAAGGATAGATCAGGCGGAAGCTGCTAATCTGCCTGTCTCTATAGGAAAGCCAATAAAAAAAGGAGGGATATTATGAATTTCTGGAAAAGGCTCAAGCAAGTGGGCCCCGGCGCCGTTGTCGCGGCGGCCTTCATCGGACCGGGCACCGTCACCACCTGCACCGTTTCAGGCGCCAGCTACGGCTACACCCTGCTGTGGGCGCTGCTGTTCTCCACCATCTCCGTCATCGTGCTGCAAAGCATGGCGTCCAAGCTGGGCATCGTGAAGAAGGTCGGTCTGGGCGAAGCGCTGCGTGAAAAGTATACGGGCAAGGGCGTCCGCATCCTGCTCGCTATCCTGGTCATCGGCGCCGTGTTCATCGGGAACGTAGCCTACGAGACCGGCAACATCTCCGGCGGCATCCTGGGCCTGCAGGCCATCATGCCCGACACCAGCAAGATCATGTGGGCCATCATCGTGTTTGCCGTGGCGGCTGGGTTGCTGCTCTCCGGCAAGTATGAGATCGTGGAAAAGGTGCTCACCGCCCTGGTGGTGCTCATGGGCATCCTGTTCCTCATCACCGCCATCGCCGTGAAGCCCAACTGGGGCGAAGTGCTCAAGGGTCTCTTCGTGCCCCGGGTGCCCCAGATGAACCGGGCCTGGTTCTATGTGACCGGTCTTATCGGCACCACCGTCGTGCCTTACAACATCTACCTGCACGCCTCCTCCTCCGCTAAAAAGTGGGGCCATGAGGGGGATAAGGACGAGGCTCTGAAGACCTCCCTGACCGACTCCATCCTGTCCATCGGTCTGGGCGGCATCATCTCCATGTGCATCGTCATCACCGCGGCCGTCTGCTACGATGGTTCCGGCACCGCCGCCATCGCCAACGGCAAGGCCATGGCTGAGCAGCTCAAGCCCATCCTGGGCAACTGGGCCACGGCAGCCTTCGGCATCGGCCTCTTTGCCGCCGGCATGAGCTCCGCCATCACGGCGCCTCTGGCGGCAGCGTTCGCCAGCTCCGGCATCCTGGGCTGGGGCGAGGACATGAAGAAGAAGCGGTTCATGGCCATTTGGGGCATCGTGCTCGTCTTCGGTCTGGTGGCTGTTTGCACCCTGGGCGCCTCCCCCACGGAGATCATCCTCTTCGCCCAGGCGGCCAACGCCTTCCTGCTGCCCATCACCGCCATCCTGCTGATGATCGTCTGCAACGACAAGAAGTACATGGACGGCCATCACAACGGCATCGTCATCAACATCCTGGGCGTGATCGTGGTCGCCCTGACCCTGCTCATCGCCTTCAAGAACATGACGGGCTTCACCGAGTCCTTCATGAAGCTCATCAACGGCTAAGAGGAGATCCCCTCTTTACGGCACGACCCGGAGCCTGGTTAGCAGCGGCTCCGGGTCGTCTTTCTTTTGGTATGGGGTCGGGGATCTACAGCAGCGACAGCTCGATGCCCACCACGCCCCATTTTTCCTGCTCCGCGGGGGCATAGTATCGGTCCATGTCCCGGGGCGAAGCGGTCCTGACCTCCTCGGGGGTATAGCCGCAATCGATGAGAGGCAGGGCTGCGTACAGCTCGTCGAAGGTGGCGAAGAAGCGCATCCCCGTTACCTGGGCAAAGAGCACGTCCGTTTCGTCCTCAGTGCTCTCGAAGCGGATCACGTCCCCCGCCTGGATGCGGCGGCGCTTCTCGTCGTAGAGCCGAAGCTCGATGGTCTTCTTCCCGTCCT
Source organism: Christensenellales bacterium (assembly GCA_045224495.1). Taxonomy (GTDB): domain Bacteria; phylum Bacillota; class Clostridia; order Christensenellales; family CAG-138; genus RUG472. The sequence goes on from JBGVAK010000166.1 coordinate 11,319, forward strand.
CCATGCGGGCGTAGGCCTTGGGCTCCAGGCGCATCCGGTGCAGGGGGCAGTTCATCCACACGCCCACGTCCTGTGCCTCGGCGGGCTCTATGCTGACGATGTCGCTCAGGTAGAACAGCCAGTGATCGATCTCCACCGCCTCCTCGTCCCGGCCAAACTCGTGGAAGCAATAGTCCGCGGGATCGTGCACGGCCTCCCCCTCGAACACGTTGCCGTCCGCAAACGTGAGCCGGACGTATTGATACCCGTTCAGCTTTCGGATCTCTTTCAGCGTCATGAGCCTCTCCTCCATTGGTAAAAATGCTCCGGCCCGGGGGCCGGAGCATCGCGCGGTCGTATCGATTTACTTGAGGCTGTTCTGGACGGCCACGGCCACGGCCACGGTGGCGCCCACCATGGGGTTGTTGCCCATGCCCAAGAAGCCCATCATCTCCACGTGCGCAGGCACGGAGGAAGAGCCGGCGAACTGGGCGTCGGAATGCATCCGGCCCATGGTGTCGGTCATGCCGTAGGAGGCGGGGCCGGCGGCCATGTTGTCGGGATGGAGCGTACGGCCCGTGCCGCCGCCGGAGGCCACGGAGAAGTACTTCTTGCCCTGCTCGATGCACTCCTTCTTGTAGGTGCCGGCCACAGGGTGCTGGAACCGGGTGGGGTTGGTGGAGTTGCCGGTGATGGACACGTCCACGCCCTCGAAGTGCATGATGGCCACGCCCTCGCGGAC
>JBGVAK010000167.1:0-3029 GCA_045224495.1 Christensenellales bacterium
GTACGGCATGCAGTCCTATCGCTATGTGGATTGGGAGACCAGCGATACTCCTTACACCACCGAGCAGATGGTTGCCCTCGCCGCCGCTTACGCCGCTGAGTAAGACCCGGATTCCGGTAAGGCCGGGCAAGACTGATACACACTATCAGACCTGAACGACGCTTCCGGGGCGGCCCCATAGGACTGCCCCGGAAGTTTCTTTTACGGGCCAAGAGGGGAAGGCTGAGAACCCCGATGAAAGCCGCGCACAATTGGCGGCGTGGTTTTCATCGGGCTTCCGACAAGAGGTCCGTGCGTCAAATCTTGAGAAGATGGAGGGAAGTGCATGGCAAAATACATCATAAAACGACTGTTTCAATCCGTGATAGTGATTCTGTTGGTCGTTTGCATTGTATTTTCTCTGCTCCGGCTCATGCCAAGCGACTATTTCTTTACCGAGGATGAATTGATCAAATTCACCGAGGCGCAGAAGTACGCCAAGCTGGAGCGTCTGGGACTGATGAAGATCTGCCCCGCCTGTGAAGGCACCGGCTTCGTTGATGGTCAGGCATGTGTGGAATGCCGGGAAAACGAGCTGCAAGTCAAGGGCACAGGATATGTGAACCGGTCCACGCTGGCGCAGCTGGGCGACTTCTTCCGGGACATGCTGCAGATGCGGGTGTTCAATTCGAAGGGCAAGGAAGTCAAATCCATCGAGCCCATGTCTCTGTTCTCCTATCTGTCAGCGAAGTATAAAACTGGCGAAAACCCATTCGGCGAACTGAAGGAGGGCTATTACACCAAGCTGAAGTTCAACCTGGGCAAGAGCATCCGCCTCGAAAAGAACCAGTACGTCACCGACGTGATCGCCGCCAAGATGTCCATCTCCATGCGGATCGGCCTGCTGGCCCTGGCCGTCTCCCTGGTGTTGGGCGTGGTGCTGGGCGTGCTCCAGGCCCGATATAAGGACAAGTTCTTCGACCACATCGGCACCGCGTACACCGTCATCGTAAACGCCGTGCCCCGTCTGGTCATCTACACCATCATCATGATCGCCGGCGCCACTCTGTTCGGCCTGCCCATGCGATATGACGCCATGGCGGAAAAGCCCTGGCTCACCATGGTGCTGCCGGTGGTCTGCCTGTCCGTGGGCTCTACTGCCGGCTACATGCTTTGGACCCGGCGCTACATGGTAGACGAGCTCAACAAGGACTACATCCGCCTGGCGAAGCTCAAGGGTCTCAGCGACCGGAAGGTCATGTTCCGCCACGTCCTGAAGAACGCTTTCGTACCCCTGGTCCAATACCTGCCCTACTCCATCCTGCTGACGGTGGGCGGCTCCCTCCTGGTGGAGACCTTCTTCGCCGTGCCCGGCATGGGCCCGGAGCTGACTACGTCCATCGGCCGATATGACCTCAATTTGGTGCAGGGCATCGTGATGCTGTACGCCACCATGGGCATCTTCGGCGTGTTCCTGGGCGACCTGCTCATGACGCTGATCGATCCCAGGATAAAGCTGACCGGAAAGGGGGATGTGCGCTAATGGATACTCAGGAAAGAAAGACCGTTCAGGAAGCGGAAGCGCCGGTGGTCAACACCGCGGTCGATTACGATAAGGTGGACCTAAATCCCAAGCGGGAGCGGCCCCGGGGCCGGGAATATCTGAAGGCCCGCAGCACCATGCCGGAGGATCAGCTGTTTTCCTTCGCGGAGTACAACGCCCAGGAAGCCGAAAAGATCGGCTACTCCAACTATTCCTACTGGAAGAGCGTGTGGGCGAACTTCCTGAAAAAGAAACCGGCGGTGATCATGTCCATCATCTTCATCCTGCTGTTCATCTTCACCTTCGTGGCCAGCGCCATCGGCAAGTACGACATCCACATGGCGCCCGACCCCCTCAACCGCATGTATATCAGCCCCAACAGCGAGTTCTGGTTCGGCACCAACGCCATCGGCCAGGACTACTGGGCCATGGTGTGGTACGCCACAAGGGCCTCCATCCTGCTGGCTGTGCTGGTGTCCATCGGCCAGATCAGCCTGGGCGTGATCATCGGCCTCATCTGGGGCTATGTGCGCAAGCTCGATCGATTCTTCACCGAGCTCTATAACCTGATCGACAACGTGCCGACCATCATCTATATGACCCTGATCGCCCTGATGGTGGGCAAGACCATGCTGACCATGGGCATCGCCATGGTGGCCTTCGGCTGGCTTGCCACGGCCCGGAACGTGCGCAATCTGGTGTTCATGTACCGCGACCGGGAATACAACCTGGCCTCCCGCTGCCTTGGCACAAGGCTTGGCCGCATCCTCTTTAGAAACATCTTCCCGTATCTGGTCAGCGTGATCATCCTGCGGCTCGCTCTCGCGATCCCCAACACCATCGCCTATGAGACCACCCTCACCTATCTCGGTCTCATGGACATCATGGTGCCCTCCCTGGGCAACCTCCTGTCCGCCGCCCGGGCCGTGTTCCCGCGGGCCGCGTACACCCTGTGGTTCCCGGCGGCCATCGTTTCCATCATCACCATCACCTTCTACCTGGTGGGCAACGCGTTCTCCGACGCCTGTGACCCCCGGAATCACGTGTAAAGGAGGGCGCGGAAAATGATTGAAGCCAACAGCTTGAAGACCGTCGATTTTGACGCACGCGCCAGGAAGATCCTGGCTCAAGAACCCATCCTTTCCGCCCAAGACGTGGAGGTGACCTTCTCCCTGCGGGGCAAGAAACTGACCGCCATCCGGCACACCTCCCTGGACCTCTATGAGGGCGAGACGTTGGCCATCGTGGGCGAATCCGGCTCCGGCAAGAGCGTGTTCACCAAGTGCTTCGTGGGCATGCTGGACAAGAACGGCTCCATCACCCACGGCAGTATCATGTATGAGGGGCAGGACCTGACCCAGTTCACCGAAAAGGACTGGCTGAGCATCCGCGGCCGCAAGATCGCCATGGTCACCCAGGACCCCATGACCAGCCTGAACCCCCTGAAGACCATCGGCAGGCAGATTCAGGAATCCGTGGAGCTGCACCAGGGCCTCAAGGGCGCCGC
>JBGVAK010000168.1:0-7291 GCA_045224495.1 Christensenellales bacterium
TTCGACACGGACGCATATCCCTACTACGATTACTACGAGGACCTGAAGGCGGGTGGCACCGCCACCACCTCCATGATCAACCCGGAGGCCTATCGGGAAGTGTTTGAGCAGGAGGCCAAGGCGGGGCACGACGTGCTGTATATAGGCATGTCCTCAGGCATCAGCGGGGCCTATGGGGCCTCGGTCCTGGCGGCCCGGGAGGTGGCGGAGATGTACCCCGACCGCTGTGTGGAGGTCTTCGACACCAAGGGCGCCTCCTTGGGGGAGGGACTGCTGGTGCTGGCGGCTCAGAAGCTGCAGAAAGCCGGCGCGGACCTGCAGAAGGTCCTGCGGGAGCTGGACCGGCTCCGGTCCCATATGATGCAGGTGTTCACCGTGGACGACCTCATGTACCTGAAGCGGGGCGGGCGCATCTCCCGCATGAAGGCGGTCATCGCCTCCGTGCTGAACATCAAACCCATCCTGCGGGGGGACGAGGAGGGCCGCATCGTGGTCACCGACAAGACGGTAGGCCGCAAGGCCTCTATCCGAGCCCTGGCGGACGACCTCATCGCCAACATCGACGAGAAGGATACCTGCGGCATCGGCATCGCTCAGGCAGGCTGTACCGCCGATACCGACGCCCTGATCCGCCGCATCCGCGCCAAGCTCCCCAACATCCCCATCCTGACCGTGCCCTACGAGCCCGTCACCGGCAGCCACGTGGGCCCCGGCGCCCTGGCCCTCTTCTATATCAGCCGCTCCGTACGGGCGGTCTGACCCTTCAGGAACGCGAACGCCCGTTGGTAGAAATCAGGCGCTTCCTCGTAGACGGCGTGGCCGAGACCCTGCCACAGGTACAGCTGGGCCTGAGGGATGCGCTCAGCCAGCTCCCGGGAAGCTTCCGAGCCGACGATCTGATCCTCTGCGCCGCCCAAAACGAGGGTGGGGCAGGGGATCTTGTTGAGTTCGTCCCGGGCGTCGAAGGAGAGGATGGCCCGTGCGTTAGCGAGAAATCGGTCGTAGGTATTGGGCTTGCCCACCCAGCCCAGCAGTGGGTACATCTTCCTGTATTTTTGCAGCCGGGCGGGGGAATAGCTTCTCTCCGCCGTGTCGATCATAAAGGCCTTGTGATCGTTCCGTTCAGCCATGTCCATCCAGCCGGGGACGCAGCCTTGCACCACCTCGTTGGCGTTGGGCGCGGTGACGGCCAGGACCAGCTTCTCCACCAGCTCCGGATGGTCAATAGCCAGGGATTGAGCGATCATGCCGCCCTGCGACACACCCAGGACAGAGACCCGATCGAGGCCCAGAGCCCCCAGAGCTTCCGCCTGGTCCCGGGCCATATCCCGTATGGTACAGTCGCCCTGCAATGGCTCCCGGCGGCTGAACAGATAGACCGTGAATTCGTTGAGATAGGGTTTATAGGGCCCCACCAGCAGCAACGCTTTGCCCGCCACTGTGGCAAGGCCGTCGGAAAGCCCCGGCAGCACGATCAGTACCCTTTTGCCGCGGCCGAAGGAGGCGTAGGCCATGGACCCCTCCTGCAGGGCCACCCGCCCGTTTTTTGCGTTCCACAACATGGTTTTCACCGTCCTTGTCAAGATGCTTTCAGTGTAAGCGCTCGCCCACAGCCTTGTCAATAGGGGCAAAATCCCCCTAATTATTTCCAGACTGGGGCCAGCTTGTGACATTTTTGTGCACTGATTGACAAGGAGTCCCCAGAGGATTACAATGCATCCAACAAAAGCAAGGAGGTACAAAGCTATGCATACTCTGGTTTCTCTGTTGATCGGTGCCCTGGTGGGCTGGATCGCCGGAAAGATCATGGACAGCAAGGGCGGCCTCATCCGTAACATCGTCCTGGGCCTGGTGGGCGGCGCCCTGGGCGGCTGGCTGGGTAGCCTCATCGGCGTGGAGCCCACCAGCTGGATCTCCAGCATCCTGATCGGCATCGGTGGCTCCTGCCTCCTGATCTGGCTCATGCGGAAACTCTTTAAGTAACCGGTTTTCCCCCTCGACGAACTGCCGCAGCACCCTGCGGCAGTTCCTTTTTTATCTAACGCCATTGTTTTTTAAAGGGCCCTGTGGTACAATGCCATATCAACTATGATATAAAAGTCCGGGATGGACCGGGGAGAAACCTATGAATCTGCTTCATCTGAAGTATGCGGTGGAGATCGCCGAGACCAACTCCATGACTAAGGCCGCTGAGCGGCTCTATACGGCCCAGCCCAATTTGAGCCGGGCAGTGAAGGAGCTGGAGAGCACCCTGGGCATCCCCATCTTTCGCCGCACCAGCAAGGGCATCTTCCCCACGCCCCAGGGGGAGGAGTTTTTGAGCTACGCCCGCATGATCCTGAGCCAGGTGGACGAGATCGAGCATATGTACCAGCACGGGGGCCGGGAGCCCAGGCGGTTCTCCGTCTGCGGCCCTCACGCCTGCTATATCGCCTGCGCCTTCACCTCCTTCGTGCAGCATCTCGAATCCACGGTGGGCCAGGAGATCTTTTATAACGAGACCAGCCCCAGCCGGGTCATCTCCAACGTGGCGGATGCGGACTATCGCCTGGGCATATTGCGCTACCCCTCCGCCCATGACGCCAGCTTCAAGGGTCTGCTGAAGGAGAAGGGACTATGCTGCGAGCTGCTGTACGAGTTCAACTACGTGCTGCTGACCTCCGCCAAAAGTACTCTGGCGTCGAAATCCATCGTGACCCTCAGCGACCTTTCGCCCCTCACCGAGATCGCACATGCGGACCCCTTCGCGCCCACGCTGCCGCTGAGCATGGGACAAAAGACCAAGCTGGATGATCAGGTCAGCAAGCATATCTACGTCTTCGAGCGGGGGAGCCAGATGGACCTTCTCTCCCTGAACCCCAACACCTTCCTGTGGGCATCGCCGGTGCCGAAGCGGATGCTGGACCAGTTCGATCTTATCGAGCGACCCTGCCCTGAGAACGACCGGCCGTACCGGGATATGCTGATCTACAAAAAGGGCTATGCCCTCACCGCCCTCGACAAGGCCTTTATCGACGAGCTGGTGGCGGTAAAGCGGGAATTGGGTGGCCGGGAATGAGCATCGACGCCGATCGGATCATCGCCATACGGACGGACAAGATCGTGTACCGGAACGGGAACACGGTGCTGAAGGTCTTCGACCCCTCCCATTCCACGGCGGATATCTTCAACGAAGCCCTGAACCAGGCCCGCATCGAGGAGACCGGCTTCCCCGTGCCTAAGATCATGGACATTCTGAAGCTGGATGGCCGATGGGCCATCCGTCGGGAGTACGCCGAGGGGACCACTCTGGAGCGGCTCCTGCAGGAGAAGCCGGAGGAAAGGGAGGCCTATCTGGACCTGTTCACCGACGTGCAGCGGGACATTTTCGCCCTTCAGGCCAAGCAGCTGAACCGGCAGAAGCACAAGCTGGCCCAGCGCATCGCCCGGGCGCCCATCTCCGAGCAGAAGCGAGAGATGCTGCTGGAGCAGCTCTTCGCTCTGCCCGACGGCCATGCCACCCTCCACGGGGATTTCATCCCCTCCAACCTGGTGCTCCGGCCCCAAGGCGGCCACTGCGTGCTGGACTGGACCCACGTGACCGAGGGGAACGAGCACGAGGACGTGGCCAGGACCTATCTGCAGCTCCTGCTGCGGTTCGACGAGAGCACGGCGGAACGGTATCTTGCTCTGTATCTCGGTAAATCCGGGACCTGGCGGGGTGACGTGCTCCAATGGATGCCCCTGGCCACCGTGGCGCTGCTGGCCCTGTGCCGGCCCAGCGAGCGGGGGTTCTATCTGCAAAAGCTGGACCAATACATGCCATAAGGAGGGACCATGCGGATCACGGTTTGTTTGGGGGACTCCTGCCACCTGAAAGGGACCAGACGGGTGGCGGAGACGCTGCAAAAGCTTATTGCGGACCATGGGCTGCAGGACGAGATCGATCTTGCCGGCGCTTTCTGTATGGGCCGCTGCCGGACAGGGGTCAGCGTGACGGTGGACGACGCATACTTTTCCCTGTCCCCCGAGACCACGGAGGATTTCTTTCAAAACGAAGTGCTGCCCCGACTGGGGAAGTGAAGGAGAAACATATGGAACTGCGGGATAAAAACGGCCTGACGGAGGAGGAATACCTCAAAACGTACAAGCCAGGGGACTGGCCCCGGCCCTCGGTGACGGCGGATATCGCCGTGTTCCGGGAAACCGAGCGAGGCATGGAGCTGCTGCTCATCCGCCGGGGCGGGCATCCCTATTTGGGCCGATGGGCCTTGCCCGGGGGCTTCTCAGAGCCGGGGGAGACCGTGGACGAGACCGCGGCCCGGGAGCTTCGGGAGGAGACGAACCTGATCGGCATCCCCCTGACGCCCGTAGGCTTCTTCTCCACGCCGGGCCGGGATAAGCGGGCCTGGACCATGACGGAGGGCTTCGCCGCGATCCTGCCGGAGGACGGGCCGGAGCCCCAGGCCGGGGACGACGCCCGGGAGACCGGCTGGTTCCTGGTGGACAGCCGCTGGGCGGAGGGGGTGCTGACCCTTTCCTTCAATGGGCCGGAGTGCTTCGAGGCGCAGCTTGTCCGGGACGGGGCTTACGCCTACCGTATTTTGGACACCGGTGGCCTGGCTTTCGACCACGCTCACATCGTGGCCCGAGCCATGAAAAGGATGGGCCTGCTGCAGCCGGAGCCCGTGGACTACATTACATTGAACGCTCAGCTCGCCGCTCTGGTGGAGGGCGTGCCGCACCCCCTCAGCAACCTGAGCAACGCCGCCGCGCTCCTCTGGGAGACCATGGGCGGCATCAACTGGGCCGGGTTCTATCTCATGGAGGGTGACAAGCTGGTCCTGGGACCCTTTATGGGCAAGGCCGCCTGCATCGAGATCCCCCTCCAAAAAGGCGTCTGCGGGGCCGCGGCCCGGACTGACATCACCAAACTGGTCCCCGACGTCCACGCTTTCCCGGGCCACATCGCCTGCGACTCCGCCTCCCGTTCGGAAATCGTCGTCCCCCTGCGCCGAAACGGCCGGGTCTTCGCCGTCCTGGATATCGACTCGCCCCTGCTGCACCGGTTCACCGAGGCAGACAAAGCGGGCCTCGAAGCCTTCGCCCGCATTTTGGAACAGGCGGTGGCGGGCTTATGAAGCTGGTATTCCTCATCGGCGACGCCGCCGTGGGCAAGATGACCGTGGGCCAGGAGCTCATGAAGATCACGGACCTTCGGCTTTTCCACAACCACATGACCATCGAGCCGGTCCTGGAGATCATGGGCGCCTTCGACGGCCAGCTCATCAACGACATGCGGGAGCTGATCTTCCGTCATTTCGCCGCTTCAGACTCCTATGGCCTCATCTTCACCTATCTGATGGCCTTCGATATGCAGAGCGACTGGGACTATCTGGAACATGTGAAGAGCATTTTCGCCCCCTATGGCACGACGTTCTACTATGTGGAGCTGATCGCGCCCCAGGAGGTCCGCCTCCAGCGGAACGCCACCGAGAATCGCTTGCAGCACAAGCCCTCCAAGCGGGACGTGGACACCTCCAACCGGCGCCTCCTTCGGGACGACGCCAACCATCGCTGCGTCAGCTATCCGGGGGAGATCCCCTTTGAGAACTACCTGCGCATCGAGAACGCGGACCTCTCCGCCGCCGATGCGGCGCAGATGATCCAGGAACGATTCTCATTGTAAACAAAGAATAGCGTTTATCGCACAAAAAAGCCCTTCGCGCATGGCGAAGGGCTTTTGCGTTACTTCACTCAGGCTTCCTTCTGCTTTTCCAGCTCCCTATCCAGGACCAGCTTGAACTGGGTCTCGTAGAGCTCCTTGTAGACGCCGCCCAGGGCCAAGAGCTCTTCGTGGGTGCCTCGCTCCTGGATGACGCCGTTCGACAGGACCAGTATCTCGTCTGCCGCCAGGATGGTGGAGAGACGGTGGGCGATGACGATGCTGGTCCGGCCCCGCATAAGGGAGGTCAGGGCGTCCTGGATGGCGTTCTCGGAGATGGAATCCAGGGCCGACGTGGCCTCGTCCAGAATGAGGATCTTGGGGTCCTTCAATATGACCCGGGCGATGGACAGCCGCTGCTTCTCGCCGCCGGATAGCTTCAAACCCCGGTTGCCCACCACGGTGTCATAGCCGTCTGGTTGGTTCACGATGAAGTCGTGGATGCTGGCCGCCTTACAGGCCGCCTCGATCTCCGCCTCGGTGGCGTCCTCCTTGGCGTACAGGAGGTTCTCTCGGATGGTGCCGTTGAAGAGATAGGTGTCCTGGGTCACCATGCCGATCTGGCTGCGAAGATAGGTCAGATCCATATCCCGCACATCGATGCGGCCGATGGTCACAGCCCCGCCCCACACGTCGTAGAGTCGGGGGATCAGGTTGATGATGGTGGACTTGCCGCTGCCGGAGGGGCCCACGATGGCGTACATCTTGCTGGCGGGCACGGTGAAGTCGATGTCCTTCAAAATCTCCTTTTCCGGTTCATAACCGAAGCGCACGTGGTAGAAGCGGATGTCCGCCCCGTCGAAGGAGGGGGTCAGGGTCTTCTCCGGGGTGGCGATGGCGATCTCCCGATCGAAGTAGTCGAAGATCCGGGAGAAGAGGGCCAAGGACCGGGTGAAGTCCACCTGGACGTTCAAAAGGCTTTCCACGGGCCGATACAGCCGGTTGATCAGGGCCACCGTGGCGGTAACGGTACCGACGGAAAGGGTCGTGTCGATGTTGTTGATGATGAGCAGCCCACCCGCAAAGTAGATGAGCAAGGGCCCGATCTGGGTGAACATGCCCATGACCACCCGGAACCAGCGGCCGCTGCGCTCCTCCTTGAGGGCCAGCTGGGTGACCTCTTCGTTGACGGCCACGAACCGCTCGTACTCCCGCTTCTCCCGGGTGAAGAGCTTTACGAGCAGGGAACCGGACACGGACAACGTCTCGTTGATGAGCTGGTTCATTTCGTCGTTCTTCGCCTGGCTGTCGGTGAGGAGCTTCCAGCGGGTGCGCCCTACGCTCCGGGTGGGGAGGATCAAAAGGGGGATCACCAATATGCCCACGCACGCCAGCTGCCAGCTCATGGAGAACAGGGCCACCAGGGTGGTCACCACCGTGGCTACGTTGCTCACGATGCTGGTCAGCGTCCCCGAGATCACCGAGGACACGCCGCCGATGTCGCTGTTCATGCGGGTGATGATGTCGCCCTGTTTCTCCGAGGTGAAGAAAGCGTGGGGCATGTGCTGCAGATGGTCGTACATCTGGTTCTTCATGTCGAAGATGATGCGGCGGCTGATCCAGGCGGAGATATAGCCGGAGAGCACG
>JBGVAK010000169.1:0-7722 GCA_045224495.1 Christensenellales bacterium
TGAAGACGATGACCTTCTTGCCCTTGCCGTGCTCCACGACCTTGCCGGTGGCCTTGACGCCCTCTACCACGGGGGTGCCCACGGTGACATTGTCCCCGTCTGCGACCAGCAATACGTCAAAGGTGACCTCGGCACCCACTTCGGCGTCCAGCTTCTCCACGGAGATGACGTCGCCGACAGCGGCCTTATACTGCTTACCACCGGTCTGAACGATTGCGTACACTTTGTGCTTCCTCCTTCTTCCCAGACTCGCTTGAGACGGTGCCGGGCGATTTTGCCCGCACTTAGGAAACCGGCTCAATGCGGCTTGCCGAAGTATTATACAGCCCGGCTGCGGCTGTGTCAACAAATATTTCCGAGAAAGCCGAAAGATTATCGGGTTTTTACCGGCCGCTGAGCTCCTCCGTCCAGTGGAACGTGCCGGTCTTGGCGACGCCGTCCCCGTAGATGGTCCGAAAATCGCTCTTCATGGAGATCACGTTGAAGCCGTAGCCCTCCCACCTGGCGCGAAGCTCGTCCGCCTTCTCAGGGTGGCCGTAGTCCCGCACGTCGTCATCGGCGATCAGCATAAATGCGGCGCTCCGATAGGGATTGTCGGTGATGGCATACAGGTTCATGCTGGTGTCGCCGCTGGTGTTGCCGAAGGACAAGACCGGCTGCTTGCCGATCTCCTTGACGATGGCGGTGACCTTGTTCATCTTCAGGTTTTTCACCAGGAGCCTGTCGGTGCGGACGATCTCGTCCCCGGGCTGGAATACGTAATCGAGGCCGTCCGTGCCGTTTTGACCGCTGGCCTCCAAGGCCACGTCCATGCCGATGAAATGCTCGTCCGGCACGTCCACCATGCCCTCGAACAGGGTCCGGCAGATGAATCGATCGCTGCCGCTCACGATATAGACGGAAAAGCCGTTCTCCGTCAGGTAGTCGATGACCTCCACCATGGGCTGATAAAATGCCTCCCCATAGGTCATGCCCGTGAAACCGTCGGCATCACGCACCAAAACGGAGGTAACGAAGCTGGCGAACTCAGTCAGAGTCATGCCCGCGTAGGCCCGGGCTGCCTGGGTGGCGTGCCGTACGGCCATATCCCCGGCGTATGTGTGGGTGGGTCCGCCGGCGCGGATCTCGCGGGCTACTTCCAGCATCTCCTCGTCTGGCTCGAAGGTGGGGTCCGCCAAAATGCGCCAGGCCATGAGGTAGTATTCAAGATAGGTGGGAAACAGCTCCGCGTAGACGGTGCCGTCCATATCGAAGACGGCGATACGCCGATCCACGGGGATGAAGTCGGAGGAGTTTTCGTCCGTCACCGCCTCCACGAACTCGATCAGGGTGTTGAGGGCTGGGGCTTCTTCGTTCCAGGAGGGGAACACCTCTTCCTCCGTGACGGCGGGTTCCTCCGTCGAAAGGGGTTGTTCGACAGCGGTCTTGACGGGAATGCAACCCGCCAGGCCGACGAAAAGCAGCGTCACGGCCAGGGACAGGGCCAAAAGTTTAGTAATTTCGCGTTTCATGGGTTTCCCTTTCTGTATGAAAATGGTGCATCAATGCATGATCCGGCAGGATTTCTTCGCCTCCGCCACCCGCTTGTCCGGCAGGGGCTTGACGACGAACTTCTCCATGTGCAGGGCGGCGTTGGCCTTCACGTAGAAGTCGGCGTCCTTGGCCTCGGGGAACAGCTCCCCGTCCTTCTTCATGAGCTCCTCCATGGCGGCGGCCACGTCGGGGCTCACCTCCATGTAGATGCGGCGCATCTTGCAGCCCTTCAATACCTGCAGCGTCTGCTTGCGGAGCCGGTTGAAGACGGTGTAGGGCGAGAGGACCTTGGCCTCCCCCTGGCAGTAGGGGCAGGTGACCTTCAGGGTGTCGCCGATGCTCCTTCCCGTCTTCTTCCGCGTCAGCTCCACCAAACCGAGGTGGGTGAAGCCGAAGACGTGGGAGCGGGTATGGTCGTCCCGCATGGCGTCCTTCAGGGTCTGGAGCACCTTCTGCCGGTCGGCCTCCTTGTCCATATCGATGAAGTCGATGATGACGATGCCGCCGATGTCCCGAAGCCGCAGCTGGACGGCGATCTCCTTGGCTGCCTCGCAGTTGGTGTTGGTGATGGTCTTCTCCAGGTTGTCCTTGCCCACGTACTTGCCCGTGTTCACGTCGATGATGGTCATGGCCTCGGCCCGGTCGATGACCAGATACCCGCCGGACTTGAGCCAGACCTGGCGGCTGAGGGCGTTCTCGATCTTGGCCTCGGTGTCATAGCGGTCGAAAAGGGCTTCGGAGTCCTTGTAGAGGATGCGGGGCTTGAGCTTGGGGGCCATGACGTCCGCGATCTCCTTGAGCTTCTCGAAGGCACCCTGGTCGTTGACGAAGACCCGGTCCACGTCCTTCATCAGCAGGTCCCGGACCGTGCGGAACAGCAGGCTCTGCTCCGCGTGCATGAGGGCGGGAGCCTTGGTCTTCTTGGACTTCTTCTCGATGTCCTCGTAGAGGGTCAGGAGGCTGTCCAGGTCCTCCTGGAACGCTTCCTTCGTTTTCCCGGCGGAGGCGGTGCGGACGATGACGCCCTTGTTCTTGGGCTTGATCTCGTTGAGGATCTTGCGGAGCCTCCCCCGCTCGTCCTCCTTCTCGATGCGACGGGATACGCCCACGTAGTCCACCGTGGGCATGAGGACCAGGGAACGGCCCGCCAACGTGATGTGGGTGGTGACCCGGGCGCCCTTGGTGCCCACGGGGTCCTTGGCCACCTGGACCAGCACGTTCTGGCCGGGCTTCAAGAGATCCCCGATCTTGCGGGTCTCGGGGAGCTGCTCCAGCTCGTCGTACTGATCCCCGGGGAAGAACACGTCCCCGGCGTAGAGGAAAGCGTTCTTCTCGAGGCCGATGTCCACGAAAGCCGCCTGCATGCCCGGCAGCACGTTTTGGACCTTGCCGAGATAGATGTTCCCCACCAGCCGTTCGGTCCCGTTCTGCTCCACATAGAGCTCCACGGGGGTGCCGTCCTCCACCACCGCCACGCGGATGGCGAATTTGTTGGCGTCTACTAAAATTTCCTTATTCATGTTTTCCTTTCCCAAGGCTGGGCAGGCCCGGCAGATCGTCGAAATACATCTCCTCCCGCCGGCATCTGAAAGAGCCCGCTGACCCCAGAAAATCGAGCAGCACGTTGACCAACGCTTCCGTGCGCAACCCGCCACCGGCGGTCAGCTCTCCCAAAACATCCAGCGTGAAGGAGCCTCCGTCTGCGTCCATCAGCCTTGCTTCGTAGAGCTGCGGACGGATGTTCTGGGGCACCATGGCCCCGCTCTTCGTCCGCTTCTGTACCATGAGTTCTTCGCTATGCAGCAGTTTTTCGAGGGCGCTGCCCACCTCCGCCGCCGTGACCGCTTTCTCGGGCCGCACCCACAGGGTGTACCGGGCGGCGACGAGATGCCCGGTCAGGGTGCTCAAATTTTCCGGCGCCTCCATAGTGTGAGACACGGCCATGCCCTCGGGCAGCACCGCGTTCAAACGGGCCTCGAAGTCGGCGGGAGAGATCTCCCCGTCGAGGCGCACGTCGAACCACTCCCGCTGGCTCTCCGCCCCCGTGGCCAACGCCCCCGCGAAGGCCATGAGGGGGTGAGGGTTGAAGCCCTGGGAGTATAGAAGGGGCATGTCCGCCCGGCGAAGCGCCCGCTGCAGCGTCCGCTGCATGTCGAGGTGCGATAAATACGCCGCCCGACCGGTTTCATGCAAAGCAGCGACGATCCGCATAGGCCCTCCCAAAGCATCCGTTGCAGCCCTGGCGGCAGTCCTTCGTAGTCTGGGCCGCCATGGCCTTCTCGTACTCCCGTTTCAAATAGTCCTCTGTCACCACCACGTCCACGTGGCCCCAGGGCAAGGGCTCGTCCAAGGCCCGCTGCCGGTGGGCGTACTCCGCCACCGTGAGGCCGCACTCCGCGAAGGCCTCCTGCCAGGCCTCGGGCTTGAAATGCTCGCTCCAGGAGTCGAAGCGGCAGCCCTTCTCGTGGGCCTTCACCAGCACGCCCGCGAGCCGCCGATCGCCCCGGGAGAAGGCGGCCTCCAGCACGGACAGAAAGCTGGGATGGTAGTGCAGTTCCCCGCCCCGAACGCCCTTCATGGCGGCCACCAGCAGGCGCTGCTTCCTTCGGATCTCCTCGGGCTCGTCCTGGGCGCACCACTCAAAGGCGGTATGGGGCTTGGGCACGAAGGTGGACACGCTGACCGTGAGCCGCAGGCCCTTGCCCCGCTTCTCCTTGGGCATGGAATAGAACTCGCGCGAAACCTTTCGGGCCAGCTCCGCGATGCCCAGCACGTCCTCGTCCGTCTCCGTGGGGAGGCCGATCATGAAGTACAGCTTCACGCCCGTCCAGCCGGACTCGAAGGCGTCGGCGCAGGCCCGGAGGAGGTCCTCCTCGGTCACGTTCTTGTTGATCACGTCCCGCATGCGCTGGGTCCCCGCCTCGGGGGCGAAGGTCAGGCCCGCCTTGCGGACGGACTGCATCTTCTCCAATTCCTCCTTCAGGAGGGAGTCGATGCGCAGGCTGGGCAGGGCTACGGACACCCGCTTCTTCTCCATGCGGTCCATGATCTCGGGCAACAGATCGTGGAGCCGGGAGTAGTCCCCCGTGGACAGGCTCAGGAGCGAGATCTCGTCGTACCCCGTACAGTTCACCAACTGCTCCGCCTGCGTAAGCAGCGTCCCTTCGGACCGCTCCCGCACTGGCCGATAGATGTACCCGGCCTGACAGAACCGGCAGCCCCGGGTGCAGCCCCGCATGACCTCCAGGGCCACTCTATCGTGGACGATCTGCATGTGAGGCACCAGCTGCTCCCCCACGAAGGGGGCCTTGTCCAGGTCGTCGAGGATCCGGCGGGTCACCTTCTCGGGGGCCTTGTCCGTGAGCCGGCGGATGGCCTTGAAGCCGCGCTCGTCGTACTCGGCCTCGTAGAAGCTGGGTACATAGATGCCGGGGATGGCGGCCAATCGCTCCAAAAGCTGCCGCTTATTCTCCCCCGCCGCTTTCGAGGCACGGTAGGCGTTCACCAGCTCCGGCTCCGCCTCCTCTCCGTCGCCGATGACCACGGCGTCGAAGAAGGGGGCGATGGGCTCCGGGTTCACGGCGCAGGGGCCGCCCGCCACGACGAGGGGACAGTCCTCCCCCCGGTCCCGGCTCAAAAAGGGGATGTTTGAGAGCTCCAGCATGGTCAGGATGTTGCTGTAACACATCTCGTACAGCAGGGAAAAGCCCACGATGTCGAAGCTTTTGAGGGGGCTGCGGGTCTCCAGGGTGAAGAGATGCTCCCCCATCGCCCGCAAAGCTGC
This sequence comes from Christensenellales bacterium, assembly GCA_045224495.1. Taxonomy (GTDB): domain Bacteria; phylum Bacillota; class Clostridia; order Christensenellales; family CAG-138; genus RUG472. The sequence continues at coordinate 5,318 of JBGVAK010000169.1, forward strand.
CTCCATATCCGACCAGGGGGCGAAGCACCGTTCGCAGCTGACGCCGTCCATGGCGTTGAGCACGTGGTAGAGGATGCGGCTGCCCAGGTGGGACATGCCGATCTCGTACACGTCGGGGAAACAGAGGGCGAAGCGAAGGTCCGCCTGTGCCTTCACCTGCATGTTGTATTCGCCGCCGATATACCGGGCGGGCTTCTCCACCTGGGAGAGGAGCCGATCAAAAACTTCCTGTGTCAAAGCCTTTTTCCTGTCCGTATTTTTGCCCCACAAACCGTGTTTTTAGACCTATGCACATAAAAACTCAGTTTACAACTAATGTACTATACCACAAAACCTTTCACCGGTCAAACAGGAAAAGCAAACACCTCATCCACCGTCTGCGACGGTCCCCCTTCCCCTCAAGGGGAAGGCTTTTCCGTTGCAAAAGAAATCATCTCCAGGAGGGTGATCTGCTCGCCCCTTGTCGTCAGCCCCTGCAGCAGGGCCCCCTCGTCCAGGGTGCCGATCATCCGCCCTTGGGCGTCCACCACGTAGACAAGGGTATACCGGCCTCGGCGCAGGGTGCGCAGGGCCTCCCCCGCGGTCCTGTCCGCCAGCAGCGCTGCCTCCCGGACCTCCACGGGCCGGCCGGCCATGAGGGACGAGCGCCTATCCAGCAGCCCGTCCAAAGCCAGGTCTTCGCCAAGGAGGGTCCTGAGCCCCGAGAAGACCAAAAAGGCTGCGAACAGCAGGGCTGTTTCGCTGCCCACGCCCAGGAAGGCCCCGTAGACCCCCAGGGAGAGCAGCGCCCCGCCCAGGATGAGGCCCGTCCAGGCCGTGAGGCGCCGGGCCCGCCGGCTGCCCAGGGGAGAAGCCAGGAGCGAAACGAGGGCCCGCCCCCCGTCCAGGGGTTCGGCAGGCAGCAGGTTCACCGCAGACAGGGTCAGGTTCATGTGGAAGAAAGGCTCCATGACCGCCCCTGTTCGGGGCAGGAGCCGCAGCAGGAGCAGGCTCATGGCCGCCGCCACCAGGCCTGAGAGGGGCCCCGCCAGGGCTACGGGCAGGGAGCCTCGAGCCCCCGCGTCCGTGGTCATGGCCGCCCCAAAGGGCCAGAGTTCCACCGTCCGGACCCGGTAGCCAAGGCCCCGGGCGGTCAACAGGTGCCCCAGCTCGTGGAGGAGCAGGGCGAGAACCCCCAGGCCCACCCGCTCGGGCCCCTCCGCCACGATCAAAAAAAGGACGGCGGGCAGCACCGTCCAGTGGGTCCAGACCTCCGTGGCGCCGCAGGTGAGCAGCCGCCTCATGCCTGCTTCTGGACCGTCAACGACACGTAGGCGCGGGGATCCTGGGGCGCGCCCTTCTCCGACACCGAGAGGTACACCCGCCGCCCCACGGGCACCGTGCCCAGGACCTGGCCCGCCGATACCGGCTGGCCGGCCCGGACGTCCACCTCCTCCAGGCCGTAGTACACCGCGTCGATGTCCCCGGCGGAGCGTACCCGGACGTACTTGCCCCAGTCCTCGTCCTCGCCCACCGCGAAGACCTGGCCCCCGCAGCAGCAGCTCACCTGGGTGTTCAGGGCCGAGAAGCCCACCACGCTGTCCTCCCGAAGGAGGGTCACCTCGTCCGCCTGGACCGGCGGCGCCCACTTGGTCCGCTGCACCTGGGCCGCCGGGGCGGTGGCCTCGGCTTTGCCGGTCTCCACGAAGTAGATGGCCCCCAGCTCCTCGCCTCGGGCCGTAGGTTGGGGCTTCTCCCCCGCCTCCACCGCGAAGACCTGCCGCTGATCGCCGCCGGCCGTGCCGCCCAGCTCCAGCACCAGGGCGATGAGCAGCACCCCCAGGCACAGGCTGATCTTGGCCATCATGCTGCCGGCGCGCACCTGCACCCTCACCCCCGGTTCCTGCACCGTGAACCGGCCGCAGGGGCCCGCGTTCTGCTGCCGCTCGGTCACCTTCACCTCGCCAAAGTCCATTTTCCGCCTCCTTGTCGCGTTTTGGTACAAAATACGCGCCGAGGCGACAGGATATGCAAAAAGCCCGGCGAGCCGGGCTTTTGAAAAACGTGTCTTATTGGAAGTCGGGCAACGCCTCCGCCACCAGGGATTCGATCTTCCCGGAGCGGATGAGCTCGTTCATGGCGGTGACGTCCACGCGAAGCTCGTGATCGTCCTCGCAGAAGGGGACCACGGTGCGGACCAGATCATAGATCTCCTTATGGACCGGGGAAAGCTTGTCCTGGATGCCCCTGAGGTCGATGCCCTGGACCGCGGCCATGAGCTCGAAAGCCAGGACGGTAAAGAGGTTCTTCACGATGGTCCGGCACTTGCGGGCTGCGGTGGTGCCCATGCTCACGTGGTCCTCCTGGTTGGCGGAGGAGGGGATGCTGTCCACGCTGGCGGGATGGGCGTGGACCTTGTTCTCGGA
>JBGVAK010000170.1:0-4031 GCA_045224495.1 Christensenellales bacterium
CCGTCATCATCGGGCCCATCGTGGCCATCATCGGCCTTAGCCTGGCGGGCAACGCCGTGGGCGACATGGTCAAGGGCGACTACGCCGGCACCTCCATGTACGTGGCCCTCATCTGCGCCCTGGTCACCCTGTTCGTGGTCATCCTCTGCTCCGTCTACGGCAGCAAGAAGGTCCGCCTGATCCCCTTCATCATCGGTATCCTGGCCGGCTACGCCGTGGCCCTCGTCTTCACCCTCATCGGCAACGCCGCCGACAACGAAGCCCTGAAGGTCATCAACTTCGCCCCCTTCACCGCCCTGTTCGCGGAGGGCGTCAGCCTCAAGACCTTCCTGAGCGTGCCCCAGTTCTCCTTCCTCATCGCCAAGGACGGCATCGCTGAACTCAACGGCACCTACGTGCTCAGCATCTTCTTCGCCTACGTGCCCGTGGCCGCGGTGGTCTTTGCCGAGCACCTGGCTGACCACAAGAACCTGTCCACCATCATCGAGCGGGACCTCACCAAGGACCCCGGCCTCGACAAGACCCTGCTGGGCGACGGTGTCGGCTCCATGGCGGGCGCCTTCTTCGGCGGCTGCCCCAACACCACCTACGGTGAGTCCATCGGCTGCGTGGCCATCACCCAGAACGCCTCCGTCGTCACCGTGACCTATGCCGCGTTCCTCTCCATCCTGGTGGCCTTCATCGCGCCCTTGGTGGCCTTCCTCGACACCATCCCGCCCTGCGTCATGGGCGGCGTGTGCATGACCCTGTACGGCTTCATCGCCGTGTCCGGCCTCAAGATGCTGCAGCCCGTGGACCTCAACGACAATCGGAACCTGTTCGTGGCTTCCGTCATCCTGATCTCCGGCGTGGGCGGCCTCAGCCTCTCCTTCGCCACCAAGATGGGCACCATCACCATCACCACCGTGGCCTGCGCCCTGATATTGGGCATCGTCACCAACCTGATCGTCCGCAAGGGCGCCACCCCCGCCGGGGAGGAACCCAAGCCCCAGCAGCTGATCAAATAAGGCTGCCCATAAGGGCGACAGACCATTTGCGGCAAATAGGATATAGAATACTGGCAGGTAGAAATGGCGCTGAAAAGCGCCATTTCTTTTTATTTTGATTGCCGCAAATTAGCCGCGTTTTCACCCGCTCGCAGTACCTTTGTACAGCTTCGGGGTGAAGAACGCGGCTTCTGCCACCCTTCTCGGCAGCCAAAAGCCTCCCCCTGTCACGTAGTGACGGAAGGGGCACCCATATGGCCGGCGGCGGCGGGTTTTCCGGAGCATATATACAGTTTTTCGGGTTGACAAGATTTGCCGTTGTGATATGATAGAGATGCAATGAAACCTGCATGATGCGGTGCAGGCGGAGGCAACAAATTTTTAATGGAGGTCACTTTATGAACGCATACATCGAGAGAGTCATTGAGGATGTAAAGCGCCGCGATCCGGATCAGAAGGAATTCATTCAGACCGTGGAAGAGGTTCTCCGTTCCCTGGAGAAGGTCGTCGAGCAGCACCCCGAGTACGAGAAGGCAGCCCTGCTGGAGCGCCTGGTCGAGCCCGAGAGGATCATCCAGTTCCGGGTGCCCTGGGTCAACGATGCCGGTGAGGTGAAGGTGAACCGCGCGTTCCGCGTACAGTTCAACAGCGCCATCGGTCCCTACAAGGGCGGCCTCCGTTTCGCTTCCCATGTGAACCAGTCCGTTATGAAGTTCCTGGGCTTCGAGCAGACCTTCAAGAACAGCCTGACCAGCCTGCCCATGGGCGGTGGCAAGGGCGGCTCCGACTTCGATCCCACCGGCAAGTCCGACGCGGAGATCATGCGGTTCTGCCAGAGCTTCATGACAGAGCTCTATCGTCACATCGGGCCCAACCTGGACGTGCCCGCCGGCGATCTGGGCGTGGGCGGCCGCGAGATCGGCTACCTGTTCGGCCAGTACAAGCGCATAGTCAACGCCTATGAGAACGGCGTGCTCACCGGCAAGGGCCGTTCCTTCGGCGGCAGCGTGATCCGCCCCGAGGCCACCGGCTACGGCGCCATCTACTATGCCGAGAACGTTTTGAAGCATGACGGCGAGGACATGAAGGGCAAGACCATCGCGGTCTCCGGCTTCGGCAACGTGGCCTGGGGCGTCTGCAAGAAGGCCGCTCAGCTGGGCGCCAAGGTCGTGACCATCTCCGGCCCCGACGGCTATGTCTACGATCCCGACGGCGTCGTCACCGATGAGAAGATCGAGTACCTGCTGGAGATGCGTTCCTCCAACCGGAACCGTGCTCAGGACTACGCCGACAAGTTCGGTGTGGAGTTCTTCCCGAAAGAGAAGCCCTGGGGCCGCAAGGTCGACATCTGCATGCCCTGCGCCTATCAGAACGAGATCGGCATGAAGGAAGCCCAGCAGATGCTGGACAACGGCATCAAGTACTACATCGAAGTCGCCAACATGCCCACCACCAACGAAGCTCTGTTCTTCCTCATGGGCAAGGGCGTCACCGTGGCCCCCTCCAAGGCGGTCAATGCGGGCGGCGTGTCCGTCAGCGGCCTCGAGATGAGCCAGAACTCCGAGCGCCTCAGCTGGAAGGCCGAGGAAGTGGATACGCAGCTCCACAACATCATGGACAACATCTACACCGCCTCCGTGGAAGCGGCCGAGAAGTGCGGCCTGGGCTACAACCTGGTGGCCGGCGCCAACATCGCTGGCTTCCTGAAGGTGGCCGACGCCATGATGGCCCAGGGCATCGTCTGATGGCCTGACCCCTAACCTCACCTAAGCATGATCCCCCGGCCTGTGCCGGGGGATTCTTCTTTACTCCCTCTCTCTGATGCGGTATACTGTCCCCATGGAAACGAATCGGGACATGGATGAATCGAGCTTCGCCGCCGCCTGCCGGGCGGTGGAGGCCGTGGGCCGGGTGGACCAGGGCGTGGGCACCCTGGGGGAGAAGACCCTACACGCGGTATTGAAGCGCATGATCGAGCCGGACATGTCTCGCCACGAGGTGAAACTGGGCCGATACACCGCCGACGTGCTGAACGAGCGAGGGGTCTTCGAAGTCCAGACCAGGAACCTCCATAAGCTGAAGCCCAAGCTGACGGCCCTGCTACCGTACTATCCCGTGACCGTGGTGATGCCCGTGATCGAGACCAAGTGGCTCTTGACCATGGACCCGGAGACGGGGGAGCTTCGGGAGCGGCGCAAAAGCCCCAAAAGGGGGAAACCCGCCGCCATTCTGCCGGACCTTGCCTATATCAAGCCCCTGCTTCGGGACCCGCGCCTGTCCTTCCTCCTGGTCCGGCTGGAGGGGGAGGAGCTCAGAAAGCTGACCCCGGGTCGCCGCAAGCCCGTGACGCCTTTGGAGTTCGCGCCCACCAAATTCCTGGGCACGGTCCGTCTGAGGACCGCCGCCGATTACGCCGCTTTGCTGCCCCAGGACCTGCCGGAGGAATTCACCGCCCGGGAGCTGGCAGGAGCCCTGGGCCTGCCAGCCGGTCAGGGCAGCGCCGCCGCCAACGTCCTTTCCTGCCTGGGCGTCCTCCGGCACACGGGCACCCGCGGCAAAGCCTATCTCTATACCGTCTGACACGAAAAAGGACCCGCTGTTCGGCGGGTCCAATATCTTTTTGGCCTATCCCTCCACGATGTTCCGTATCCACCGGCCCTGCTTCACGAAATAGTACCCGAACAGAGCTTTCAATCCCTCGGTGGCGGTGACAGCGGCGTAGCATCCCACGAAAGGTAATGCGGTGAACCGGCAGAGGACGAAGGCCAGGGGGATGCACACGCACCAGACGAAGCAGCAGTCGTAGACCATGGTGAGCCGCGTGAGGCCCCCGGAGCGGAGGGTGAAGTAGCAGGCGTTGGTGTAGGCGTGGAAGGGCATCAGCGCAGAGGTGATGAGGATCAGGCTGGAGGCGATTTGCCGCACCTCGTCCGTGGTGTTGTACAGACGGGGAAAGGCCCCGGAGGTGGCGGCGAGGATCCCGCCGATGGCGAAGCAGCACATGACGGAGAAGGCGGTCAGCTTGGTGTTGGTGTCCTTGGCCTT
>JBGVAK010000171.1:0-13545 GCA_045224495.1 Christensenellales bacterium
CAGCTACGGCTTCGTCAACGGCTCCAGCTTCGGCCTCACCGTGGCGGCCATGGGCTTCGTGTCCGCCAGCGTGGGCGGCGTGCTGTATATGAACGTCATGCAGAAGAAGGGGAAGCTGAAGATGCATGAGAACGCCGACGAGGCGGAGGACCTGACCGCGGAGACCATCACCGGCAAGGGGGAGATCGCCCTCAGCGAGAGCATGGACAAGTTCACCGTCCAGGCAGCCCTGATCCTGGTCACCTACATCCTGGCTTACGGCATCATGAAAGGCATCGACGCCGCCTTCGGAGGTATCCCCTTCTACGTGAAGACCCTCCAGTCCACCATCTGGGGCTTCAACTTCCTGTTCGGCCTCCTGGCCTGCGTCATCGTCAAAGCCCTTTTAAAGGCCTTCTCCAAGGCGGGCTGGATGAAGCGGGAGTATCGGAACACCTTCCTTTTGAACCGCATCTCCGGTTGGATGTTCGACATCATGGTGGTGGCCTCCATCGCCTCCATCGACCTTACGGCTTTCGCACATCCGGAGTTCATCGTGCCCCTGCTCCTCATCTGTGCGGCGGGCGCCTTCGTCACCTTCTTCTTCGTCCGCTTCGCCAGCCAGCGGCTGTTCCCGGACTACGCCCACGAGCAGTTCCTCTGCTTCTACGGCATGCTCACCGGCACGGTCAGCACCGGCCTCATCCTCTGCCGGGAGATCGACCCCCTCTTCGAGACCCCCGCGGCGGACAACCTGATCTTCCAAAACCTCTACGCCGTGCTTCTGGGCGCCCCCTTCCTGCTTGTCCTGGGCCTCATCGCCCAAAACCAGCCCGCCACCACCTGGCTGGTCCTGGGGATCCTGGCGGTCTACTTCCTGGCCCTGTGCGGGGTCCTGTTCGGAAGACTGTTATTTGGCAAGAAAAAAGCGGAGTAAGAAACAAAGGCGGATGCTGGCGCGTCCGCCTTTTTCCTGCGCAACAGCGGGTTGCTTGCTCGACAATGACGCGGCTGGTATACTGTAGTCAACAAAAACAGAAGGGAAGATGGAACCATGGAAGCCTATGAAATATTGAAGTCTCTGCGGGAAAAGAAGGGTCTGACCCAGGAACAGCTGGCCCAGAAGGTGTTGGTCACGAGGCAGGCCGTGAGCCGCTGGGAGACGGGGGAGACCCAGCCCAACACGGAGACGCTGAAGCTCCTGTCCCGGGAGTTCGACGTATCCATCAACACCCTGTTGGGTTCGCCCCGGACCCTGATCTGCCAGTGCTGCGGCATGCCACTGACGGAGGATGGCATGATCAGCCGGGAGCCGGACGGCGCCTTCAACGAGGATTACTGCACCTGGTGCTATGCGGACGGCACCTTCGTCTACGCCTCCAAGGAAGCCCTGCTGGACTTCCTCCTCCAGCATGCCCCCAACCCGGACGGCCAGACGGACCCTCAGCGCCGGGCCGCGTACGACGGGTATCTCTCCCAGCTCAAGCACTGGAGATAGTTCTTTCTGCCGCTTTTTCTCTTCAGTGAAGAGGAAAAAACGGTGCAAAAAGAGAAGCTTTAGGAAACAAAGGAGACGGTGCGAGATGCATCGCCTCCTTCTTAAGTTTCTCTTTTTGGGGCGCCTTTTTCTCCTTTGTATAAAGAGAAAAAGGCGCGAAAAAGAATCCTATAATCCCAGATCCTCCTTCACGATCAGCACGTGGAAGGCCTTCACCGGGCGGGTGGGGGCCTCCAGGATAAAGGTCACGTTGCACATGCGGGCGGCGGTGCGGCAGTCGTAGCATTTGTCGGTCCTGGCGCAGGGGGTGTCCAGGCCCAGCCGCCGGGCGTTGGTGGGGCAGGTGTCCCGCTTGATGCGGTCCATGGCCTCGTCCAGGGTAGCGACAATCTTGTTTTTGCCAACGATGACGATGACCTCGTGGGGGCCGTAGATGAGTCCCGCAGCCCGGTTGCCCGTACCGTCAATGTTGACCAGGCGCCCGTCGGTGGTGAGGGCGTTGCTGGAGCACATGTACACGTCCGCCATCAGGGCCTTGTCCCGGGCGGCCTGCTTAGCCTCCTTGGCCACCAGCCAATGCCAGTAGACCTCATTGCCGTTTTCCTGCAGAGCCTCCGCCAGCTTCATATCCCGGACGGTGGCGCTGCCGCCGATGCCCACGCTCTTGCTGCCCACGATCCTGAGGACCGCGGCCTTGGCTTCCTCCGCGGTGTCGAAGACCTCCGGCAGGAACCGGCGGCCGGCCAGGGCTTTTGCCAAGGCGTCAAAGTCGATGGTATCCATGATCGTCCCTCACTTTCCGTAGGTAAAGAACCCTTGGCCGGATTTGACGCCCAACAGGCCCCCCCGGACCATCTTTTTGAGCAGGGGATGGGGGCGATACTTGGGGTCGCCGGTCTCCGATTGCAGCACCTCCATGATGGCCAGGACCACATCGAGACCGATCATGTCCCCCAAGGCCAGGGGGCCGATGGGATGGTTGGCGCCCAGCTTCATGGCGGTGTCGATATCCTCCGCGCTGGCAACGCCCTCGGCGTAGACGCCCACGGCCTCGTTGATCATGGGGATCAGGATCCGGTTCACCACGAACCCGGCGGCTTCGTTCACCTCCACGGGTGTCTTGCCCAGTTGGATGGCGATATTCTTCACTTCCTCCACCAGTGCCCGGGGGGTGCTGATGCCGGCGATGACCTCCACCAGCTTCATGACGGGGGCGGGGTTGAAGAAGTGCATGCCGATGAGAGGCCGATCCAGCTTCGCCCCGATCTCCGTGATGGACAGGGAGGAGGTGTTGGAGGCGAAGATGCAGGCGGGCTTCACGATGGTCATGAGCTCCGTAAAGGTCGCTTTCTTCACATCCATGTTTTCGAAGGCAGCTTCCACGACCAGGTCGCAGTCCCGGCAGATGTCGTTCGTTCCGGTAGTGATGCGGCCCAGGATGGCCTTGGCCGCCGCCTCATCCATCTTGCCCTTCGCTACCCGCTTCATAAGCTGATTCTCGATGCGCCCCTTGCCCCGGGCGGCCAGCTCCGCCGTGATGTCGCAGAGCCGCACCTCAAAGCCCTCGCACTGGGCGAAGGCCTGGGCGATGCCGGACCCCATGGTCCCGGCGCCGATGATGCCAACGATCATAGTAACCTCCTGTTATTTGTTCTGGAATTCTACGTTCTTCTGCTTGTTCAAAAAGGCGTTCATGCCCCGCTTCTGGTCCTCGGTCTCGAAGCAAGCGGAAAACTCCCGGACCTCTGCGTCGACGGCCTGATCCATAGGCAGGTCGATGCCCTCGTTCATGGCGGCCTTGCAGGCCCGGACGGCGATGGGAGCGTTCCGGGAGATGCGCTCTGCCAGCTTCTTCGCCGCAGGCAGCAGCTCCGACTGGGGATAGACGGCGTTTACGAGACCCATGGACAGGGCCTCGGGAGCCTTCACGGTCCGGGCGGAGAAGATCAGCTCCTTGGCCTTGCCCATGCCGATGAGGCGCATGAGCCGCTGGGTGCCGCCGAAGCCCGGCGTGATGCCCAAAGTCACCTCCGGCTGGCCGAAGACGGCGTCTTCGCTGCAGAGCCGCATATCGCAGGCCATGCTGAGCTCGCACCCGCCGCCTAGGGCGTAGCCGTTGACGGCGGCGATGGTGGGGAGGGGGTAAGTTTCGATCCGGCGGAACAGGTCGTTGCCCCGGCGGGAGAAGGCGGCGGCTTCGTCCGGCTCCATGTTCGCCATGGCGGCGATGTCCGCCCCTGCGGCGAAGGCCCTGTCGCCAGCACCGGTGAAGATGAGGCAGCGAACGGCGTTCACATCCACCGCGTCCAAAGCCGCGGAGAGGTCGTCCAGGACCTGGGCGTTCAATGCGTTCAAAGCTTCGGGCCGGTCCAACGTCAGTATCAGGATCTGGCCCTCCTGCTGGGCTTTTACAAAGGACATAGGCGCCTCCTTAGTCCCGTTCGACGATGGTGGCACAGCCCATGCCGCCGCCGATGCACAACGTGGCGAGACCCTTTTTAGCGTTGCGCTTCTGCATCTCGTGGAGCAGGGTCACCAAGATCCGGCAGCCCGACGCGCCTACGGGGTGCCCGAGAGCGATGGCGCCGCCGTTGACGTTCAGCTTGGCGGGATCGAAATGGAGCTCCCGGGCCACGGCCACGGACTGGGCCGCGAAGGCCTCGTTGGCTTCGATAAGGTCGAAATCGTCCACGGTGAGGCCGGCCTTGGCCATGGCCTTCTTGCTGGCGGCCACGGGCCCTACGCCCATGATGGCCGGGTCTACGCCGGCCAGGGCGCCCGTCACGAACCGGGCCATGGGCACCACGCCCAGTTCCTTGGCCTTTTCTTCGGACAGCAGGACCACCGCGGCGGCCCCGTCGTTGATGCCGGAGGCGTTGCCCGCCGTGACCACGCCGTCGGGCTTGAAGGCGGGTTTGAGCTTCGAGAGGATCTCTACGGTGGTGGCGGGGCGAGGGCCCTCGTCCGTATCCACCACCACGGTCTGCTTCTTCTGCTTCACGGTCACGGGCACGATCTCGTCCTTGAACCGGTTTGCTTCCATGGCTTTGGCGCACTTTTGCTGGGACAGGGCCGAGAACTCGTCCAGCTCCTGACGGCTGATGCCCCAGCGCTCAGCCACGTTCTCGGCGGTGATGCCCATGTGGTAGTCGTTGAAGGCGTCCCACAGGGCGTCGTTGACCATGGTGTCCACCAAGGTACCGTTGTTCATCCTATAGCCGAACCGGGCCTTGGGCAGGGCGAAGGGAGCGTTGCTCATGCTCTCGGTGCCGCCCGCCACCACGATATCCGCGTCGCCCGAGGCGATGAGGGCCGCGCCCATGTTCACCGCTGCGAGACCGGAGCCGCAGACCACGTTCAACGTCATGGCAGGGGCTTCCACGCTCAGGCCCGCCTTCAGAGCGCACTGCCTTGCTACGTTCTGCCCCAGGGCCGCCTGGATGACGCAGCCCATATAGACCATGTCCACCTCAGCTGCAGGCACGCCTGCCCGTTTCAGTGCTTCCGAAATGACCAGGGAGCCCAGCTCCACCGCGGATTTGGAGCTCAGGGCTCCGCCCATGGTGCCGATGGGGGTCCGGCACGCGCCGGCGATGACTACATTCCTCATTTGCATACGATCCCTTTCCATAAATCTTTGATCCTATCATACACTATTTTGTCCCGCAGGGAAAGGGGAGAGCGGAAATATACGCATACAAAAAAGGAGAAGTCTTTCGACCTCTCCTTGCTTTGTTTGCTTTTCAGCTCAATACTTGCGCTTGCGGGCGGCTTCAGCCTTCTTCTTGCGCTTCACACTGGGCTTCTCGTAGTGCTCACGACGACGGACCTCGGCGAGGACGCCACTGCGGGCGCACTTGCGCTTCCAACGCTTGAGAGCGCTTTCCAGGGATTCGTTTTCTCCGACTCTGACTTCCATTTTTCTCCCTCCCCTCCTGAGCCAACATAGGTGCAAAAATCACCAGCACACCGACAGATTATACCCGAAGCAATGGCGTAAGTCAACCCCTTTTTTCGATTTTGACATTCTCCCTCGTATAGGCTATACTGGACCTATCCAAGGAGAGGAACGGTACGTATGGCAAAGCTGTATTTTCGATACGGGGCCATGGGCTCCAGCAAGACCGCCAACGCCCTCATGGTGCGGTACAACTATCTCGAACGGGGCAAGAGCGTCCTGCTCCTGAAGCCATCCACGGATACCCGGGACGGGGTGCACCGCATCTTGTCCCGCTGCGGCCTGGAGGCGGAGTGCACGCTGGTGGAGGATATGGACCTGGAGGCGGTGAAGGCGGGCAAATATGACTGCATCATCGTGGACGAGGCCCAGTTTTTGACCAAGGAGCAGGTGGAGACCTTTGCCTACATCTGCGACATGTACGACGTGCCCGTAATCTGCTACGGCCTTAAAACCGATTTTCAGGGCAACTTCTTCGAGGGCAGCCACTGGCTCCTCGCAAGGGCCGACGCCATCGAGGAGGTGAAGACCATCTGCTGGTGCGGCAAGAAGGCCACTCAGAACGCCCGGCTGGACGGCAAGGGCAGCATCACCAAGGTGGGCGAGCAGGTGGTCCTGGGCGCCAACGACACCTACATCGGCCTCTGCCGCAAGCACTGGCGGCTGGGGGACCCGGGGCCGGGCCTGCGGGCGGAGGATCTCAAACGAAACGGAAACGGCGAAAACTGAAGCAAAGCATCCTGACGCGGACCTTCGGCACCGTGGCCTTCCTGGTGGCGGGCGCGTGTCTGTGCGCCCTGTTCCTGCTGATCTATCCGGGCGGCGAGTTGTGCCGCCTCTTTGAATATGCCCTGGTGGTCCTGTGCTTCGCCTTTGCCTGCGGCCATCGAAGCGTCAGCCTGGACGGGCTATTGTGCGTCCTGGCCCTCCTCTGTACGGCGGGGGCGGACCTCTTTTTGGTGGCCCTGAAGGAAGAGCAATGGCTCCCGGGCATGGCCATCTTCTGTCTGGCTCAGCTCTTCTGGGCGGTGCGCCTGTTCCTGCTGGAGGAGGGCCGGCGGCGGCTGGTCCACGGCCTCGTCCTGGCGGGGACCGCGGGGACGCTCCTCGTGGTGGCCGTCATCGTAGCCCGGGGTGCGGACACGCTCCTGCTCTTATGCGCGGTGTACGCTTCCCTCCTGTTGACCACGGTCCTCTTCTGCTGGCTTAGCCCCCGAAACCTTCTCTTCACCCTGGGCATGACCTTGTTTTTGGGCTGCGACCTCTTCGTGGCGGTGAACAACGCTGCCCTGTACCTGGATCTTGGGGCTTTTCCGCTGCTCAAGACCCTTCACGACATCCCTTTCAACATGATGTGGGCCTTCTATGGGCCCAGCCAAATGCTCCTGGCACTCTCCAGTGCCGGGGAGCGTTGATTTTTCTTGCGTTTTCATCGCCAAAAAGGTATACTATTTCCAAACCATTGCATGAAAAGGAGAGCATCCGATCATGGAAGACAAACGGCCCTTTGGTCACGGTAAAAAAGTCGGCTCCGGTTCCGCCAGCGCGGGGAAGGGGGAGAAGGTATCCTCCCGTCCTGTGGGCACGGGCAGCGGCCGCACGGGGAGCTTTGATCAGCGTCCCGGCGAAGACAGAGGCGGCGAGCGTTCCAACGCCGGCAAGCTGGGGCTTCTGGCCCTGCTCATGATCCTGCCCAAGAAGTATCGGCGCCTTGCCCTCATCGTCATCGCCGTGGTGGCGGTGTTTGGGGTCATGACGGGCCGGTGCGGCAGCCTCTCCGGCACCGACGTATCCTCCTACTATCCCGAGACCAACACCCAGGTCTCCCAGGCCACCAGCGTGCCCTATTACACCCAGGCGCCCGTGGTGACCGCAGCCCCCGTCGTCACCCAGGCCCCCGTCGTCACCCAGGCCCCGGTCTACACAGAAGCACCCGTGATCACCGCCGCCCCCGTGGTGGGGGAGGCCCGCGCCAAGCGCGTCGTGCCCCTGGGCAACGGCAGGGACACCGTCACCGTCATGATCTACATGTGCGGCACGGACCTGGAATCCAAGTACGGCATGGGCACCAGCGACCTCGGTGAGATGGTGAAGGCCACTATCTCCGACAAGGTGAACGTGATCGTGGAGACCGGCGGCTGCCGGGCCTGGAAGAACAACGTCATCTCCAGTGCCAGGAACCAGGTCTATCAGGTCCAGACTGGGGGCCTTCGGCGCCTCGAGGACAACTTCGGCACCGCCGCCATGACGGATCCGGAGAACCTGGCCGCCTTCATCCAGTATTGCAAAAAGAACTTCCCGGCGGATCGGAACATCCTGATCTTCTGGGATCACGGCGGCGGCTCCCTCTCCGGCTACGGCTACGACGAGAAGCAGGGGAGCGGCTTCGGCGCCACCGACACCATGACCCTGCCGGAGATCGCCGCGGCTCTGCAGAAGGGCGGCTGCGTCTTCGATTGGATCGGCTTCGATGCCTGTCTCATGGCCACCCTGGAAACGGCCATGGTCTGCAACGACTACGCGGACTACATGATCGCCTCTGAGGAATCCGAGCCCGGCACCGGCTGGTACTACACCGACTGGCTCACCCAGCTCTCTAAAAACACCTCCGTTTCCACGGAGAGCATCGGCAAGACCATCGTGGACACCTTCGTCGCCGCCAGCACCCGGGCCCAGGCGAACGCTCAGGTGACCCTGAGCGTGTTGGACCTTGCCAAGATGCAGGGCACCGTGCCCCAGGCCCTTCGGAACTTCTCCACCGCCACCAACACCCTCATCAAGGGCAACGGGTATCGGCAGGTGGCCGATGCTCGGGCCAACGCCCGTCAGTTCGCTCGCCAGAGCCGGATCAACCAGGTGGACATGATCGACCTCTGCGACCGCATCGGCACCGCGGAAGCGAAGACCTTGGCCGCCGCGTTGAAGGGCTGCGTGACCTACAACAAGACCACCATGACCCGGGCCTACGGCGTGTCCGTCTACTTCCCCTATGAGACCCTGAACGGCGTCAAGAGCTACAACAGTCTGGGCGTCGATTCCGAGTACGTCAAGTGCATCCAGAGCTTTGCCAGCGTGGGCCAGGGCGGCCAGTTCGCCTCCTCCGCCAGCCAGTACGACTACGGCTCCTACTCCTCCGGCGGGGACCTGTTGAGCACCCTCCTGGGCGGGTTCATGGATAGCTCCTCCTACGGCTCCTCCGGCAGCTCCCCTTACGGCTCCTCGTCGCCCCTGGGCTCCCTGCTGGGCCAGTACACCACGGGCGCCGGCTCTGGCACCTATTCTGCCGGCAACAGCGTGGACGCCTCCACCATCATGGATCTACTCTCCGCCTTCTCCGGCCGGTCCATGCCCGCCAGCCTCGACTGGCTGGACACCGATCTTATCGCCAGCAAGGCTGCGGACATCGCGGGCAACCGCCTGGATCCTGCCCGCATCACGGTGACCGACAAGAACGGCACGCCCACCCTGGTCCTGACCGACGCGGAGTGGGCCCTCATCGAGACCGCTGCCGTCAACGCGTTCGTGGACGACGGTCAAGGCTATATCGACCTCGGCTATGACAACTACCTGCAGTTCGATGCTGACAACGACCTCATCCTGGGCTTTGACGGCACCTGGCTCTGCGTGGACGGCCACGTGGCGGCCTTCTACATGACAGAGGCAGGGGAGGAGGGCACCTTCGGCCGTATCCCCGCCAGGATCACCCGAGAGGGCGAGACGATGATGCTGAACATCGTGGTGTTCATCGATGCCGAGGGCAACATCGCCGTCCTGGGCGCCGATCCCCTCTACGAAGGGGAGACCGATACCCTGGGCAAGGGCAGCATCCCCCTGGAGCAGGGCGACAGCATCCAGCTCCTTTGCGACTACTACGCCTACGACGGCGCTTTCGAGGGCAGCTACACCCTGGGCGATCCCTTCACCATGGGCAAGAGCCTGACGGTGGAATACTTGGAGCTGGACAACGATGGCTCCCTCAGCGTCAGCTACCGCCTGACCGACATCTACGGCAGCGTCTACTGGACGCCGCCCGTTGTGTACTGATCCTGTTCCAAACCTGCCGAAAAGTCGCTCCCCCAAAATGGAGCGACTTTTTATGTAAATAATTCTTGACAATATAGAAAATATTCTATATACTGGTCCCGTAAGGAGGTGGATGACATGGGGATACAGCCGCTGCTACAGCCCTATGTGGCCATAGCGAATATGCTGACGGCGACCTTTGGGTCCGATTGCGAGGTGGTCCTGCATGACCTGACCGTTCCGGAACGCTCCGTAGTGTATGTGGCCAACGATAGCGTTACGGGTCGGCAGGTGGGCCAGAGCTTCGATCAGCTGGTGAAGCAGGTGATCCTGTCTGAGGAGCTGAAGGAGGACTATGTTGCCAACTACTTCTTCACCGCGCCAAACGGCAAGCTGATCCGCTCCTCCACGCTCCTGATCCGGGATGAAGGGGGCAAGCTGGCAGGAGCCATGTGCATCAATCTGGACACCACGCGCGCACAGGCGCAGATGGAGCATCTGCGTCAGTGGCTGCCCCCGGAGGCGGCTGCGGCGGCGTCAAGCCGATCTCAGCAGCAGCCGGAGCATATCGCCGACATGGTGTCCGGCCTCATCCGTAGCATCGTTGGGGACAAGCCTCCGGGACAGATGACGCGGGAGGAACGGCTGGCGAAGGTACGCTTCATGGAAGAGAAGGGCATCTTCCTCATGAAGGGAAGCGTGGAACAGGCTGCCGAGGGCCTCGGCGTCAAAGAGGTCACCATATACAGTTATTTGGACGAGCTAAGGAGGCAGAAACAGTGAAGCTGATCGCAGGGAACGCCAACAAGAAGGGACATTATTCTCCGGGCGTGCTGGTAGGGAATACCCTGTATATCTCCGGACAGCTGCCCATGGACCCGGTAACGGGCCAACTGGTGGCGGGCGGCATCGAGGCGCAGACGAAAGCGGCTCTCGGCAATGTGGAGCGGGTGCTGACGGCGGCGGGCCTTGCCAAAACGGACGTGGTCATGTGCCGGGTATACATCCCCGACATGGCATACTGGGACACGGTGAACGACATCTACGCCGATTTCTTCGGCGAGCATAAGCCGGCCAGGGTCATCGTGCCCACCCGGGAGCTGCATCACGGGGCACTGGTGGAAATAGAAGCGATCGCAGAAAAGGAGAAATAAGTATGGAATACGTATGTGCTAAATGCGGAAAGCGGGAGAGCGTCACCACGAGAAAGCCCAAGTGCGACTGCGGGGGCCTGTGGAAACTGGACTATACGCCGCCGAAGTTCGACCTTGATAAAGTGGACAAAAACGAGTGGAGCATGTTCCGCTACCACCCCTTTATGGGCCTCTACGGGGACGC
Organism: Christensenellales bacterium; assembly: GCA_045224495.1. Lineage (GTDB taxonomy): Bacteria > Bacillota > Clostridia > Christensenellales > CAG-138 > RUG472. Next base: position 10,797 of record JBGVAK010000171.1, read on the forward strand.
CTGGCGGGAGGTCTCCCTGGGCGAGGGCATGACGCCCATCGTGCGCCTGGATGAAAACGTGCTGCTCAAGATGGACTACTTCATGCCCACCCTGTCCTTCAAGGACCGGGGCGCGGCGGTGGTGGTGGCCCACGCCAAGGCCATCGGCGTGGACAGGGTGGTCCAGGACAGCTCCGGCAACGCGGGCAACGCCGTGGCGGCTTACTGCGCCCGGGCGGGCATCGCCTGCGAGATCTTTGTGAAGGACGGCACCAGCCCCAAAAAGATCGATATGATCCGGGCCCATGGCGCCACCTGTACCATTGTCCCCGGCAGCCGGGACCACTGTGCCGACGTGTGCCGGGAGAAGGTGGAGCGTGAGGGCGTCTACTACGCCAACCATGTCTACAACCCCTTCTTCTACGAGGGCACCAAGACCTATATCTACGAGGTCTACGAGCAGCTCCATCGCATCCCCGCCAATCTGGTCATCCCCGTGGGCAACGGCACCCTGTTCCTGGGGGCCATGAAGGCCCTGGAGGAGCTGCAATCATCGGGCTGCATCGACGCCTTCCCCCAGGTCATCGCGCTCCAGACGGAGACCTGCGACCCGCTGCTTCAGGCCATGGAGCAGGGGCTGGATCACCCGGCGGCCATCGCGCCTCAGCCCACCATCGCCGAGGGCATCGCCATCGGTCAGCCCATGCGGGGGGAGGAGATACTGGCCTACGCCAGGAAGCACAACGTCCGCTTCGTCCATGCCCCGGAGGACAAAATTCTCGAAGCCCGCTCCTTCCTGGCCGGCAAGGGCGTCTATATCGAGCACACCACCGCCGCCAACTATGCGGCCTACCGCCGCTATGTGGAGCTCTACGGCCCCACCCCCGACGCCCTCATCACCATGTGCGGCGCGGGCCTGAAGTCGGACCATTGAGGGCATAACCCTTTTTCTTTGCGACTTTTTCTCTTTCGAAAAAGAGAAAAAGTCGCCCAAAAAGAGAAACTTGAGAATATACTGAGAGGGAGGCGTAAAAACCTCCCTCTTCTTAAAGTTCTTTGGGTTGCACTTTTTCCTTCAAGAAAAGGTGCGGGCTTTATATCATTTCCTTATCTTCGTCTTGCTCTCCGGGAGGCTGTCCAGGGTCTCGCCCTCCAGGTGGACCAGCTTCTCGGTCAGGAGCTTCGAAAAGCCGGAGACGATGGCGGAGGAGTAGACCAGCCGCTCCACGTCCTCGCTCTGGGCGGCGGGGCTGTGCAGGACGTCGTCCCCGGCGGCCCGGACCAACTGCACGAAGGCCAGGCACATGTCGTGGTGGGTCTTCACGTACCCCTCGTAGATGCGGCGGACCTCCGCCTCCGGGAGGCCCAGGGGCAGCATCTTCTGGATGTAGGGGATGTTCACGCTCTGCTTCAGGGAACAGACCATGATGAGGTAGGCCATGTGGACCCGGGTGTACTTCTTCTTCACCGGGGGCGGCATGATCTTCAGCCGCACGTAGTTGTTGATGATGCTGGCGGTGATGGCGGCGTTGCCATGCTCGTCCTCGGGCAGGAAGTTGAGATATCGCTGCAGCAGCATGACCACCTGGTCCATATACAGATCCATGTCAGGCAGTTCGTCCCACTGGGGCAGGCGGAAGTCGTTGAGATAGTTCTCCCACCGGCGGAGCTTGGCGCCGATGAGCTTCACGTCATAAGCCATACCTGATTCTCCTCACATGATATGATGTATCAGTATACTCCTTCCAAAACATTGTGACAAGAGTGAACACAAAAATATACAAATGAAACATTTTCGTGAATCAGTTGACAGAATAATATGGATGGTTTAATATAATAATAGTTATTAGATAAGGAGAGACGAGCGATATGGCTTTTCATATTTGGACGGACACCTCGGCCAACCTGCCCGCAGCACTGTGCAAGAAGCTGGGCATCGGCGTGCTGCCCTTCCATTTCATCCATAACGGCGGGGCGGAGCAGTGCTGTCTCGATACGGACGCCTTTCCCTACGACGCCTATTATCAGGATCTGAAGGCCGGCGGCACGGCCACCACCTCCATGATCAATCCTGAAGCCTTTCGGGAGGTCTTCGAGCGGGAGGCCCAGGCGGGCAACGACGTGCTCTATATCGGCATGTCCTCCGGCATCAGCGGCGCCTATGGGGCCTCAGCCCTGGCGGCCAGGGAGGTAGGGGAGATGTATCCCACCCGGCGCATCGTGGCCTTCGACACCAAGGGCGCGTCCCTGGGGGAGGGATTGCTGGTGCTGGCGGCGCAAAAGCTTCAGAAGGCCGGGAGCGACCTAAAGAAGGTGATCCAGGAGCTGGACCGGCTCAGGACCCATATGATGCAGATCTTCACCGTGGACGATCTCATGTATCTGCAGCGGGGCGGCCGCATCTCCCGCATGAAGGCGGTCATCGCCTCCGTCCTCAACATCAAGCCCATCCTGCGGGGGGACGAGGAGGGCCGGATCGTGGTCACCAACAAGACCGTGGGCCGGAAGGCCTCCATCCGCACCCTGGCGGACGACCTCATCGAGAACATCGACGAACAGGACGCCTGCGGGGTGGGCATCGCCCAGGCGGGCTGCGCCGCCGACGCCCAGGCCCTGATCGCCCGCATCCGGGCCAAGTTCCCCAGTCTGCCCATCCTGACGGTCCCCTACGAGCCCGTCACCGGCAGCCACGTGGGCCCCGGCGCCCTGGCCCTCTTCTACATCAGCCGCCACGCGAGGGCGGTTTAGGTTGGGACACCATTGAGAGAAG